>JBBQEA010000106.1:0-17212 GCA_038320245.1 Chitinophagales bacterium | reverse complement strand
AACCATCATTTTTACCCGCTAACACCTTAAGAACTATTCCCTTTTTTTTGATTGGGAGTGCAAATGTAGAACCTTATTTTTAATTACCAAATGTTTTTTTGATAACCAGCTTCTTATCACTCAAAAAACAATCTTTTAACCCAGCAAAACTTATGCTCTGCATCATTATAAAACTATTTTCTCAACCAGCCTTTTTCCTACACCTTAAGAACTTTTTCCCGCCTTTTTTATTTCGGGAGCGCAAAGATAACCGCACACACATTAACAACAAAAATTTATTGAAAAATTATTGAAACTTTTGGAGGAAAAAGTAGGAGCAATTTAGTGAGACGCAACACCAATCTAACTATTATACTTTATAACAAGCCCCTGACATGAGTACCGAAACGCCTGGGAATTACATAAAATACAATTTTATTGGTGTGGATCATTTCTTATGATGAAACATATAGTCAACCACCACCCCGTTTACCAACATTCTAGTTTCTTCATAAGTTATTTTTCCGCCAGCAGGAATACAAACGACTACAGCAGCATTTTGCGCAGGTAGCTTTATTTGTGCATTACCCGCAACATTACGGGCAATAAAGGTTCCAGTAACTGTATTATAAAGGTCAACTTTTCTGCCCCCGCTTATTTTCATTGAAATCATTTTTACTGTTCTATAAGGATTGTAATATAGATAGGATGGATAAGCTTTGTCATGATAGAAATCTGTTGCCAATAAATTCAATTGCAGGATGCCCGCAACATTTGTTGTGCGGATAATACTTCCAAAAATACCCACATGCCCGCTACCATACACACTAAATTGAGACTCGGGTGGATTTTTGCCAGGCACCCACAGCGGTCCGTCGCCCTGCGCTACAGGGCCTTTTAAACTTTCATATTCTTTATAACTGGATTGTTTTATCATTCCTTCGTAACCTATCACACCTTTTGTTACCGATGCCAGTTCAGGAATAGTTTCATGATCATCAGGCATGTATTGCGGATAGAAAAATCTGGCTGCATTGGCTGCATTCAACATCCATTTACCAATGGCTGCTGCATAACGTTGGTCATATCTTACCATTGGTACCAATGGCCAGGCTGCGTCATAAGTATTCATTAAAAAACCATATCCTCCATGATCTACAGTACTACCTACAATACCTGATATATCTATTCCATTCCAGTTGCCAACCAACACTCCCCAGCCTTCCCGGCAAATTGCGGTTCCATCAAAACTCCAACCGAGCATTTTATTTATGTCATATTGTTTGCCTTGTTCTGCATTAATCCTTGCAGCCAGGTAAGCGCCAAATGGCATCAGCAGCTCATAAGTGGGATTAGTTGATTGCGATTGCAAAGCAGCTAAAGCGCTCAATGCCCCTTTTAAATACCTTGGATCGCCAAATTTTTTGTAAGCGGAATATAACAGCCATGCATGACCTGCTGCCACATCTGGCTGGGCGCAGATATTGTTTTTCATTGGCTGCATTTTGCCATAGTCAAAAAATGACCAATCGTAATTGCCGTTTAAAATTGAATCTGCATCATAAAATTTATCTGCAATAGTTTTTGCAATTACAGTGAAGCCCGGTTCATTTGGATACAGATCATAAATTGCATAGAACAACAGGTTAGGATACACATCGTACCACCAGTCACGGCCATAACCACCACCCAGCAACGCCACTTCGGGACAGGTGTTGTTCATCATAATATTCCACCCGGTTTCTTTATTGAAATAATTCTTCAGCATGCCTACATAATTCAAACCCTTTTGATTTGTTTTATCAATGCCCACCAATTTTGCCCCCAATACTGCCCCCATTGTTGCCAGCGCTTCATGAAACATACCTTTGTTGTTAGTGCCCTGTCTTACATCTGCAACAGCAGTGTATAAGCCCACCACATTTTGAGGAAAATTCTTTTGATTACTGTCAATCCATATCATCGGCCAAAATTTTCCTTTGGCATTAAAATCATATACCGTGCTATCAAACCGCAATGCCAGTTTTTTATAATCGATTATCTGCAGTGGTTTGGGTATATCGGCCATTTGGTTAATACGATGTAATTGCAGTTGTTTAACCTGCGCCTTTGAAATGATTGTACAACCAATTAAAAAGATACAGGCTAAAGAAATGTTTAAACTATTTTTCATTATTGATGTTTTTTTGAAGGAAAAATCTACCCTTTTTCTACTATTGTTAAATTATGTATTTTAATTTAATAAAAACGATCTTGCTTACACGATGGCTTCTGCCACTTCGCCCAATACCTTCATATCAATGTCAGATTCTTCTGGCGAAAGAATTTTTCCTTGTGCGATGATATTTTTTGCTACAAATATTGAACACAGTTGTAATACAGCAATGATGATAATAGCATATCGCAGCGCAATTTCCGTAGAGATGGTATAAGCCAACACTAAAAATGTACCTGCACCTAACAACCTGCCGGAATACAAGCCCCACTCATGATTCAATATATACGCATACTCTCCACGTTTTTCAATTTTATTAACAATATCTATCACCTGGAATTGAATGGGAAAATAAGCCAGGTCAATTAATGGTTTTGCAATGAGCAATAAAAGAATAAAAATAATTACGCCGAGACCGCTAAATAAAGCACCGTTTATCACGGCACCCAAGGCAAATAAACCAAGTCCTACAGCAAATATTTTGATCCGGTCTTTTGGTTTAGATAACCTTCCCAATACGTACATAATAATGGCTGCAATAACTGCGCCGATGGACTGTGCAGTTCCCAATGCGCCCTCCTTTCCTAATAAAGTCATTATTAACATTGCCGGCGCTGTTACTAAAAATCCTTGCGCTAGCCCCTTTAATAACGCCAATGAAAGTAGTTTATACAATAAAGGATGAAACTTAAAAAACACAAATTTCTTATGTATTGGGTTTGGAAAAGTGCCTCTAAAGCAAACAATGGAGGCAACGACAGTAATGAGGAAAACAATGCCAGTGATAATTTTGTAAGCAAGGTGAATGGCGGCATCATCATGGTTTGCACCGCCTCTAGTTTCGATAAACCAACCAATGGTTACAGGAATAATAACAGCAATAATGGTATAAAAAAAAGTTTCTAATCCATAATAATAATTTCGGTTACCATCATTAGTAATTGCCAACGCAAGTACGTCCCTGTTAGCCCAATAAAACCCGAACGACAATCCCATTATAATACCAGCTACCCCAAGTCCAAAATTATTTAAGGTATGCAAGCTCATCATAAAGATCATAGAAACCGCACTCAGCATCATACCTGCGGAATATAATTTTCGAATATTAAAATGCTTTAGCAAGAATCCATTCAATAAAAATGTAAGTGGTATTCCGGTATAAACAGTCAATTGATAAATCACCACTTTAGTAGGGTCGTTTGAATTACGCATTACGTAAGCAGCTACAAACGTGTCGATAACCGGTAACACAAATGCATATACAAGATTTGTAAGAATCAGTATTCTGAAATTATGCGGCTGGCTTTTAAAATGATCAATCTCTATTTTTAATTTATTGCGCATGATTAAATTTTAATAATGAGAAAATTTCTTTTAAAGAAAAGTGGGCCCCACAAACAAATTCATCAGAAGCACCATAATAAATAGTAACCTGGTCATCATTAACCACATGGCCATTGGTAAATACTACGTTGCCAAAAAAGCCACTTGTTTCATATGGTTCTGATGGCACCATGATGGGTTCAACTGTTTGTGCAATTACTTTGGAAGGATCATTAAGGTCCATTAAGAAAGCACCCAGGCAATATTGGTGATGCTCATTGGCGCCATGATAAATTTCCAACCAGCCTTTTTCTGTTTTAATAGGAGCAGCACCTGCACCCACTCTGGCACTATCCCAATGTTCTTCTCTTGTTTTAATCAGGCATTGATGATTACCCCAGTGAATTCCATCGGGTGATTGTGCAAGCCAGATATAATTACCGCCAATATCCACGCTGCTTGGGCGGTGCAAGGCATAAAACAAACTATTAATCCGCTCTTCAAAAATAGCACAGTCTTTATTGTGTGGAGGCAGTATCAATCCATGTGACTGAAAATTTTTCCAATTGATGGTGGTACGTAAACCAACACCCACGCCATTTCCCGATACGGCCGTAAAAGTGAGATAATAAATATCTTCCAATAAGGAAACCCTGCAATCTTCAATTCCAAAGGTTTGCAGCGTTCCTTCACCCATCAATGATGGATAGCCTTCTGGTTCATGAAAATGAATACCATCATCACTGCAGAGTAACCTTAAGTGAGAGAGTGTAGTAAGGTAATCAACCCCTTTATAATTGATAACCCTTGCATCGGTTGCTTTTAATTCCGGATCATCTTTTTGGATTTCAATTATTTCTATACTACCCTTTTCTGTTAGTATAGGAAAGGAAATTATATTGTCTTTTTGTGCAGGTCTTTCTGCTACCCTAACTATAAGCCATGTTTTATTTTGATACTGAAATACACCTGGATTTAACAAGCTGGTAATTTCAAGCCCATCAATACTTGCCTTAAGATTTGCGGGGGATAACAAAGGGTTTTTTGAGAATCGTTTTGCAATGTCTTTCATAAAAAAAATTAAAGTATTTACAATTAAAATACGGGTATCATAATTTATAACTGTCCATTGCTGCTTTTACTGATGGAAAATTATTTACCCTTTGCATTGTCAGTAAGGCTTCAATAGTAGATTCGGCGCCGGAGTTTTTATTTACACTATTTCCTGCATTGATGCCATCATAACAGCGGCCAGTAGTCACCGAAAACATGTTGGTAATTGCTGAATTCTTACCGAGGAACCAGGCAGCTAAATGCCCGGCCATATCAGCATATTTTTCGTTGTTGGTAATTACATATGCCTCAACAGCAGCAAACAGCATTGGCCTTACTCCATAAGCAATCTGCTCAAATTCGTGTATGTTTTCCGGAGCAAAAAAACTGCCATTGAAGGTTACATTAAAAGAGTTTTTAAACCCATTGTTTAACAGCCACGGATAAAAATTATCTACTTCATCCATAGCCCGGTTTACGTAGCTGGTATCGTTTAAGAACAAGCCGGTTTTAAAAATGGCTGAAGCCTGGTCGTTGCCGTAAGCATGCCAGGTATTACCCGAACTTAAAAAACAGGAATAAGGAAAGTGAGCTGCATCTCCATGTTGCATAAACAGTATGCCATCTGCCAGTTTACGGATATAATTTTTAATAACAACATCTGTATTTTGCTGGCAATAGGGAATCAATGCCAGTATCAATGTAGCTGCCTGGTCTGCGCCTTCGGGTAACCATTCCGGTACTTCCATTCCGCCAGAATTAGAAAAAGTTAGTGGCAGGCCCGCTGAATCTTTCTTGATTGCCACAATTAATTTATCAACTGCCAGGTTTACCCTGTTTGCAAGCAATCCATTTTTTACTTTAATTACGGGGCCTGCTTCTGTCAATGCCTGCAAAGCCCGCCAGCTCCACCATTTTGGTTGATTGACACTGGTTATACCAGTTTTGTTGATAGTATTTCCCTGCTGTAAAAAATTATAGAAATAACCATTGTCGGATTGCATATTGATGATGAATCGCAATAACCCATACACTTTATTTTGCAGCAACGTATCCGTCGGAAAATTACTGCTTCTTATATAAAATAACAGCTCACGGGCAACATCATCTACACAGGTAAAGCCTTCGCCGCCTGCAATAACCGGATTGTAGCCGGGAGCATCCGCATATATATAAATACCTTCTGCTATTTCACCATTTGGAAAAGTAACAGGCACGGCTAACCTTTCAAGATGAGCCGTATTTAAGATAGATGCGGCCACAACAACCGGTGGTTGTATTACCGGGGCTGGTTGCACAGTGCCACTCTTTTTACTGCAACCTGTTGCGCCTAAAAAAATAATACAACTTACTATTGCTGCCCATGTTATTTTTAAGTTGATTTGCATGATGCTGCTACTATTTTTTAATTGCTTTTAGTATTCGGGAAAAGAAAAAAAAGAAGGAGTTACCCAAATGTTTGAATCACACTTCAAATAACTCCTAGGTGGTTTACCAAAATTATTTAATAGCCCGTGTTCTGAGTAATCGTTCCTCCTGATCTGTCAATTTCACCCTGCGGAACCGGATAGAGATAATTTTTATCCTGAAAATTTTTCCCGAGGCCTGTTAAAAAAGTTTTAGCAACACCCCACCTCTTAAGATCGTTGAAACGTTGTGATTCAAATCCAAGCTCTACTCTTCTTTCCTGCATCAGCCAGCCCTGTATCTCATCTTTGCTAACAGAGGCTACATTTCTATCTGGTAAAGTTCCAGCTGGCGGCAAAGTACCTGCAACGGTAACGGTATTTCTTGCTCGAGCCCTTATTTGATTAATGATTGCAATGGCAGCAGGATAGCTACCAGTTTCATTGAGCGCTTCTGCTTTCCACAACATCACATCAGCCCACCGGATATATATTTTGTTGCTTGCTGCATCATCATTGCCTTTATTATTGCCATTTAATTCTCCAAGATATTTATATACATCCTGGCCTGTAACGGTATAGCCTAACCTTGGATCATTGGCTTCAAAAGCATTAATGAAATTAGTAGTAGGTGCCACAAAACCCCATCCCAGCAAGGCACAAAGCCCATTACCAGATCTTGGTGTAGTAAGGGACTGGTGATTGTAAGAAAAAATCACTTCGGTTTCCGCATACTCTTTTGCGATACTAAAATTATCAAAGTAGTTGGCATTTAAACTGTAATAATTAAGTGCTTCTATTTCGTTTATAGTGCTGATCACTTCCGTCCATTGCTTGTTATACAAAGCCACTTTAGCCTGCATCGCTAGCACAGCACCTTTGGAAACCCTCCATTTCTCTGAATCGTCTGAAAACTTGCCACCGGGTATTAACGCCTTCGCTTCCACCAGATCTTTACTAATCTGCACGTAAACATTGGCTTTTGTTTCCCGTACAGATACATTGTAAGCATCATTAAAATTTTTCAATGGTGCTAACAGCAACGGCACATCGCCATATAAATTCACCAGATCGAAATAATAGAAAGCCCTTAAAAAATATACTTGTCCCAGCAGATATTTTCTTTTGGCGTCATCAATACCAAGATTGGTTATAGTCGATACATCCGTTAAATAACTGATAGCAAGGTTAGCCCTGGCAATGCCTGCATAATCATAACTCCATTGGCCTTTTACGCCACTGTTAGAAGATGTAAAACTAAAATCAGAGAATTGGTCCATCCATGCCTGGTCACCATCCGGGCTCCATTTTTTTTGCATATCGCCGGAGGCTATATCCTGCAAAATAAAATCGTTGCGTAATACCGTTCCATCATCCCACCCCCATTCACCAATAATATTAAGGGTGTTAGAAAGTAATTGATAGGAAGACTTTACAGAAAACAGAATAGACTCATGCGTAGGTGGTATTCCTTCGGTGATAATACCTATTGGAGTTCTATGCAACTCCTTGCTGCAACTGAACATACTGATGATTAACATAGCAGCCAGTATTTTTTTATACATTGATTTCATAATTTCTATTTTAAAATGGGTGAATTATAATTTGATATTAATGCCAAATAAAAATGCTTTCGACTGCGGATAAGTACCCTGGTCAAACATATTATATGCTTCAGGATCTAATCCTGTGTAGTTGGTAACAGTGAATAAGTTTTGAGCAGATACGTAAAAGCGCACATCCTGAAATACAGCTTTCGTTTTACCAAATAAATTACTCAGTGTATATCCAATCTCAATATTCTTTAGCCTGAAATAAGATGCATCTTCTACAAAAATGCTGGACACCCTGCTGCTACCATTATCGTTAAAAGTGGACCGTGGAACTGTATTGCTGGTACCTTCACCATGCCATGCATTGAGCGTTGCCACCGTGTGATTAAACGGCCGGGTATCATAGTCAATGATCTTTTTAAGATCGTTGTATTTTTCAACTCCACTTACACCCTGTAACAATACATTCAAATCAAAACCTTTATAACTGGCAGATAAATTTGAACCATAATTAAACCTTGGGTTTGGATTTCCAAGATACATACGGTCATTGTCGTTAATTATGCCATTGCCATCAACGTCCTGAAATTTAATATCACCTGGTTTAACGTCCGGATGTGGTGCACCATTTAAATAGGTATCCAACTCCTGTTGATTTTGATAGATACCGGTCATTTTGAATCCATAAAAAGAGTTGAGCGGATGGCCGGGCTCCGTTTTAGAAACCTGTCCGTATATGTTCGGCAGATTGGCATTTAATTTTTCAACCTTATTGGTTACCGTGGCTGCATTGGCATTGATGCTGAATTTAACAGCATGCTCATAGTTTCTGTACCCAAGGGCTAATTCAAAACCTGTATTGCTCACTGTTCCTGAGTTTACAATGGTTGGCTTTACATCACCTACTACTCTTGGTAAACCAAGCGGCAACAAAAGATCTGAAGTAGTTTTCTTAAAGTAATCTGCAGAAATAGAAAATTTGTTTTTAAATAAACCCAAGTCGATACCAATATTATTTTGATTGGTAGTTTCCCATTTCAGATCAGGATTACCATAACGTATGAGTGTACCCTGTGGATCATAAATTGAAAGCGAGTTGTAATTATTAAGCCCCGACTGGTTGCCTAATTTTCCTGTACTGGCCCTTAGTTTAAAATCTGATATCCAGTCAAC
This sequence comes from Chitinophagales bacterium, assembly GCA_038320245.1. GTDB lineage: Bacteria > Bacteroidota > Bacteroidia > Chitinophagales > Chitinophagaceae > Ferruginibacter. The sequence goes on along the minus strand of JBBQEA010000106.1, from coordinate 8,510 downwards.
ATCTTTCATAAATGATTCCTGAGATATTCTCCAGCCTGCGGAAAAGGAAGGGAATAAAGCATGCTGGTTATTAGCTGCAAACTGGCTTGAGGCATCTTGTCTTAAACTAGCAGTTGCAAAAAACCGATTATCGAAATTATAATTTACAGAACCAAACAAAGAGAACAATGCCCATTCTGATGCAGCCCCACCGTTCCAAAGATCCTGCGGAAACGCACCAAAATCAATGTATTGAAAACCAGAATCTGTATTACCAAATCTTGCCCTTGATGCACTGATGCCGGAGGAATAATTGGTAATGTATTCTGTACCCAGCAAAACATTAAACGAATGCTGATCAATCTTCTTTGTGTAGTTAGCTGTGTTGGTAAATGTTATGGTAGTTTGCTGCCCACGCTCTTCGTTTAAATTAGTTGGACGATTTTGACGGCCCGTGCCTGCGTCTAACGACGAACCACCACCATCATCATCTCCATAGTTTTTATTGAATGCCTTATTATGATTCATATCCAGGTCCACGCCAAGATTAGAACGCAACTTCAGTTCCTTGTTTTTTAACAGTGCAATTTCTGCATAAACATTGCCAAAGGTTTTTAAATTGCTACGCTTATCGTTGGTGTATTTAGCGATGGCAATAGGGTTTGATGCAAACTCATACTTGTTGGCACCACCATTCCAACTACCGCCGTTGGCTGCTACATTTTGTGCGTAAAAAGGCAAATCGGTATATGGATCTGCAGCCCTGTATGTAGGATCTGTTACATCTTTATAAACGCCAATTACCGGCGGACGCAAAAATGCATGGCGGATAACGCCAGGTGCATCACCGCTTGAAGAAATTTTATCCTGAATGCTGTTAGATATTTGCAGGTTGGTTCCTACAGTAACCCGATCAGTAAGGTTTGCATTCACATTGGTTCTGAAACTAAAGCGTTTGAATTGATCATTATCATAAATCACAATGCCGTTTTGCCCGTAGTAACCTGCAGACATAAGGTATTGCACTTTATCTGAACCACCACTTGCAGATACCTGCAGGTTTTGAGATCTGCCCAATACAAATAACTCATGCAGCCAGTCTGTGTTTGCAAGATCTGTTCTTCCTTTATCAGTTGTATAGGGATTAACACCTGTGTTACCAGAATTGTTCCAGCTTTCTTCCATCTTGTTCATGTACTGACTGGCATTGAGCATGGTTGGCAGATTGGCCACTTTTTGCACACCATTAAAGTAGTTGATATCAATGGTAGATTTTCCTTTCTTTCCGCTTTTGGTAACGATAACGATTACCCCACCAGCTGCCCTTGCGCCATAAATAGACGCAGCGGCTGCATCTTTCAATACGGGTATTGATTGTATATCTGCAGGATTAATGAAAGAAATACTGGTAGTTGGCAACCCATCCACCACATACAGCGGATCGCTGCTGCTGCCAATTGTTCCCACACCACGGATGGTAATATTGATACCATCACCAGGGGCACCGGTACTTTGTGTTACCTGCACACCAGCTACTTGCCCTTGTAGCAACTGGGCCACATCAGGTACCCTTCTTTTATCAAGGTCACGCATGTTAACGGATGCAACAGCACCTGTGATGGCTGCTTTTCGCTGGCTGCTGTAACCTACCACTACCACATCATTCAGGGTATTGGCACTTACTTCCAACACAATTATTAAACTGGTTTTACCGGCTACTGGCACCTCCTGATTTACATACCCGATATAGGATATTTCCAGCACTGCATCTGCTGCTGCATTGATGGTAAAATTGCCGGTAGCATCTGTTGTAGTGGTGCTGGAAGTATTTTTCACATGCACTGTAACACCTGCAAGTGCTTCACCCAGCATAGTACTTACTTTGCCCGATATTGTTGTATTTGCTTTGACCTGTGCAGTAGCCGGGAGCTGTAAAAACAAACAGCCAATCGCACAACAAATAAAGAGCATCGCTGGTTTCACGTGTATAGGAATGCAGCGAACAATCGTTTTAAAAAGTTTTTTCATAATTGCAATGTTTTAATATTTAAAGAATAAAATGCTTTGATCATGTTATGATTGAAGCAATGTTTTTTTAGCAGTTGGTTATTCATAACTTTTACGTTGGTTTAGTAAATGCTTTTGGTGAATAATAGTGTTGGCTTTTTATTTTTTCATGTTATTTTGATGATTTTGTAGATTAATAATTATTTTATTTTAAGGTTAAGATTTTTATAATCCGGATCCATGGCTGCGGTACGTAGCCCTGCTACTTCATTTGCCATTAGTATAAAAACGTTCCAACATAGTCCCCTGGTAGATGGCCACCAACTATCGGTACTTGTCCATTTTGTTGGCGTGAACTCTTTGCTAAATGGCCATTTAGGATTAAGATAAATTTCTGCCCATACCCTGTTCTCCATTAACGGCTTCGCATTCTTCCAGCCATGCTTTAATCCCACTACATAGGCACAATATTCTGGCCTGAACCAGCTGCCACCATTGTAATAGAAGCCATCACTTTTTCCATCGCTGTAATTTTCTTCGCCAAATTTTTCAAAGGGCTGATAATCGCCACTGAGATAGGCGTAACCTTTTGCATCTTTTGTAAGCCTTACACAAATAGGTGCAGTAGTACCTAATTCAGGATGTGGTGAGTTGGTTACTTTGTTTAAAATGGGTATCTGATCCAAATGATTTTGCACCATGGCATCTGTAAGCATTGGCCTGTTGAATAACCACAGTGAAAAAAATTCAGGCTCCAGATCTGTCAATGTTATGATGTCTGGAAAATTTCTATCAAACAATAAATGCTTTCTTTTTACATCATAAAAATTGCGGTATTCAACCTCGGCTTTTTGTAGGTATGCTTCGCTGATATCAAAGCCTAATTCTTTAATCGTTCTTAATGCAATGGCCAGCATACCCTGGTTTACAGCAAGGCGATCTGTCTTTGGATTAAAATCAACAATGTCAACCTGACTTAGCGAAAAATGCGCTTTGCATTTTCCATCCCGGTTGCTGTCAAATTCATTCAATACATATTCAACAGCTTTCTTTATTTTATCCTGCGGAAGTGTTACGCCAAACCGGCGCTTATTAAGCATGGCCCATATCAGCCATTCAATGGTAGCCTCATTATCCTTGGCTTCTACCGATCCCATTAATGGTGTAATAATGGTACCGATGCCGCCTTTGGCTGTTTGCGTTTTACCCCATTGATTCCAGATAGAAAGATTTAGTTCTTTGTTGTAAGATGCTACTGAAGCAAAATAAGAATCCCGGTTGTACATATCGGGAGCGTAATTCATATTGGGCACATTAAAGGGTGTAAAATCATTTACATCAGTAATCCAGGTAAGCATGTTGAAATTGGCATACAGCATCTTTTCTATCAGCGAGCCTTTAAAACCTTTCCCTTCGGCTAACCGTGATTGCGAAGCGATCATAAATTGCTGATGCGATTTCCAAGGCTCAACAAAAACATAGGTAGTCTTTGTTACTTTTTCGCCTATTGGCAGTATGTTATACGGCTCTTGTTGCGGCTGGTGTTCGGCAAATTGAAGGTCTTTAATCTGTAGCTTACATTCCTTACCGGATTGTGTACCAATAAACATAGAAACGCTATCGTTTTCAATATAAGGAACAAGGATGCTTCCTTTAAACAGCGTCCACTCATTTTCTGTAGCAGGAAAATTGTCAATGTATTTTACACCATCTTCCAGCTCAATTGTTTTTTGTCCATTTTTTATTCTGAAAAGTTTTAATGCCAGCGGCGTATTTCCCTTACATAAAAATGAAATAGTATAAACCTGCTGATCTTTTAAAGGCGCAATAAATTCAATGCCTGCTCTGCCACCCGTATGCCCGGTTATTGATATCAAGCCGGTATCAATCTTTACTTCGGCATTACCTTCTTTTTGATATGCAGCAGGTATCTTTAAAATCGTTTCCGTGCCTGCATCCAGGTTGTACATTTCACCAAAAGTTTGTTTGATGTAGTCATTGTTCTGTGTGCTCTCTGCTAAGCTGGCAACTGCAAACAAATTGGGATCAGGTAGTCTTCTCATCCCTACAAAACCACCACCCCGGCCACTAAACCTGCGGCGGGTATTACGGCTGTATTGATTTTTGTAACCTGCATCGGTTAAAAAACCAACCACCTCATTTTTAGGAGTAATAAAACCAACGGCTGGAAACATCTCATGTACAAGCCCTCCCGGAAAACTATCATATTCAAACGTTACATACCGGATTGGTTTTTCCGCAGGCCTTGCAGTTTGTTGCAAAATATATAACATGCCCGGCATAGATGGCTGCAGCAATTCAATCGTCTTTTTAACCACATTTTCATTTACCACCTGGTAGGTGACAGCTACAGAGAGATTGGCATCAAACTCTTTTATATAAGAATCTTTTTTTAAGGTAATAGTTTGTTGATTGCTGGTAAACGATGAGGCCTTCCATTGCGCTATGTTGGCAACAGTACTGAGGTCATTATTAAAAAGTTTCAGCGAAAATTCTTCCGTATTGGTCACCAGCAATTGACTCCCTTTATATATATCAACATGAAAACCAGCCTGCGCATCTCCGGCCACTTTAAGCATAAGCGGCTGACCAGTTACATCCGGAGAAATTAATAGAATAAGCAGACCATATAGAAAAACCAAGGGGCTGGTTTTATGTTTTAGCATATGTAGCAATTGATATCCAAAGCTATTTTTAATGCAGGCGGGAGCTATGCACTATGCTAACATTTTACTGTACTATAGTTACAAAATAGGTGAAAAATGGACTATTTTATGTTGAAAATACCCTACTGAGACAAAAGCTGTAAAATTGATTATGGAAGCGTTCAATGATTGATGTAGCTAACAGCAGCGAAATATTTTTACAGCGGCACAATTTTATGGGTTACCGAAACCGATACACTCATTATAATTTTTGAATGGTTTGCTGTTCCCGATATTCATTTGGTGCACAGTTGTACCGTTTTTTAAACTCTCTGAAAAAATAGGATTGGTTGTTAAAACCGGTGCGGTAGAAAATCTCCGTCACGTTTAGGTTGGTATTGGAAAGTAATGTTGCAGTTTGTTTAAGCCTGATATTTTTAATGAATTCTCCCGGCGTCATACCAGTCATTGTTTTTAATTTGCGGTACATCTGCATTTTACTCATACTAAATTCCTTCTCCAAAAAAACAGCACTTAACTCCGGCTCATTGATGTGTTCATTGATAACTTCCACCAATTTTACCAGGAATACTTTGTCAGTTTCAGCAATGTCTGCTTCCACCAACGTTTCTGAATGGATATCATTTTTAAAAATATCCAACAGCTTTTCCCGGTATTCCAGCATTTTACGTATCCGTAATTTTAGATGTCCTGTATTAAAAGGTTTGGATATATAGGCATCAGCTCCCACTTCATATCCCTCCATGTGATGATCCTCACTACCCCGTGCAGATAAAATGATGAAAGGTACCTGGCAGGTAGCCGGAGCATTTTTCATCTTATTGCACAATTCAAGCCCATTCATGTTAGGCATCATTACATCGCATATTACAATATCGGGGATTATTTTCTCAATCAGTTCCAATGCTTTTCTTCCATCATCCGCTTCATATACATTGTATTCATCTTTTAAAATATCTTTTAATAAATACCGGATTTCAGGTTCATCTTCTACCAGCAGGACATTTTTCTTTTCCTGGTTCAATAAATTTTCAATGGTGGCCAGCTTATTATTTTCTGCAGCAGATACATTGTGTATTGTATCAAAAGAAGCAGTTATGGTTTGGTAAAGATAGGAGGGTTTATCACTGGTGATTTGAGCTACTGTCGCTACAGCATCGTTCGGCGCTTTGGTAATATAAGGAAGGTTTACATTAAAACTGATGCGCTCATTTTCGCTGATGGCAGTGATAGTGCCATTCAATAAAGTAACCAGTTGCCTTGTAAACGCAAGGCCAATGCCCGTCTCAAACTTTTCACTTCCGGAATTATTTTCACTGGCTGCATAAAATTTATCAAATAATTTATCGAGGTTTCCTACGGGCAGTTGTGTACCTGAATTTACAACTGCTATTTCCAGTTGCCTGGTTTGCTTGTTTTCTTTGGCAGAAAAACTTACCTGCTCATTTTTACCGGAATGTTTAAATGCGTTGGATAACAGGTTGAAAATTATTTTCTCCAGTTTATCCTTATCCACCCAGCCGATGATATCTGGTGTAATGTTGAGGTCATATTCCATTTTATAGTGCTCACTCAATGGAACAAATGCCTGTGCAAGATTTTGTAGTAATTCACTGATGTTTAAATGACTGAACTGATTTTTAAAATACCCGGCTTCCACTTTTCTGAACTCCAGTAACTGATGCACCAAATACGTAAGCCGGGAGGCCTGCTGGTGAATTAATGATAAAAAATAAGGTTTATCTTTTTGTTCTTTAACGGCAGATGATTTATCAAGGTAACGCTCTGCGCTGCCCATTATGAGGGTTAACGGCGTTTGCAGTTCATGTGCAATATTGGTAAAAAATCCCAGCCTGTTCTCATGTATGGCTTCTTCTTTTTCACGAAGTACATGCTCTACTGCCAACTGGTGTTTTATCTCCAGTTTATTTTTACGATACCTGTAAAATACCAGCACTAATGCAGCTAACAGCAGGGCATAACCCAAATAGGCCCAGGCTGTAAGCCAGAAATATTGCTTTACTTCCAGGGTTATCAACGGGGTTTCTTTGGTCCATAATCCATCGCCATTACTCCATTTTATATTCAGGGTATAATTACCTGGCAGGATATTACTGTACACAATTTTTCCGTTGGTGCCTGCATAATGCCAGGCTTTATCGTATCCTTCCAGGTAATAAGCGTACTCACATTTTTCTGCATTTAAAAAACTGATGGCTTTAGTGTCGAGTTCAAAAAAATTATCCTTCCTGCTGATGGAGAAATCAACCGGCTCCGCCGCTGCAGGGTCTATTACTATAAAACCATTTTCATTAATATTTTTACCTCCTATAGAAATACCAGACAGCAGCAAATTAGGCTGCCAGTTGGATTTACGAATGTTCTGTGGCAAAAAATAATTAAAGCCATAAGTACCCCCGAAAAAAATATTACCCTGCCTGTCTTTCCATACAGCGCCATCGCAAAACTCATTGCTTTGCAAACCATCGGACTGTTGGTAATAAGAAACTTTAAGATCAGCCTGGTTTACTTTTGCCAGTCCCTTATTGGTGCTTACCCAAATATGCCCGATACTATCTTCTTCAATTGCATGAATGGTATTGTTGGGCAATCCATCTGCGGTAGTGAGTTTTTGAAATACCGGCTCCTGTTTAGCGCCATCAGCATCATTAATCCAGTTTAACCCATAACTGGTGCCAATCCAAACCCTGTTGTGGCTATCTTTAAACAGCGATAACACATCATTATTGGAAAGGCTGCCTTGATAAGTAAAGGCCTTGAAGGTTTTAAATAACTGTGTTTTTTTGTCAAGCAAACTAAGGCCGCCATACCTGCATCCAATCCATAAATGATTTTGATCTCCTTCTTCCAAAGCATAAATAATATCATTGGCAGGGCCGGTATTGCTATCATTAAAAGTAAATTTTTCAAAAAGCGTTACCGCAAGTTTACCAGTTTCATCCCGGGTAATTTTAAGGTGTATCAACCCATAACCACTTGTACCCAACCACAATGAATTATCGGCGTCCTGCTTGATAGCATATACTGATCCAAATTCAGGATACGCAGCATGCCCCTTGATATCTGCCCATTTACTAAATCGTTTGTTTTTGAGATCATACACAGCAATACCTTTTGCATCGGAACCGATATAGATTAGCCCATCGTTTCCTTTTTTAAGTGCATATACAGAATTATTATCCAGCTCGGCAGGCGCCAAGAAATATTGTCGGTCATTTAAAGATTGTCCGGTACGGAAATGCGGAATATTAATAATGCCACTCCCCTTGGTGCCGATCCACAAGTTTCCATCGGCCTCACAAAATGCCCTTACCGATTTATTATAAGGCATCCCATTTTCAGAAGTAGTAACCGTAATAAAAGATTTTGTTTTGGGATAAATTTTTATCAATCCGTTTCCATCGGTTCCATACCATAAAATATCTTCGCTACCCAATGCCCATGAAGTAACCTTGATATCCTGCATCTGATATGTTTCTTCTTTTAAAAAAGACGAAGGTTTAAAACTGTTATCATACACAGCATATCCTTTACTAGCCCATGCCATCAGGTAATGTTCCTTGTAATAAATGAGTGCCCCGATAGTGTGATCCATTTGCATCAAATGCTGCGTAGCCGCAAGGTGCTGTTGTATAACAAATAACTGGTTGCCTGAAGTAGTAAAGAAAAGCCGTTGGTTTACATTAAAAAAATTAAGGATGGCTTCTTTTACCCTAAAGGTTTGTAATAACTTAAACTCGTGTTCATTTGCTGCATACACATCCAGTTGTCCGGCTGCATTTAATAACCACAATTGGTTGGTTTCATCAAAAGCAA
>JBBQEA010000105.1:0-17238 GCA_038320245.1 Chitinophagales bacterium | reverse complement strand
TGCTCTTCCAGTTCTTTATCTGTTTCTCCCTACGCATGGCGGCTTCTTTTGTGGAAAAATGTTCTGTGAAAACTATTTCCCAATCACCAATACCTCCCGTAAAACCGCTGTGATTCGTATTGTGCCGTCGAAGGCGCTCATGAATCATATCACCGGTAAAGCCGATGTAATATTTATCTTTCAGACTTGAGTACAATATATAAACTATAAATTTCATAAAATAAAAAAGCCTCACATTTCTGTGAAGCCTTTGTGGGAGTTGACGGGGTCGAACCGCCGACCCTCTGCTTGTAAGGCAGATGCTCTAAACCAACTGAGCTAAACTCCCAATATTTCCTAAACCATCCGGGTGACTATAGGGAGACCTAAACTCCCTTTTTCAAATTCGGATTGCAAATATAGGGCAATATGTATTTCAACAAAACTTTTTCAAAAATTAATTTAATTGTAACGCAGGTAAACGGTAACTCTGTGCATCGTACACAAACAATTCATCTATTTCAATCGTCCAGTATTTTTTTAAGGGAGAATTTTGCAAATAATTGGTTACTTCATTCTTTGAAAGTGCAGTAATCAGCATCCAGCAGCGCTGCGTTTCCATGCTTACTGTGTAGTATTCTACAATTCCTTTGTCTATCAGGTCGTTTATGTAAATCCGGTGTGCTGGCACAAAACTCATAAAATCATTGTCCATTTCAAAATGAATGGTAACCTGGTATTTGTTGTACAAATCGTCTGTTAAATTTTCCATGGTACAATTTTATTTTCCCAGCCCTCTTTTAAAGGGGCAGTTATTTTAATGTAGTTATCCGTGTAACCATCTATTGTTCCGTTGGTGTTCCTGTTTTCAAATAACACGTTTCTTGTTTCTCCAACGTGTTGGTTGGTGAAATATTGCATTTTTTGATAACTCAGATTCCGCAGCACTTTGTTGCGTAAATTCCTTACATGTATTGGTACTACCGGTTTCATTGCTGCAGCAAGCGTATTATCCCGTTCAGAATAAGTGAAAACATGCAGGTAAGAAATATCAACAGAATGTAAAAAGTCAACGGTGTTCTGGAAATCCTGATCTGTTTCACCAGGAAAACCCACAATAACATCAACACCAATACAGCAATGCGGCATCAGCGTTTTTATAAGCCCAACTCTTTCAGCATATAATTCCTTTTTATAACGCCTTCTCATCAAGCCTAAAATTTTGTTGCTCCCACTCTGTAAAGGAATATGAAAGTGCGGCATAAATTTATTACTGTTGCTGACAAATTCAATTATTTCGTTGCTGAGTAAATTAGGTTCAATAGAAGAAATTCTAAAACGTTCAATGCCATCAACTTTATCCAACTGTTGTATCAGAGCAAAAAAATTCTCTTTAGCAGGTAATTCCCCTGCGTCATCTTTTTGCAAAGTGGGTGAGTTATAGTCGCCAAGATTAATGCCGGTGAGAACAATTTCTTTCGCTCCTTTTTTTGCAATATCATTTACCAGTGCCATTACATGCTCAATACGATCGCTGCGGCTTTTTCCACGGGCAAGCGGGATGGTACAAAAGGAACAGTTATAATCGCAGCCATCCTGTACTTTCAAAAAAATTCTGCTGCGGTCGTTTAAAGAATGCGAAGCTGTAAATTCATTAACATCCTCAATATCGCAACTGCAAATTTTTGTGCTGTCGCCCTTGGTGATAGATTTTAAATGTTCGGCAATATTAAATTTTTCAGCTGCACCGAGTACAAGGTCAACACCCGGTATTGCAGCAATTTCCTGTGGTTTTAATTGTGCGTAGCAGCCGGTAATCACCACCATCGCTGCCGGTGCCTTGCGTTGAATACGACGTACCAACGAGCGGCATTCCTTGTCCGCATTATCGGTAACGGAACAGGTGTTGATAACATATACGTCGGCCACTTCATCAAATCCCTTTTTTTCAAACCCGTCATTTTCCAGCAACCTGCCAATAGTGGAGGTTTCAGAAAAATTAAGTTTGCAGCCAAGTGTATGTAATGCTACTGATTTTTTCATTGCTGCAAAGATAACAAGAATGAGTTATTGTGGTAGCCTGCATCAGTTTTGTTATTGGTTCCTTTAGTTTCAATTTATTTAATGCACTTCAAATGCAAAAGATAGATTTAACAGTTGTAGCCGTTTAGTTTTACATTTACCTTTTTTTATGACATCGAAAAAATACCTGCCATTTATAGTGCTGATTTTAGCAGCCTTGTTATTGTTTTATGTAAAAACCAAACAGCATGGTGCCAGGCCCAGGTTTACAGACGACACTATAACTGTTCCTGTAAGAGATGCGGTAGCCATCAATCGCAATGCAAGTAAAATTATTTATAGTAAGCATGCACGCTGCCGCATGGACTGCAGACATATTGACGAATCGGAAGTGAAGGAAATATTGGCAATTGGTAAAATAAATGTTAATAAAATACAGCAGGATGAAAGGGGCTCCACTTATCCGCTGGAAGGTGTAACACACGACAGGCAGCATGTGCGTATCGTATTTGCATCTAAGGGTAATGATGCGTTGGAGGTGGTTACTTGTATTGATTTGGATACAGATTGGCCTTGCGATTGCAAATGAGTTACTGGTGCAAAAATGTTCCTGTAAATCTTATACTTTTGTGCGGTGTTTTATTAAGAAAGTTTTGTGTCATTTTATTAAGTGGACTTAAATTCTAAAAAGAATTAAACATATACCGAAAAAATATTTCATTTATTATTTTAATAAAAAAGGGGTGGGACCGGCTTTGGTTTTTCAATTAAACATCGTTGTGTCACTCACTTTTACTATTAGTTCTTTATTCAGCAAAACAATCGGTTTTCATTGCTAAATTTTAGTAAACAGTTATAGCAATCGGTAGGGCCAATATTTAATATAATATCCAATCCTAATTAAAAATTTTTAATAACGAATCGTCAACGAAAAATCTAAAACGGGTAGTGCGTATGAAGATAAAATCTTTCCTTGCAAAGCCATTTGCAAATTATATATACAAGCAGATAAAGAAAGGAATGGAAACAGCTGTGCAAGACCAGCAATCTATTTTTAATCAGCTTATGAAAAACGCTGCAAAAACAGTTTTTGGAAAAGAGCATCAATTTGAATTGATTAAATCACACGAGGATTTTGTAAAGCAGGTTCCTATCAGAGACTACGAAGCATTTAAACCTTACATCGAAAAAATTAAACAAGGTAAACACAATATTCTGTGGAAAGGCCAGCCAATATATTTTGCCAAAACAAGTGGCACTACCAGTGGCGTAAAATATATTCCCATCACAAAAGATTCTATCCCCAATCACATCAACACTGCCCGAAATGCCCTTTTATGCTACATGGCCGAAACGGGTAATACCAAATTTGCAAACGGTAAACTTATTTTTTTAAGCGGTTCGCCGGAACTCGAAAGAGTGGGCGGAGTTCCCACAGGTAGGTTAAGTGGTATTGTAAATCATCATGTGCCAAAATATTTACGATCAAACCAACTGCCAACTTACGAGACAAACTGTATTGAGGAATGGGAAGAAAAGCTGGAAAAAATTGTAGAAGAAACGATAACGCAGGATATGACACTCATTAGTGGCATTCCACCATGGATGCAAATGTATTTTGACAGACTTACAGAAAAAACCGGCAAGAAAATTGGCGAACTGTTCCCACATTTTAGTGTGATGGTACAAGGTGGTGTAAACTTTGAACCTTATAAAGCCAAGTTGTATGAAAGTATTGGCCGCAAAGTAGATTGTATAGAATTGTATCCTGCAAGCGAAGGCTTTTTTGCATTTCAGGATTCACAGCAGGCAGAAGGATTATTGCTAAATACCGATAGCGGAATATTTTTTGAATTTGTACCTGCAGCAGAAATATTTAATGAAAACCCAACAAGGCTTACGTTAAAAGATGTACAGGTTGGGGAAAATTATGCACTCGTTATCAGCAACAATGCCGGATTGTGGGCCTATGATATTGGCGATACCGTAAAGTTTGTTACTACCAATCCTTACCGGATAATTGTAAGCGGAAGAACCAAACAGTTTATATCGGCTTTTGGCGAGCATGTAATTGTAGAAGAGGTGGAAGCTGCTTTATTAAAAGCTGCCAATGAAGAAAATATTAAGGTAACTGAATTTACAGTAGCACCCTTAATTGCACAGAACGGGGGTAAAAGCTATCATGAGTGGTTCATCGAATTTGAAAATGCACCCGCAGACCTTGTTGCATTCGCAAAGAAAATGGATGATAACCTGCGAACCAAAAATGTGTACTACGATGATTTAATAGGCGGTAATATTTTGGAACAATTAAAGATATCTGTAGTAAAAAAGAATGGCTTTATAGGCTATATGCGGAGCATTGGTAAATTGGGCGGGCAAAACAAAGTGCCACGCCTTACCAACGATAGAAAGCTTGCCGATGAATTAAAAAACTGGCTTATGTAAGTTTTAATAAAAACAATTCATTGTTAATTAATCTAAAAAAATCTACCGTTTATTGAAAAAAATATACTTTTGTGCTTTAAGGCAAATAATTTTACGAATTGGAAAATTTCAAATCACATACCAACAACACAAAAAGCAGCGTTATCTTGAACGCCTGTTCATTTGTTTGTTTTCCAGTAAACTCCCCCAGGCGCAGCCCTCGTTGCTGATAGGCCGAGCATTTTTAGATTGCCCCTGTCAGTGAAAAATCCCCAAAACTGGTTCTAACAAATTTTCTTAACACTTTTTAGTTTAATTATTTAACTAGTGGAAACCAATAACATAATTATAAGGGTTGCTAATAGCAAGGATACTTCATACGCTATTACTATTACAGATGAAATGGAAAACTCTGCCAAGGCAAGAGGAACAGGTATTGCCAAGCGAAGCCCGGATTATATCGAGAAAAAAATCAACGAAGGCAAGGCTGTAATTGCTGTTACTACCGATGGAACATGGGTGGGATTCTGTTATATTGAAGCCTGGGGTCATGAACAATTTGTAGCCAACAGCGGCTTAATTGTTGCGCCCGCTTTCAGAAAAAGTGGTGTTGCCAAACAAATCAAAAAGCGCATTTTTGATTTATCGAAAGAAAAATATCCGCATGCAAAAATATTTGGACTTACAACGGGGTTAGCTGTGATGAAAATTAATTCGGAGTTGGGGTACGAGCCTGTAACTTACTCGGAATTGACCGATGATGAGGAGTTTTGGGCAGGCTGTAAAAGCTGTGTAAACTTCGATATTCTTATGAGTAAAGACAGAAAGAATTGCATGTGCACCGCAATGTTGTACGATCCTGTAGATCATCGGGAGCCGGAAGAAACAAAGGCAGATTTTAAAAAGAATTCAAAAATTTACGAACGGCTGATGGAAATCAGGCAAAGCAGATTATTGCGTATTTTCAATCGCAAAAATATAAGCGTGGATAATAGTAAAATAGTTAAGATAGTTTCTAAATATTTTTTTAAATACAAGTTTAATTAAATCAATGAGCAAGAAAGTAGTATTGGGATTTAGCGGTGGATTAGACACTACCTTTTGTGTAAAATATTTTACAGAAGAAAAGGGATACGAAGTGCATTCTGTGATTGTAAACACCGGTGGTTTTACACCTGATGAATTAAAACACATTGAAGCACATGCTTATAAATTAGGTGTAAAAACACATACTACTGTTGATGCAGTAAAAAGTTATTACAACCGTATTGTTAAGTACCTTATTTATGGTAATGTATTAAAAAACAATACCTATCCATTAAGTGTAAGTGCCGAAAGAATAAGCCAGGCCTTGTTTATAGCCGAACATGCCAAAGCGTTGAATGCAGATGCAGTAGCGCATGGCAGTACAGGTGCAGGCAACGATCAGGTGCGTTTTGATATGGTCTTTAATATCATGCTGCCGGGTGTTGAAATCATTACACCCATCAGAGATTTAAAATTAAGCCGGGAGTCGGAGATAGAATATTTGAAAGAGAAAGGGGTGGATATGAATTTTGCAAAATCACAATACTCCATCAATAAAGGATTGTGGGGCACCAGCGTTGGAGGCAAAGAAACATTGAATTCAAATGGCATGCTGCCGGAAGAAGCATGGCCAACACAGGTTACAGCATCCGAATCAAAAAATATAGAACTTGGTTTTGAAAAAGGGGAATTGATAAGCGTAGATGATAAAAAATTTGATCATCCTACGGAAGCCATTCAATACCTGCAAAGCATTGCTGGTCATTATGGCATTGGCAGAGATATTCATGTTGGCGATACCATTATCGGCATTAAAGGTAGAGTAGGATTTGAGGCAGCTGCGCCGATGGTTATTTTAAAAGCACACCACGCCTTGGAAAAACACGTCCTTACAAAATCTCAGCTCAACTGGAAAGATCAGCTGGCATTGTTTTATGGCAACTGGCTGCATGAAGGACAGATATTAGATCCTGTAATGAGAGATATAGAAACCTTTTTTATCAGCTCACAGCAAAATGTAACCGGCAAAGTATTTGTACAACTGATGCCATATCGTTTTCAGGTTACTGGTATTGAATCTGCTTATGATTTAATGAGCAGTAAGTTTGGAAAATATGGCGAAATGAACAACGGCTGGACGGGTGAAGATGTAAGGGGCTTTACAAAAATTTTCGGTAACCAAACAATGATTTATCACCAGGTTAAAGACAGTGTGGATGCAGTTGCCCCCATCCCCTGAAGGGGAGTTATTCGACGGGCCTAAATTTTATATAGAACCAAAGAATAGAATGTGATAACCTTTAAAATGTAACAATTATTTGAAATCTTTAAAAACCATAGACACGCCAAATAACTCCCCTTTAGGGGACGGGGGTAGCAGCGGCACTATTAAAGTTGGCATCATTGGCGGTGCTGGTTATACAGGTGGTGAATTAATAAGAATTTTATTACATCACCCTCATGCTGAAATTGTTTTTGTAAACAGTAAAAGCAATGCTGGTAATCATTTGCATAAAGTGCACCAGGATCTGTATGGAGAAACGGAGCTGCTTTTCTCTGATGATTTCTCCCCGTTAGGGGATGGGGGCGGGGGCATAGATGTCCTTTTTTTGTGCCTGGGTCATGGAGATTCTAAAAAGTTTTTATCCCAAAATACTGTTCATGAATCAATAAGAATTATAGACCTGGCAAACGATTTTCGTCTGGCAGCGGATGCTCAATTTGCTTCAAGAAATTTTATTTACGGCTTGCCGGAATTACAGAAAGATAAAATACAATTAGCAAGAAATATAGCCAACCCAGGTTGTTTTGCAACAGCCATCCAATTAGGTTTACTGCCCCTGGCAAAAGCTGGTTTAATGCAGGAAGTTTACACAACAGGTATTACAGGCAGTACCGGCGCAGGGCAAAGTTTTTCGGCCACTTCCCATTTTAGCTGGAGAGCAAATAATATACAGGCATATAAAACATTAACCCATCAGCACAATGCCGAAATTGAGCAATCAATATTACAACTACAAAACACTTTTTCTAAAAAGAGAATTGGTGAAAACGAAGTAACGTCAAATAACTCCCCGGCACAACGTCCCGATTTATCGGGAGGGGATGGGGGCGGGAGCAGCCTTCTCAATTTCGTTCCATGGCGGGGAGATTTTACCCGTGGCATTTTTATCAGCTCTCAAATTAAATGTGCTGTTGGCTTAGATGAATTAATAAATCTCTATCAGAATTTTTATGTTGATCAGCCATTTACCAACATAAGTAAAGAACCAATCTTTTTAAAGCAGGTTGTTAACACCAACAAGTGCATGATTCAGTTAGAAAAATCGGGTAACAAACTGGTGGTACACTCAACTATTGATAACTTGCTAAAAGGAGCCAGTGGTCAGGCGGTACAAAATATGAATTTGATGTTTGGTTTGGATGAAACCACCGGCCTGAAACTTAAACCTGCTGGCTTTTAAAGATGAAAAAAATCCAACTATACAAACTGCTCAATAAAAGCGAATCAGTTGGTTTGTTATGTAATCAGTCGGCATGGAATAGCGATAGTGGAAAATATACTTTTCAACTATTGGCTGATTGGGGGAAATTAAAAACAGTATTCATTCCAGAGCATGGTCTTTTTGGAGAATTGCAGGATCAGGTAAAACTCGACAATACTGCTGGCTATAAAAAATTGGCCACAAATGTTCAATGGGTATCGCTATATAGTTCAGCAAATAATTTGTTGACTGCTTCGGCAGCACAACTGGCACAGCTTGATACCATCGTTATTGATTTACAGGATACCGGAAGCCGCTACTATACTTTTACTTCCACTGTTTGGTTGTTATTACAGAAAATAACACAACTAAATCTCTCCATAAAAATAATTGTTGCAGATAAAATAAATCCCGCCGGAAGGCAGGTAGAAGGTACTGCTATTACAAAAGAATTTGCTTCATTTATTGGATTGGAAGGATTGCCACATCGCCATGGGCTTACCCTTGGTGAGCTTTGTATTTATTTCAAAAGTAAATTGAATGCTAGCTGGCAATTGACAATCATTCCTGTTCAATTAAAAGGCTATATTTTTATTCCACCTTCTCCCAATATACCAACCGTGGCAACCTGTAATATATACAGCGGCCAATGCCTATGGGAGGGTACCAACCTCAGCGAAGGCAGAGGAACCACGCAGCCTTTTGAAATGATTGGAGCCCCTTTTTTAAACTGGGTTTTTAAGGAAGACTGGAACAATGCGCAACACCCGGTTTATAATAAAAATGTTTTTGTACGGACTGTTAGTTTCGTTCCTGTTTTTCATAAACATGCCCATGCTACCTGCGATGGCTTGCATTTGATTGTAGGGAAAACATCTGTTTATCATTCATTGGCTCATTCATTACAGTTGATAAAATATGTAAAAGAAAAGACGAAAAAGTTTGAATGGCGACCCGGGAAATACGAAGCGCTGAATGAAAAAAAAGCCATTGAATTATTAGTAGGTGATCAATTGTTATTGAATTACCTGGAAGATAAAGCAACCTGGAATGAGGTAAAGCAGCACATGCAAAATGAAGAAGCCGTATGGATAAAGTCAGTAGCTGCTCATTTGATTTACAAACAAAAATTAAAGCAAACAAAAATTTAATCAATGAATTTATTTGATGTATATCCCCTCAATGATATCACGATTGTAAAAGCCCTCGGCTCTTACGTTTGGGATGATAAAGGGGAAAAGTATGTGGACATGTACGGCGGTCATGCCGTTATTTCAATTGGACATACACACCCACATTATGTACAACGGTTGCAAGATCAGTTGCATAAAGTTGGGTTCTACAGCAACTCTGTAAAAATTCCTTTGCAGGTAGAACTGGCAAAAAAATTAGGCAAGATTTCAGGTAAAGAAGATTACCAGTTGTTCCTCTGCAACTCCGGTGCGGAAGCCAATGAAAATGCGTTGAAGCTGGCATCTTTTTATAATGGGAGAAAAAAAATAATTGCTTTTAAAAAAGCATTTCATGGCAGAACATCGTTGGCTGTAGCTGTTACGGATAATCCCAATATTGTAGCCCCGGTTAACCAAACAGATAATGTAATTTTTCTTCCCTTTAATGACGAAGCTGCATTGGAACAAGCTTTTCAACAACACGAAATTTCATCAGTAATTATTGAAGGTATACAAGGTGTTGGCGGAATTAATATAGCTTCCGATTCTTTTTTACAAAAGATAAGAAGCTTATGTGATGAGTACAATGCAGTTTATATCGCCGATTCAGTACAATGTGGTTATGGCAGAAGCGGACAGTTTTATGCACATGACCATAGCGGCGTTCAGGCAGATATTTATACTATGGCCAAAGGAATGGGCAATGGTTTTCCGGTAGGCGGCATTTCTATTGCACCAAAAATTCAGCCCAAACATTTTATGTTAGGTACTACTTTTGGTGGCAATCATTTAGCCTGTGCTGCAGCACTCGCTGTGTTGGAAATAATTGAGCAGGACGACTTAATGACCAACGCAAAAATTATAGGAGATTATTTAATGGAGGAATTAAAAAAACTACCAAAGATTATAGAAGTGCGTGGCAGAGGTTTGATGATAGGAATAGAATTACCGGAAGATTTAAAAGAAGTAAAGAAAAATTTATTATTCAAACACAAAATATTTATCGGCGAAGCAAAGCCCAACGTGATCAGGTTATTGCCGGCATTAAATATTTCAAAAATAGAAGCGGATATTTTTTTAGAAGCATTAAAAACAGAATTACAGCCCCTCTAACTTCCCAAAGGGGAGAACAAGGCAAAAGCAAACGAGATGAAAGTTGCTTTCTTTTAGTGATAGATATAACATAAAAATTAAGAAAATTGAAAAATTTTATTTCTGTAAATGATATTGTATCTGATGTAAACAGCAACGCAGGAGCTGCTATTGATGCTTTGGTCGCAAAGGCATTAGCCTACAAAGCCAATCCTTTTTCAGATAGAAAATTGGGTGCCGACAAAAGAATTGGCTTGCTATTTTTAAATCCATCCCTGCGTACAAGATTGAGCACACAGGTTGCAGCTGCTAATCTCGGAATGGAAGCCATTGTTTTTAATGTAGATAAAGAAGGCTGGGCAATGGAGTTTGAAGAGGGCGCTATCATGAGCGGCAATACTGTGGAACATGTAAAAGATGCAGCCCCCATTCTCGGCAATTACTTTGATATACTTTGTATCCGGGCCTTTCCTTCCTTAAAAAATAAAGCGGATGATTATAGTGAAGAAGTGATGAATGCATTTATAAAATTTGCCGGTGTGTCCATCGTAAGTTTAGAAAGTGGTACCCTGCATCCTTTGCAATCACTAACAGATATTATTACCATTAAGGAGCATTGTATAAATTTCCCTCCCGCAGGAAATCGACGTATAAAAATTGTGCTTACGTGGGCACCGCACATTAAACCATTACCACAATGTGTACCCAACTCAACCGCACAATGGGTAAATGCATGGGGCAAGGCTGATTTTGTAATTACCCATCCCGAACATTATGACCTGGATGAACAATTTACCCAAGGTGCCACCATCATGCACAATCAAAACGAGGCATTAAAAAATGCAGATTTTGTGTATGTAAAAAACTGGAGCACTTTTAAGGATTATGGTAAAATTTACACCAACGACCCTGCCTGGATGCTTACAGAAGAAAAACTACAACTAACCAATAATGCCAAAGTAATGCATTGCTTGCCGGTAAGAAGAAATGTGGAATTGAGTGATGAAATATTAGATGGTCCAAATAGTTTGATAACTACACAGGCAGCCAATAGGGTATGGGCAGCACAGGTGGTTTTAAGCGAAATATTAAAAAGCCATTAATGGAAAAACTGTTTTTAATAAAAATAGGAGGGAATGTGATTGACAACAATGCTTCCTTGCTTTCTTTTCTGTCACACTTTGCTGAGATTAGTGCTAAGAAGATTTTAGTACATGGCGGCGGAAAAATTGCAACAAAAATTGGGGAGGATTTAGGCATCGAATCAAAATATATTAATGGCAGAAGGATTACAGATGAAGCAACAATAGACCTGGTAACAATGGTGTACGGAGGATTAGTGAATAAAAAGATTATTGCCAGTCTGCAGGCGCTGCAATGCAACGCAATAGGGTTAACTGGTGCTGATGCCAATATAGTTACTGCAATAAAACGCCCTGTAAAGGACTTAGACTACGGCTTTGCCGGTGACATAAATTCAGATACATTAAATACGAAAAATTTACAATTATTTTTAGATAATGGTCTTACTCCCATCATAGCACCATTAACGCATGATGGCAACGGACAAATACTCAACACCAATGCAGATACAATCGCATCTTCTTTAGCAGTAGCTTTATCAAAACAATATGATGTTCGATTGATTTACTGTTTTGAAAAGAAGGGGATTTTAGAAAATATTGAAGATGAAAATTCTGTCATCACTTTAATAAACAAAGAAAAATACAAACAACTGTTGCAGGAAAAAAAACTATTTGATGGAATACTGCCTAAGATAGACAATGCTTTTGCTGCCATTGAAAATGGTGTAAATGAAGTTTTAATTGGCGATGCAAATGATCTGTTACAAAATATTACTGAACATACTATTGGAACATTAATTAAATAAGATGAACAAAATACTTTACGAGAATGCTGTTGGATTGCTGAAACAACTTATTTCCACCCCATCTTTTTCAAAAGAAGAAAATGATACCGCCGAAATAATCTGTACATTTTTTTCGAAACACAGTGTTCCTTTTGCAAGGGTAGGTAATAACATTTATGCAAAGAACAAACACTACGATGCCAATAAACCTTCCATTCTGTTAAACAGCCACCACGATACAGTGTTGCCCAATAAAGGCTACACCATGGACCCTTTTACCCCGGTAGAAAAAGATGGTAAACTCTTTGGATTGGGGAGTAATGACGCCGGTGGATGCCTGGTATCATTGATCGCAACCTTTCTGCATTTTTATGA
Organism: Chitinophagales bacterium; assembly: GCA_038320245.1. GTDB lineage: Bacteria > Bacteroidota > Bacteroidia > Chitinophagales > Chitinophagaceae > Ferruginibacter. Next base: position 4,789 of record JBBQEA010000105.1, on the reverse strand, counting down.
ACGAGAGCACACATCACACAATGTAGTTTTTGCAGCAAGTGCAGAGGAAGAAATCAGTGGCGTAAACGGGATTGAGTTGGTACTGCCTTTTCTCGGTAAAATAGATTTTGGTATTGTGGGCGAGCCAACCAAACTGGAGATGGCCGTTGCTGAGCGTGGCCTGATGGTAATTGATTGCCTCGCTATCGGCAGGGCAGGACATGCAGCCCGTAAGGAAGGCGAGAATGCTTTGTACAAAGCCGTAGAAGATATCAACTGGATCAGGAATTATCAATTTGATAAAGTAAGTGAACTGCTGGACGAGAGCCGGCTCACCGTTACCGTTATAGATACCGACAACAAACAACACAATGTGGTACCTGCACAATGTAAATTTGTAATTGATGTACGGGTTAATGAAATGTACACATTTGAGGAAATTTTAGAGGCATTAAAGGCAAATTTAAAAAGCCAGTTTAAGCCACGTACTACCAGGATGAAGTCAACTTCCATTGCTTTGGATCATCCGCTGGTAAAGGCTGGCATCAATCTGGGCAAAGGGTATTATGGATCGCCAACCACATCAGACAAAGCACTGATGCCTTTTCCTACGTTGAAGATGGGCCCCGGCGATAGTGCCAGAAGCCATACAGCAGATGAGTTTATTTATTTGTCAGAAATTGAAGATGGAATTAATACCTATATCAAAATGGTGGAGCAGATAGTGTAAGCTGAAATGTTTTCGATAATTTTAATTTAGTATTCTTAAATTAAAATCAAGTATTTATGTTGTCAAAGATTGTACTTAACTACCAGTTACTGGTAAACAACATGGGACAGTTAATTGAAATAAGTGGTTACCGAAACGACTACTTATCACAAAAAATTGGCTTAAAGCCAGCTAACTTTTCATTGAAAAAACAAAAAGGAAACTGGACAACTCAAGAGGTGCTAAAGCTACTGGCAATTATAGAAAGTAAAGAAGTGGAGGATTATATTGATGAATTATAAATGAATGAGCATAAAAAAGGAACGTTTATTTCATCAGAAAAATTTGAAAAAAGAATGGGATGGAAATAGCAATTGAAGAATTGTTTATTAGCCAATTGAAGAAATGCCGGGTTGCTTTTCAACAAAAATTTCGGCGAATTTATAAGAAGCTAAAAGTGGTTGATGAACCCACCGAGGTGAAAAATATCTTTGCAAGTCCGCACAATAAAAATTTTCACAAATTACACATGGAGGAAAGCGGGATTGGATTAATGCTTAAGAATAAAAAATGCTACATCCTCTGTTTTTTATACAACCAATACTTTGAATAAAACTTTTATAAAACGAATTAAATGAAACTCTGGCAAAAAGATATTATCTCCCCTTTAGGGGATGGGGGCGTAGAAAAATTTACTGTAGGAAACGACCGGGAATTAGATTTATATTTAGCTCCTTTTGACGTACTAGGTTCCATCGCACATGTAACCATGCTGGCTTCGGTTGGATTGCTGCAGAACGATGAAAAAGATTTACTGGTAGCCGAGTTAAAAAATATTTATCAGCAAATAGTAAATCCACAAGCCAACGGGAGCTTGTCTTCCAGCCTTTCAGGGGACGGGGACAAAGCCTTTAAACTAGACGATGGCGTAGAGGATATCCACTCACAGGTTGAATTAATGCTCACTAATAAACTGGGCGATGTTGGTAAAAAAATTCACAGCGCCAGAAGCAGAAATGACCAGGTTTTAGTTGACTTAAAATTATTTTTAAGAAGTGAAATTGAAAAGCTCACAACCGAAGTAAAAACTTTGTTCGATGTATTGATGCAGCAAAGTGAAACATATAAAAATCATTTGCTGCCTGGCTACACCCATTTACAATTAGCCATGCCTTCTTCTTTTGGTTTGTGGCTGGGGGCTTATGCCGAAAGTTTGGTAGATGATTTAATTACCCTGCAGGCAGCTTTTGAAGTGGTAAATAAAAACCCACTCGGTTCTGCAGCAGGCTATGGTTCCTCATTTCCCATTAACCGGACAATGACAACCGAATTGCTTGGTTTTGCAGACTTAAATTACAATGTTGTATATGCCCAAATGGGCCGTGGCAAAACTGAACGGATTGTATCAAGTGCATTGGCCAATATTGCAGCAACGCTGGCAAAACTAAGTATGGATGCCTGCTTGTTTCTTAACCAGAATTTTGGCTTCATCAGTTTCCCGGACGAATTAACCACAGGTAGCAGCATTATGCCGCATAAAAAAAATCCGGATGTTTTTGAATTGATTCGGTCTCATTGCAACCGCATACAGGCCTTGCCGAATGAGATTATGATGATGACAGTGAACCTGCCATCCGGCTATCACCGGGATTTGCAATTGCTGAAAGAGCATATCATTCCAGCATTTGAAAATTTACATGCCTGTTTACAAATGACTGGCTTAATGCTGACGAATGTTAAGGTGAAAGAAAATATTTTGGAAGATGAAAAATACCAGTTTCTGTTTAGTGTAGAGGAAGTAAATAAATTGGTTTTACAGGGAATGCCATTCAGGGATGCCTATAAAAAGATTGGTAACGATATAGAGCAACAACAATTTACCTACAATACTGCAGTCAATCATACCCACGAAGGTTCAATTGGTAATTTATGCAATCAGCAAATAAGCCGGAATATGGATGCTGTTTTGGAGCGGTTTAATTTTGGTAAAATCAACATTGCATTGGAGCAATTATTAAAGTAAATCTCAGCCACTACTGTTTTTCTTGCAGGCCTAAATCAGGAATGTTAATCAGGGATTCCTCTAGCATTAATTATCAAAAAATGGTAATATCCGTCAACTTATAAGTTTTCTTTATAGTTTAAGTTCTTTGTTAGAACTTCACGCCTCTTTATCCGGGCATGTTTATTGGGTAGTAGGCTTGATTTATAAATGGATAGCCAATAAGCAAGCTGTTTATCAGATTAAATTATATAATAGCCGTAAGGCAATAAAATAAAATATTCCTATGGCAAACGCCATTCAGAAAAAACGAATTGCTCTATTCGGCTCAACCGGATCTATTGGTACCCAGGCACTGGAAGTTATCCGTGCCAACCCCGAATTATTTGAAGCAGAGATTTTAACCGCACAAACCAATGCTGATCTCCTTATAAAACAGGCTTTGGAGTTTAAGCCAAACGCTGTGGTGATTGGAGACGAAACACTGTACAACAAAATAAAGGAGGCTTTATCAAATACCAATACCAAGGTTTTTGCTGGTGAAGCGGCGCTGGAAGAAACAGCCGACTTTGATAGCTATGATATGATGCTGGCAGGAATTGTGGGATTTGCCGGCTTAAAACCTACCCTTAAAGCTGTAGATAAAGGCAAGGCAGTTGGTCTTGCCAACAAGGAAACATTGGTGGTAGCGGGTGATATTGTAATGCAGCGGGCATACGAAAAAAGAGCACCTGTTATTCCGGTGGATAGTGAACATTCAGCTATTTTTCAATGCCTGGTGGGCGAAGGAAGAAATAAAATAGAGAAGATTATTTTAACAGCAAGCGGTGGACCTTTTTTAGGTAAAAAACCGAATTTTCTGGTAAATGTAAAAAGGGATCATGCCCTGCAACATCCCAACTGGACGATGGGTGCTAAAATTTCCATCGACTCTGCAACGCTTATGAATAAAGGGCTTGAGATGATTGAAGCCAAGTGGCTTTTTAATTTACAGCCAGAACAGATACAGGTTGTCATCCACCAGCAAAGTATTATTCACAGCATGGTGCAATTTGAAGATGGCAGCATAAAAGCGCAGATGGGGCTACCCGATATGAAGCTCCCCATTCAATATGCCATGGCATTTCCGCAGCGGATTAAAAATGATTTTCCCCGTTTAGATTTTAAAAAGTATCCCAACCTCAGTTTTGAGGAGCCAGATGTTAAAACATTCAGAAATTTGGCATTGGCAACCGAAGCGCTGTTTAAGGGAGGTAACATGCCTTGCATACTAAATGCAGCCAATGAAATAGCCGTGTGGGCCTTTCTCCGCAATCGTATTGGCTTTTTAGATATTACTGCCGTAGTAGAAAAAACCATGCTGCACACAGCTTTTATCGAAAAGCCAACATTGCAGGAATATTTTGAAACCGATGGCGAAGCCCGTAATTTCGCGGCTTCATTAATGAAACTGTAACCCTGTTCCCTGAAACAGTAATGAATACGATTTTAATTTCAGGGTTATCAAAAATTATTATACACTACAAATTACGCTCCGCTGATTAGCGGAGATGGGAGCGAAAAAATATGATCTTACTAGCAATCAACTGGAGCAATGCATTTATGCAGGTTTTCTATCTTATCCTTTCCTTATCTATATTGGTAGTATTGCATGAATTCGGCCATTATATTACAGCCAAATGGTTCGGATGCAGGGTAGAAAAATTTTACCTTTTTTTTAATCCCTGGTTCTCCTTGTTTAAAAAGAGAATAGGCGAAACAGAATACGGCATCGGCTGGTTACCACTAGGCGGCTATGTAAAAATATCCGGGATGATTGATGAGAGCATGGACAAGGAAGCCATGAAATTACCAGCACAGGATTTTGAATTCAGGAGTAAGCCGGCCTGGCAGCGATTGATTATTATGCTGGGTGGAATTATTGTAAATGTGTTGCTGGCATTTATAATTTATGCCATGGTATTATTTGTGTGGGGCGAATCTAAAATCCCCGCCGCATCAGTAAAAAATGGTATCTGGGTACAGGATAGTGTGTTGATAAATGCAGGCTTTAAAAATGGCGATAAAATAACTGCAGTAGATGGTAAAGCGATAGAATA
>JBBQEA010000104.1:0-17258 GCA_038320245.1 Chitinophagales bacterium | reverse complement strand
ATACTTACCGACAGCGGTGGCTATCAGGTTTTTTCTCTTGCCAACAACAGAAAGATTAATGAAGAAGGCGTACTTTTTCAATCGCACATTGATGGAAGTAAACATTTATTTACTCCTGAAAAAGTAATGGATATTCAACGGATTATCGGCGGTGATATTATAATGGCTTTTGATGAGTGTCCGCCCTACCCAAGTGATTATACCTATGCTAAAAAAAGTATGGAATTAACGCATCGCTGGCTGGACAGATGCATAGACAGATTTAACAATACGCCAGACAAATATGGCTATACGCAAAATTTATTTCCGATTGTACAGGGGAGTACCTACAAGGATTTACGAACAGCATCTACAGAGTTCATTGCTTCTAAAAACGCTACAGGCAATGCTATTGGCGGATTGAGTGTTGGCGAACCTATTGAGATGATGTACGACTTTACTGAACACTGCTGCGATATTCTGCCAGTTGATAAGCCCCGTTATTTAATGGGCGTAGGTACCCCATGGAATATCCTGGAATGCATTGCTCTTGGCATTGACATGTTTGATTGTGTGATGCCCACCCGTAATGGCCGAAATGCAATGTTGTTTACTTCTAACGGCGTTATTAATATTGATAATAAAAAATGGGAGAAAGATTTTTCACCCATTGATGATGGTTTTGATAATGCATTCAGTTCCTACTACAGCAAGGCATATTTGAGGCATTTGATAAAGGCAAAAGAAATGCTTGGACTTACCATTGCGAGTGTACACAACTTGTCGTTTTATTTGTGGCTGGTAGGCGAAGCCAGAAAACATATAGTAGCTGGTGATTTTAAAAGTTGGAAGGAAGAAATGGTAATGAGGCTGCAGCAGCGCTTATAGCCTGTTTATTATAAAAATGATAGCAATCAATTGGTGGCATAATATTTGAAAATCTGTTATTACATTTTAATTTTATCTTTAACCCAATAAAAAACTATTCATGAAAAAATATTTCCTCTACCTGTTATTGGTGTTTATTTTACCAGCTATTGGTAATGCACAGATAAAAGCAACCTCAGGTAATCTTCCCAAAGATGCCACTGTAGATGTTTCTATTGTTGATGCAAAAACAGGTACGATACTTACCAATGAAATTATTGTGTTCAGAAGTTCAGTCAATAAATTGGAATACCAGGGACTGTCAGATTCTACCGGAAAATTTTCTATACACCTGCCAACAGGGGCTAAATACGAGATATTCATTTTAGGCTTCAACGATTCTACCAGCTACAATGTGCTGGATATACCGGTTTTAAAAGATAACCAGTTTATGAAAAAGGCAATCAATGTTGATATTCAGTTTGAAGCACCTAAATCATTTGTATTGGACAACTGTACTTTTGAAACTGGCAAAGCCACTTTAAAAGAAGAAGCTTACCGGGTATTGGATGAACTGGTAGAATATCTTAAAAGAAAAGATGACGAAAAAATTGAAATTGGTGGTCATACAGATAATGTTGGTAAAGCAGATGCGAATATGTTGTTAAGTACCAACAGGGCTAACACCGTGATGGCTTATTTATTAACAAAAGGTATTTCCCCCGATAGAGTTACTTCCAAAGGTTATGGTATGACGATGCCCATTGAAGATAATACTTCTACCGAAGGCAGGGCAATGAACAGGCGTACAGAAGTAAAAATTCTTTAGTTCCTTTAAAAAAAAGCTTCCCGATGCCCCTGTTTACAGGGGCATCTTTTTTCGTTTAAACCACAAACCCATTCGGCATTTTCAGTTAGCTTTGCGCTTCTTATAGCAAATGAAAAAAATAGACAGCTACATACTCAAAAAATTCCTGGTATCTTTTTTCTTTTGTATAGCATTAATGACGCTGGTAGTGGTGGTGATTGATATCAGCGAAAAGACGGATGATTTCGTAAGGTCCGGGTTACCTGCCTGGAAGATTTTTGTAGATTATTATGGTGGTTTTATCCCAAGGATTGATGCCATGTTGTTTCCCCTGTTTGTGTTTATTAGTGTAATATTTTTTACTGCAAAAATGGCGGATCGTACAGAGATTGTTGCTATTCTTAGCAGTGGTGTTAGTTTCAGGCGCTTTCTGTTTCCTTATTGGCTGGGTGGAACTTTTTTATCTCTGATGCTGTGGTTTGGCTATCATTTTGTATTGCCAAATGCCAATGCCCGGTGGAGTAATTTTGAGTCAAAATATATTCCAAGTTCACTGGATTATGCCCGGGGATTTTCGCCACGGAATTATTATTTCAGAATTGATTCATCTACGTATGCAGGTATTCGTTATTTTGATACCTCTTCAAAAACTGGCGGCAATTTCTTTGTACAGCGATTTACAAATAATAAACTGGTGTACAACCTGCGGTCGGATAATATTGCCTGGGATACTGCCAAAAAAAACTGGCTGTTAAATGGCGTTGTGGAAAGATTTTTTGTTGGAGAAAAGGAAGAATTAAAACGTAGCCCTACAAAATCAATCCAGTATAATTTTAAGCCGAGGGATTTGCGCAAAGATGAATTTTTAAAAGACAGGCTTTCTACCAAAGAACTGAATGATGTAATTCAATTAGAAAAACTGAGAGGTACCGAGGGCATCAGTTCTCTGCTGGTGGAGCGTTACAACCGGGATGCTATTCCAGTTTCAGTTATTATCCTTACTATGATTGGTGCTATTCTTTCTTCAAAAAAAGTGAGAGGCGGTAGTGGCTTTCACCTGGCAACGGGGGTTGTGCTAAGTGTACTCTATATATTGTTCAGCCGGTTTTCTTTAGTGTTTGCTACCAAAGGAGATTTTCCGCCATTACTGGCAGCCTGGATACCCAATATGGTTTTTGGATTGCTCACATTTTATTTTTACAAAAGGGCAGCGAGGTAAATACGTTTGGAGTTAGCTACTTTATATTCCCAGCACCTGCTTTAATTTATTGTACCCAGCCTTACTTACAGGCAACTGAACACCAGTAATCAAAATAGCCAAATGACTATCTTTTTCATAAGGCGTAATTCGGGTAATTAACTGTGCATTTACAATGTATGACCGGTGGATGCGAATAAAGTCTGCAGCAGGTAGACTGTCTTCAAAATATTGCATAGTCTTCTTTTTTAAAAAATTACCATCCGCCGTAAATATTTTTACATAATCATCCGCAGCCTCCACGTATTGTACCTGTGGCAGGGGAATGATTTTTATTTTGCCATTGTCTTTTACTACAATCCTGTTGGTGTTAAACTGCGCCTGTAAGGCTGTGTCAGCAACTACTGCAGCCACATTGCTTTTTTGCAGCATCATCTTTTGAATAGCTTTATCAAAACGCTCTTTGCTGAATGGTTTTAGCAAATAATCAGCAGCATGCGCATCAAAAGCCTTGATGGCATATTCTTCAAAAGCAGTTGTAAAAATAACTGCCGGTGGATTATCTATCAACTCCAGCATTTCAAAACCATTGATTTTTGGCATTTGAATATCAAGAAAAATAAGGTCTGGCTGATGCTGCTGTATTGCTTTTATACCTTCAAAACCATCACCACATTCCTGTAGTAATTCAATGTTGGCATATGGCTGCAGGTACTCTTTAATCATTAACCTTGCTAATGGTTCATCATCAATTATTATTGCTGTTATTGCGTTATTTTGTTCCATGGTAATTTAAAATGCTAACTGGTTTTATGCTTTTTGCGGAATGCTCACTATTGTGATAAACGTAGCTGCTTCTTTTTTTATTTGTAGTAAATCCTGTCTGCCGTAAAGCAGAAAAAGTCTTCTTTTAATAGACGCTAATCCAAATCCGGTTCCGTTGGATGATACAGCGGTTGCTGCATCGTAAGGGTTTTGTACAATTACTTCCAGCATGCCATTATTATTTTTTGCAGTAATTACTATTTCTACGTCTCCCACGGTATCGTATAGCCCAAACTTAATGGCATTTTCTACCAGGGGCTGTAGTAGCAGTGAAGGTATTTGCAATTGCTGAGCTGCCTCATCGCAAGCAATCCTTGTCTGCAACCGGTGACCAAAGCGTACTTTTTCAATATCGAGATACAGTTGTAAGTAATCCAGTTCCTCCTGTAAACTCACTAATTGCCTGCTTTCATTCCTGATGGTGCCCCGTAAAAAATCAGACAGCTGTTGTATCATATGTCTGGCTTTTTCCGGTTGTTGCCCGGTAAGTGCACTAATGGAATTTAGACTGTTGAATAAAAAATGCGGTTGCAGTTGCTGGCGCAATTTGTTTAATTCTGCTTCTGCGGCAAGTTGCTCCATTGCTATCCTTCGTTCATTTTCTTCCTGTTGCTCTTTTTGTGAAAACCATAAAATACCTATCACAGTAAAACATACAATCATTAAGAACGCTGCCGCAAACCTTATTGATGATGATTGTTGCAATAGTTGAATATAGGCTGTATCCTTTTGGTACAGTGCTTTTAAAATCAACTTTACAAGCAGTAGCCAGATGCCGCCCAATGCAGAACCCATCAATAAAACATACAGGTATTTTTCTTTTTTTGGAAGATAATACCGCAGGTTGTTAAATACCAGCAGGCAAAAAGCCGCCAGTAAAATATTACTCAATGCAGCATCTGCCAGGGCCTTTACTACCGGTACGCCGGCATTTTGCAGCAGGGTAATTTGAAACACTAACCATACAAACCACCATGTTACAAATAAAAGTAAGGCGGTTGATTTTGTACTGATGTTTACATTGTAATTATTATTTGCCAACCCCGGTTTCATTTAAACTGTTATAATGAAGAATGCCTGTCTCCAGCAATACCTTTGATTGTTGCTGTGTTGTACGAATGTACATATCTGCATCTGTTTCTTCATTTATTACCGACCATATTTCTTCACCGTCGTTTATATTACTCACAGCACAAATCTCAACTACATCAATAAATTTCCAGCTTAGCTGTATGTCATTGTATTTTATTATAGTAGCTTCCCTTTCACCAATAAGTCTTGCTTTTTGAAAAGCATGTAGGGCATCCTCAGCAGTTATCATTCTTAATTGCTGATTGAACTGTGCAATGTGTTGACCATTGCCGTAAACAAACCGATATACTAATTTAACGAGCCACCATTTCATTGCAGTGAATTTTGAATATAAAGATGATTAGTAACTCTTGATGTCGATACCTCCAAAGATTACAGAGCCTCTCAGGATGAGTTTTTTATTCGGCGATAAATTTGTTGAAGCATTATATTTCCTTTTATCATCTACACCATGAAACACACCATCAATTTCGTTTATAACGATAAAATGTGGCGGCACTATCAAATCAACACCACCAAAAATTACTTCAAATTTTAATACCGCTTCGCCTTGTATATCTGCCTGAGTAAAATCAATGTTTGTTCCGCCAAATACACAACTTACTTTTCCGCCTTTAAAATCCTTCGATACAATCGCTCTGTTCACACCGCTAAATACGGAATTAATCCGCAAGTAGTCGTCGTCGGATACTGTTGCACTGTCATAGGTTTGCTGCGATTGTTGGCTGAAGCTGCCATCGGAAATCTTATTGTTTTCATTTGTACTGTCACTAAATCTCCCAAACCTTCTTGGTCGTAGAATAAATAATATACCTGCGGCAATAATCAGCGTGGGCCAGAAATAGGGTCTCAGACCAAGCTCCGGAATAAACCGATCAAACAGAAAAAAGCTACCAATTGCAATCAAAATAATCCAGCTGTTGTTGCGGAATTGGTGTTTAAATCCACTGTAAATGCCAACTAGTATTAAAATCATTGGCCAGCTAAAAAGCCAATGAGGAAACAGGAAACCAATATTACGTAATAGTAAAACTGTTCCTACACCAACTAATATTAAACCGCCTATTACCCTGCCGTTTTCTCTGTTGTTAAAATTTGAATTGTTGTACATTGTTATTTGTTTTTGTTACACAAATCTATACAGCATTTGTCCCGGCAAAAATGATCAATCGGCTGTTATAAATAAAATGTCGGTAAATGGGTTGTAATTGTCGGTGAATTTATTTTGCCAATTAAAAAAGGGCAAATTATTTGCTGGGATGCAGATTGTTTTGATTCAATGCAGCATTTCAATGCGGTAATATTGCTATAAAAAAATGTCGTTTAATTAAAGCAGCATCTCCGCTGGGAGTGCCAAAATAACTAAACGACCTTTTGTGATAGTACTGCTTTGGTACGGAGAATTACAGGTATTTTCTTGTTAGATAAACAGCATGTGGGTACCTTGTCCGCTACCTTGTTTATAAAAATCTCCTACAGTAATTACGTCGTCAATATCATCATATATGTCTTCTTTTTTATAGTGGAACATTTCCATTGCCAGTTTACATGCCCATAGTTTTACACCGGATGCTTTTAATATATCCAGAAATTCATGTACATCGGGCATATCTAACTTTTCCATTTCTTTTTTCATCATAGCCGTGGCCAGTGCTTCCATACCAGGCAGGCCGCCCAGCATGGTGGGCATGTGCATGGCAGGGTTGCCCACAGTAGCTGTGTGCAGGTGTTCCAGTTTCTGTTTGTGAATGGCTTCAAGACCAAAAAAAGTAAAAAACATTTCGGCTTCAATGCCTTCCATCCTGGCACCGTTGGCCATTACAAATGCAGCATACACATTTTCTAAAGTAGCTTTAGAAAGTATGATCATCATCTTTTTTATTTCACCATTAAACTCGTTCATGATTGTGTTTTTAACAGGTTATTAAATGCAACTGGCAGGTTTAGGAATACCCGCAATTTTTGTTGCTGTTTTTAATGGAGCATTTGGAAATAGAGCGTACATCTCTTTAATATCTACCACACCACTTTTACCAATTTTTCTGATACTTAAAGGCGATTCTTTTTTAAATTCACCCTGTAAATAATCAATCACCTGCCAGTGCCGTGGAGTAAGGCTTATGTTGGCTTCTGTTGAAATAGCTTCGCCTATTTCTTTGTTCCATTGTGGGAAGTTGGTTAGGTAACCTTCTTCATTTACTTCAATTGTTTTTCCTGCAATAATCTTTTCCATAATAATAATTTTAAATTGTTAAGCAAAATTTTTCCCCGCTTCCTGCATGGTGGCAGATACAAACGGAATATGAGTTCCTTTTAATAATACATTCCAATAAATCCATTTAAAGGCAAGTTTACCCATATGGTTCATCCTGCTTTCTTTCAATAATCGCAGTGGGCCTATGCCTGGGAAAGGGAAGGTGCCTTCAACCGGCTCATGTGTATAATTGAAATCAATCAACAGCGCTTTACCATTTCCTGTTTCAATAAAGCAGTTTGCATGGCCATCAAATTCCTCTTTTAAAGGTTCGCCTTTTATAAAAAGCAGAATATTTTCTGTAAGGATCTCGGCTTCAAAATGTGCAACAGATCCGGCTTTGGATGCTGGTATATTACTGGCATCTCCCAGCACGAAAATGTTTTTATATTGAAGCGATTGAAGCGTTGCTTTTTGTGTAGGCACATAGTTGAGTTCATCTCCCAATCCCGATCTTTCCATCAGTTCATCTCCTTTATTAGTAGGTACAGTTACCAACAAATCGAAAGGGATTTCTCTGCCGCCATAATCAATTATTTTTTTGTTTTCATTGTCCACTTCAGCAATTGCAAAATCACTTTCAATGCGAATGTTTTTTTCCTGTAGTAAATGATCAAGCGCCTCTGTTGCTTTTGGCTTGGTAAAGGCACCACTTAATGGAGTAACATAAGTAATCTCTACCTTGTCCCGCATGTGTTTGTGTTTAAAAAATGAGTCTGCAAGAAATGCAAATTCAAGTGGCGCAACGGGGCATTTTATTGGCATCTCGGTAATGTGTACCAACAGGCGGCCACCTTCCCATTCACGCAATTTATTTCTAAGCGCCAGCGATCCTTCAAAAGTATAAAAATCAAATACAGATTTTTGCCATTCAGCTCCCTTCATTCCTTCCACTTCTTCCGGGGCAATTTTGGCTCCTGTGGCTATAATCAAAATTTCATAATGCAGGTGGTCACCGTTTTTCATCTCCACCACATTTTTTGCTGCATCTATTTTTTCAATTTTATCAGTAAGCAACCTTACTCCTCTAGGAATAAATTCTTTAATAGATTTTACAATGTCTTCCGGCTCATAAATATCAAAGGGAAGAAATAAATAGCCCGGCTGGTAATGATGTTCTTCCCGCTCATCAATGATGTCTATTTCCCATTCATTTTTATCCAGCTCCTGCTGCAGGTGATTGGCCATCATTGTTCCTGCTGTACCTGCACCTAGTATTATTAAACGTTTCATGATATTTTTTTTATTGGTAGCTAGTTGTTTTTCCTCTGTTATAAATAATCAGATTGTAAAAGTATAACCAGCCAAACGGGCCCCGTGTAACTTATATTACACTACCATAGTTAATGATAAAACTCATAGAAGCTACTGATTTTCGTTAGGCGGCTCCAGAAGCATCGCATTGTCCGCAAGAAGGGTGACGATGGGGCTTAAAAATATTATGGATCAAGTAGTAAAACAGAAGAAAATGGACTGGATGATAATCAAGCGCATACATCCTGTGGCTGCAAAATTCATTTATCCTGCAAAAAAAAGGCATCAGTAAGTTAACTGATGCCTCTTTGAAAAAAATATAGTTCAGCTTACTTTATTGGGTCTAATATTTTCTTTAAGCGGTCGCTCAAATCCTGCAGGTGATATTTGGTAGCTTTATCAAGAGTTCCCGGAATAGCTGCATCCGTTAAGCTTTTCAGTTCACGTGCATGGCCTTTTAAATAGGATAGAATATCTGTTTTCTTTGTATCAATTGGCGCAGCAGCACCGCCAAATGAGATGCTAAATCCACCAGCTGTTGGAGTAGGATTTATAATACTTCCCAACCTTTCTACATACGCTTTTTGCAGATTTCTTCTGTAAATATCTACTGGTTTTTTGCCGGGTAATTCGGTAAATATTGTTTGCTTTAAATCTGTTAGCAAGTCAATCACCGTATAAGCTTTATTGCCAATGGCAGCTTCGGCATTCAGCATTTTATTCATTGTACTGGTGCTCATCATTCTGGCTAACGCAGCTTCCTGCAGGGTTAAAATAGTTTTTGTTGCGTTAATACCGGTTTTATTGGCGACGTCTCTATTAATAAGCCAGGTGGGTGTTGTAAATATTTGTTTGTTTATAAAATCTGCTGCTTCTTTCTGGGTTTCTTTGCTCACAAATTCATACACATCACCAGCTTGGTTGTTCTTTTTTAGTGTTTCGTACACACCTCCAAAATTGTAAGTAACATGGCCAATGTATCTTCTTAACTGGCCCACCAATTCTCCATACATATCACTTAATGCCGAATAATCTTCATTAGGTTGTTTTGTCCAGTTAATTAAATTTGGCAAGATGCGTTGCAGATTTTTAATGCCGTATGCAGACGCTTTCATGGCATTATCACCTATACATTCGCTCTGGTCTCTTGGGTCGTCGGGTTGTCCCTGCCGGCCGTAATAATAACGTTTGTCCGTTGCTTTAGCTTCTATCCATTTGTCTAAAGTAGGCACTTCTTCCTCAGCAGATTTAGCATCTGGGATCAATTTATATCCCCACTCAATGGCCCATTTATCATATTCGCCAATGCGTGGATAAATACCCACTTTTGATATATTATCCTCTGGTTGTGCTACATAATTAAAGCGGGCATAATCCATAATACTGGGTGTGTGTCCATTGGCTTCAACCCATGCTTTGTTACGTAAATTTTCTACAGGCACGCCGGAGGAGGAACCAAAATTGTGTGGTAACCCCAACGTGTGGCCCACTTCGTGCGATGAAACAAAGCGAATCAATTCTCCCATCAGCTCGTCATCAAAAACCATTTTCCTGGCCCTGCTGTCAATTGCACCAGCTTGTATCATATACCAGTCGTGCAGTAGTTTCATTACGTTGTGAAACCAGCCGATATGGCTTTCCATTATTTCACCACTTCTAGGGTCTACTGTGCTGGGGCCATACGCATTTTCTACAGTTGATGGTTTGTAAATAACACCGCTGTTTCTGGCATCTTCCATACTCCAGGTGCTGTCCTGTTCTTTGGTGGGAGCTTCTTTACCCATGATGGCATTTTTAAAACCAGCTTTTTCAAAGGCAACTTGCCAATCATTAACGCCCTGAATTAAAAAGGGTACCCATTTTTTTGGTGTAGTTGGATCAATATAAAAAACAATTGGCTTCATTGGTTCTACCAATTCTCCTCGTCTGTATTTGTCCATATCTTCGGGCCTTGGTTCCAGCCTCCATCTTGCAATTAGTTCGATATTTTTTACACCCTGCGGATTGGCATCGTAGTCCGTATAGCTGGTGCCGAAATAGCCAACCCTGTTGTCCATATATCTTGGCATCATCGGTTTTTCTGGTAATAGCAACATGGAGCTATTCATCTCTATGGTTACTGTTGCCATACTAGGCGGCGGGGGCGGAATACCTGGAATGGAAACCGGTGCTCCTGCACTTTTGGAAAAAGTTTTTACTGTGGTGATCTCCACGTTGGTGGGATAGGGGCGAACAGAAACGATGTATGATTTATCTGCCTGGTACGATCCAACCTGGAATTGTGATTTGCTGTACCCTGCAAAACCAAAAACTTCATTGTCGTTGCTGATGTTATCGGTGATGTCAATTACAATACCTCCGCCCAAACTATCGCTGGCAATGGCTTTTACGTCAAAGGCCATTGCAATTGGTTGAATATTGCTATTCATAACCGATTTGTACATTGGCTTTAAACTATCCGGATTTACGTTATAAGAAATATTCTTTAGGAACACTTTGTTGTTGGGGCCTTTTTCAAAACGGATAGTGTTCTCATTTATCTGATCGCCTGCGTAGCCGCCAAAAGCCTTTGGACTTTCTACAGAAGATTTAGAAACCCTGTTTACCATTAATATATCCCTGCCAAATAATTGTGGTGGAATCTCAAAATAATATTTTTCCTCTACTTTATGAACCGTAAAGAAACCTTTGCTGGTTTTTGCATTTTCAGTTATTACGTCTTTGTAGGGTTTTGGCTCAGCTTTAGGTACTTCTTTGGCTGGTTTCTCTGGCGTGTCGGTAGGTGTTTTCGGTTTAACCTGTGCAGGCAAATAAAGTGCAGTGCATACAGCCAAGGCAAGCAGGCTGATTTTTTTAATACAATCAATCATTTAGTTAATTTGTTTTAGATAATGGTTTATGGAGCGAAAATATCGATAAGCATTCAATAACACATCAAGCAGTGAAGTTGTTGAATTTAATTTTAGCATTTTATTTTTCTTACCTCCTAACCATTTCAAAAATAGAGGGCTTCAAATCTATTTATAGCAAATTGATGCTGAATTTTCATTCAGATTAATTAAAACTTCTATTTAAAAAATTCAAACTCAAAAAATACAGTTTTGTGAAGCTTCTTTTAGAATTCTATCTTTAGTAATAAAAGATGGTTAATCAATTCAATTCATTTATCAAATAAGTTTTTTATGAAAAAAATCACCTGCATAGTACTTGCCGGTTTAGTATTGTTTGCCTGTAACGCAACTGCCCAAACACGGTCACTTTTTAATGGCAGCAGTCTGGCCGGCTGGCATGTGGATGTTCCTGAAATGGATACAAATCAATTAGCTATCAATCCTTTTATTATTCGAAATGGAATGTTGGTAAGTATGGGATTACCCAATGGACACTTGATTACAGATTCGGTGTACAGCAATTACCGCCTTGCGGTGGAATATCGTTTTGCAGGCAAGCCCGGCAATTGTGGTGTATTGGTTCATGCATCTACCCCAAGGGCATTGTATAAAATGTTTCCAAAGTCAATTGAATGCCAGATGCAGCATGGAGATGCAGGAGATTTTTGGTGCATAGTAGAAGACATCACCGTACCGGATATGGAAAAGCGTAGGGGGCCAAAGGACAACTGGGGCATCACAGAAGGTAAGGGACGGCGCATAATTAACCTTACAGACAGCTCGGAAAAACCATTGGGCGAATGGAATCAAATGACCATTGAATGTGTAAATAACGCTATCAAAGTTTGGGTAAATGGCGATATGGTTAATGAAGGTTTTAATTGCACCGCAAGCAAAGGACAAATAGCCTTACAGGCAGAAGGTGCAGAAGTGGAATTCAGAAGGATTGATATTTTAGCGATAAAGCAGTTATCGAAATCTGATAAGATTGTTGAATGAGGCATGCTAAAAGTCAACTTAGCAAACAGAAGTGGTTTTATTTTTTTTGCCAGAATCAGTAATTTAAGCAACGGTGAATTTCTAAAAATAATGCTGCACCTAAACTGTCTTTTGGCATATAATTAATGACATTTTGAAAGTGATTAATCCATACACCTAATCAAAATATTCTGTATAAAATCCTTTCAAACTTAAATCGTTTGCTGGCTTTAGTTGCAAAGTATCTTTACTAAATAAAACCGACAGGTATAAAAGATGGATTATATCAAGGAATATAAAAGTTTTATTAACAGCCATTATTTTAATGAAGGTGTTCGCATTACAGCGGGCATTGTATTACCGGCAATAATATTCAATCACTTTAATTTACTGTCTGTTGGTGTGGTGGTATCGCTTGGTGCTATGAGTGCAAGTATCCCTGATACACCCGGCCCAATATTGCATCGCAAAAATGGTATGCTGGCAGGTATTCTTATTAACGCCGTGATAGCCATACTTACCGGGTTTGCAGCCCCCTTTCCCTGGCTGCTCGCTGTGCTGATATTGATGGCTTGTTTTATCTTTTCCATGATAGGAGTTTATGGTGCAAGAGCTAATTCCGTTGGGGTTGCTGCCTTGCTGATAATGGTGCTGAATATGGACCGGCACCGTGAGGGTTGGGAGGTAGTGATTAATGCAGGCTATATCCTTGCAGGTGGATTATGGTATATGTTGCTAAGTTTGTTACTGTACAGTTTTCGGCCGTATAAACTTTCGCAGCAGGCCCTGGGCGACTGTATTATTGCTACCGCAGATTACCTGCGAATAAGAAGTTCGTTTTATGAAAAAGAAGTTGATTATGAAGACACCTTCCAACGCATGTTGGCGCAACAGAGCGAAGTACATGAGCAACAAAAACTGGTAAGAGAACTGCTTTTTAAAGATAGAAATATCATAAAAGAATCAACCATTACTGGCAGGATATTGCTGATGATTTTTACCGATATTGTTGATTTGTTTGAACGAACCATGAATGCTTATCATGATTATAAAGATTTGCATGAAGTAATAAACGATGATGATATTTTTGAACAATACAGGTTACTCATCATTGAACTGAGCAACGAATTGGATGAAATTGGTATTGCTGTAAAAAGCGGACGGGCATCGGAAGAAACCGGATTACTGGCAACACATATCAGCAAAACAACTGCCTTTTTTGAAGCCTTCAGGGATACGCATAGGACTGCAGAAAACCTAAATGAATTTATCAGTATGCGGCACATACTCAACAGTATTGGAGATATCGCCAACCGCATACATACATTGCATTTATACACTACTTATGATAAGGGGCTCACCCGTAAAATGGCACTGCCGGCAGACTATGATAAATTCATCAGTCACCAGCCGATAGATGTAAAATTACTGCTGGATAATTTAACGCTGGAATCCAATACTTTCCGGCATGCATTGAGAATAAGTATTGCTACGCTGATTGGCTTTGTCATCTCTTTGCTATTTCCTGTGGGACATAGCTACTGGATTCTGCTAACTATCATCGTGATTTTAAAACCTGCTTACAGTCTTACCAAAAAAAGAAATTATCAACGGTTGGCTGGTACTGTGCTCGGCGCTTTTATCGGCTTGTTGATTTTGTATTTTGTAAAAGACAAGGAGGTGCTTTTTGTAATGATGTTGCTGATGATGATTGGCACTTACAGTTTAATGCGTATAAATTATATGATCAGTGTTATTTTTATGACGCCCTATATTTTACTGCTGTTTCATTTACTCAGCGACGCCAGTTTTAAAACAATTATACAAGATCGTATTACAGATACTGCCATTGGTTTTGTTATAGCCTTTGTTGCCAACCTGCTTTTATTACCTGCCTGGGAGCTTGAAAAAATTGGCAAATACATGCAACAGGCCATCAATAGCAATAAAATATATTTTAAAGATGTAGCCGGCGCTTTTACTGGCAACCCTGTTACCAATATCATTTATAAAATCAGCAGGAAGAATGCTTTTGTTGAACTGGCCAATCTTTCAGATGCCTATAATCGCATTTTAGCGGAGCCAAAAAGCAAACAAAAAAACATGCAGCAGCTTTACCAGTTTGTGGTGCTCAATCACATGCTTACATCACATATTGCTACACTTGCTTCTTATGTAATACCGCTATCTGCAAAATTTGCTTCGCCGGATTTTGCGCCTTTAATAAACAATGCTGTAAACAAATTGGATAATGCGGCCAATATCATTGCAGAAACGTCTGGCGAAATAATAACCCCTGAAAATCTCCAAAATGCTATTCAGCAAAGGTTACAGCAATTGCTGGAAACCAGGCGCACAGAATTGCAGCAGGGTATTCTTGAAAGCCCCACCAGGAAACAACTCACCGAATTTAAACCTGTTGCCGACCAGTTTAATTTTATCGGCAATATTGCCGGTGATATTGAAAAAATTGGCGGGGAATGGGTAGTTGAAAAGATTTAATTGATCAAAACTTTTCTTAAATCTTTACAGGATATTTTTATATCCAAATTATAAAATCAACAAGCCGTTGATTTTATTTGTAAATTATTTTTAACTGCATTTAATACAATCCGAAAAAAGGATCGTCAGTGTTTTTTAGATGCAGCCATTAATTTACTGGTACCTGGTAATGCAGGATTTATTTAAAACAATGTTTCAGCAAACAAACTTTTCTCTCAAATCTATTTCGGTATTTTTACAGCCATCAATTGAAAGCGCATGTATGATATCTGCTGTATAGGGCATATTACTTTAGATAAAGTGGTAACTCCGGGATCGGAAATGTTTATGGCCGGTGGTACCTCCTTTTATTTCTCCAATGCCATCCGCCAAATGGATGTAAAATATGGGCTGGTTACTTCCCTTGCAGAAAGTGAAATGCGTTTTGCTGATAGCCTGGTGGCTAGTGGAACAAATGTGTTAACACTGCCCTCGGCACACACAGTTTATTTTGAAAATATTTATTCAACAAATCTTGATCACCGCACACAAAGAGTACTGCAAACGGCCGATCCATTTACTGTAAAACAATTAGAACAGCTGGAGGCAACCATTTTTCACCTGGGGCCTTTACTGGCAGATGACATTTCATTGGATGTAATAAAAATGCTTGCACAAAAAGGCAAGCTGTCATTGGATGTGCAAGGTTACCTGCGTACTGTAGAAAATAAACAGGTGGTGCCTGTTGACTGGAAAGATAAAATGCAGGCACTTCCCTACATAGGAATTTTAAAAGTGAATGAAATGGAGATGGAAGTGCTTACCGGATTAGATGATGTAAAAATGGCTGCCAGGTTATTAAATCAATGGGGGGTAGGGGAAGTCGTAATAACATTAGGAAGCAAAGGATCGGTAATTTTTACAGATGACACTTTTTATAACATTCCTGCATACAAGCCCGATTCCCTAGCAGATGCCACCGGCTGCGGAGATACCTATATGGCGGGCTATTTATACAAACGGGTAAAAGGCTTCAATCCACAACAGGCCGGCGAATTTGGAGCTGCGATGGCAAGTTTAAAAATTTCGTTTCCAGGTCCGTTTGTTGGTAAAGAGGAAGATGTTTTGAACGTAATTGGCGGCAGACAAAAGTTGGTTTAATTATTTGGCGCTGGCTGTAATGCGCTGCAGTTGTTTTTTTGTTTTTTATTATTAGAAATTTCGATGCTCTATTTTATTATTTGTTTCACCAAAACTTTTGCCATATTGAGCAATAAATTGGCCCTTTCCTCCGATTTATCAGACTTAAATGTATAGTACAAAGGTTTTTCTTCTGAGTAATACCAGTCGGCACTATTTTCTTTTCCATCTTCAATTATAAACTCCTCCACTTTGATTAATTTATTTTTGTCATAATAGAAGATATTAGACGATGTCATTTGTTTTGATATTCCATCTTCGTTTCTGGTTGCATGAACATTGTTGACATATTTCTTTAATTCACTATCATTTGTTACCATTGTTAAATAGGTCTTCATATACAATCCTAAATCTTGATGGTCTTGAATAATTGAGTCACATTCAGTATTGAATTTTGATTTATTTATCAGCATTACCAGCGAGTCAATTTGCTTGATTTTTACTGAGTCTTGTGAAAATGAGTTCATGGAGCAAAAGCAAAAAGCAACCAAGAGTAATTTTTTCATGGGTCAAAGGTAGGAGCTGTTTTTATTTTACCCGATCGTTTGCGAGATAAAAGAGTGCGGATATAAGTAACAACTGTCGTTCTTTGTATCATCATCACAATAAATAATCGCCTTTGTAACTAAACTCACCTTGTATTAAATCTGCCTGTCGTATTTTTGCCGAAATTTAAAAAACAGCTATATGAAATTTCTCTCCGAATTACAAATTCAGGCAAAAAATAAAGGGGTGAGTACAGGTACCAAATGGATTGCTTCCAAGGGTGCCAAAATAGAAAGTTACTCCCCCGTGGATGGCAAATTGATTGGTGCAGTTACCAGTGCTGATAAAAATAGTTATGAAACGGTGATTGCCACAGCACAGGCAGCGTTTGTAGAATGGCGCAGCTGGCCGGCTCCTAAACGGGGTGATGTGGTAAGGCAAATTGGTGATGAACTAAGGCTTAACAAACAATCGCTCGGTGAACTGGTGAGCTTTGAAATGGGCAAAAGTCTGCAGGAAGGCCTGGGCGAAGTGCAGGAGATGATTGACATTTGCGATTTTGCAGTAGGCCTTAGCCGTCAGTTGCACGGACTTACCATGCACAGCGAACGACCGGGCCATCGGATGTACGAACAATATCATCCTTTGGGGATTGTAGGTATTATCTCTGCTTTTAATTTTCCGGTAGCAGTGTGGAGCTGGAACACTATGCTGGCATGGGTTTGCGGTGATGTATGCATCTGGAAGCCGAGTGAAAAAACACCCTTGTGTGGTATAGCCTGCCAAAATATAGCTGCTAAAGTATTTAAGAAAAACAATGTGCCTGAAGGCGTAAATAACCTTATAATGGGTGGCAGAGAAGTGGGTGAATGGATGAGTGCCGACGCAAGAATTCCTTTAATGTCTGCTACCGGCAGTACAAGAATGGGTAAGGCATTGGCAACC
>JBBQEA010000103.1:0-17320 GCA_038320245.1 Chitinophagales bacterium | reverse complement strand
CGATGGCGCAATTGTTTGCTCTTTGTTGCCCTCAGCCATTTGTAATACTTCATCTGCAAATACACCTGTAGCATTGATAACAATTTTACCGGAAATTTCAAAAGAAGTGCCGCTCATTTCATCGGTTGCCTTTACTCCTTTAATAATGCCCCCATCTTTTACAAACCCGTTTACACCAAAATAATTAAGCAAGGTTGCACCTTGTTCAGTTGCTGTTTGGGCAAGGTTTACAACAAGCCGGCTATCATCAAATTGCCCGTCAAAATACAATACGCCGCCACTTAGTTTTTCAGCAGCCATGTCTGGCAAATTTTGCAAAGCCTCCTTTTTTGACAGTAATTTTGTTTTACCCAAACTTAGTTTGCCCGACAAAAATTCGTACCACCACAAACCAAAAGCATAATACCATTTTTGCCACCATTTATAGGAGGGAACTACAAACGCCAATGTATGACAAACATGTGGCGCATTTTTCAACAACCTTCCTCTTTCAAACAATGCTTCTCTTACCAACCGGATATTACCCTGTTCCAAATATCGTACACCACCATGAACCAATTTGGTGCTTCGGCTGCTGGTGCCTTTTGCAAAATCATATTTTTCCAGCAACAATGTTTTTAGCCCTCTGCTGGCTGCATCCAACGCACAACCAAGCCCGGTAGCACCTCCACCAATAATTATAATATCCCATTGAAGGGTATCTTTTAATTGCTGTAAAGATTGATCTCTTTGCATAAAATTTCTGTGCTAAAAACTACGATATGCTGTTTTTTTTAAATTGAAAAATAATATTTGTATGCATGATTGCATCATGCAGCGCCCAAATCAAATAAAGTATTATTGTAGTTATGTGATTTAAACTGCTTAACCAATTGTTACCTTAACAGCCTGTTCCCAACCCTTCTTAAGAGCGGCTCTTTCCTCCTGCTGCATGGCTGGAGAAAAGGTAGTTGCAATCTGCCATTGTTGTTGCAGTGCATCTATCGATGGCCAAAAACCAACGGCCAAACCTGCAAGATAGGCCGCTCCAAGTGCAGTGGTTTCTGTAATCAATGGTCGCAATACTTTTGTATTCATCATATCACTTTGAAACTGCATCAGCAAATTATTTACTGTTGCCCCTCCATCTACTCTCAACTCTTTTATACTAATGCCCGAATCACTTTCCATGGCTTTTAGCACATCCATCGTTTGGTACGCAATACTCTCCAATGCAGCCCTGGCAATATGTGCAGCGGTTGTGCCTCTTGTAATCCCGGATATGGTTCCTCTTGCATCCTGTTTCCAATGTGGCGCACCCAGCCCTGTAAATGCCGGTACCATATAAACACCTCCGTTAGATTCTACCTGGCTTGCGAGCGTTTCTATCTCTGCAGCAGTTTTAATAATACCCAACCCATCCCTCAGCCATTGCGTAACAGCACCTGCAATAAACACACTGCCCTCCAAAGCATAATGCGTAATGCCATTTACCTTCCATGCAATGGTAGTCAATAAATTATTATTAGACTGAACCGGTTTTTCGCCGGTATTCATCAACATAAAGCAACCGGTGCCGTAGGTATTTTTTACCATTCCAGGCTCTGTACAAAGCTGACCGAATAAGGCAGCCTGCTGATCTCCTGCAATACCTGCAATGGGTATTTTGTGGTTACCAAAATTAGCAGCGGTATATCCATAAATTTCGCTGCTGCTTTTAATGGTTGGTAACATATTGCCAGGTACTCCCAGTATATCCTGCAGCTCGCCATCCCACTGACAAGTATGAATATTGCACAACATTGTTCTGCTGGCATTGCTTACATCAGTTGCATGAACCTGCCCGTTGGTAAGATTCCACAGTAGCCAGGAATCTACGGTACCAAAGCACAGTTGTCCTTTCTCCGCTTTCTCTTTGGCACCTTCCACATTATCCAGTATCCACCTTATTTTGGTGCCACTGAAATAGGCATCAATCACCAGCCCGGTTTTATTACGAATCAGTTGCCCCACCTCTCTTGCTTTTAGTTCGTCACAAAAAGCTGCGGTTCTTCTATCTTGCCATACAATGGCATTGTAAATGGGTTTGCCTGTAGTACGATCCCACACCACCGTGGTTTCCCGCTGATTGGTAATGCCGATGGCAGCAATATCGGATGGCTTTAAACCTGCCATGCTAATGGCCTCTGCAGCCACACCCAATTGCGTACTCCATATTTCCATGGGGTCATGTTCTACCCAGCCTGGCTGAGGAAAAAATTGGGTAAATTCTTTTTGCGCCGTGGCAATGATGGTGCCTGCATTATCAAATATTATAGCTCTGGAACTGGTAGTGCCCTGGTCTAAGGCAAGAATGAATTGTGGCATGCAATCAAATTTCGGTTGAAGATAAAGGAAAGTTTGATTTTGGGAAAAATAAAAATGAACATCATTTGGAATGCCTAAATGAGGGCTTATTACTTTTTACTTTTTCACATAAAAAACTCACCTTATCAAAATAACGGTTCCATTTTTTGTGACCAAATTGCCGGTTTCTTTTTCAATATATTGCATCAGCCATACATAGGTTCCTGCTGATTGACTTTGGCCGTTAAAATTCCCATTCCAACCATTTAAAGGACTACCTGTGGTGAAAACCAATTGCCCAAACCTGTTGAATATTTTAAAACTATAATTATTAACAAGACATTGATACGATGGTTTGAATAAGTCATTATTGCCATCATTACCCGGAGTAAAAGCATTGGGTATGTACAAATTGCAAGCACAGTTTTTATACTTAACTGTTGCTGTATTTGAAGTAGTACCGCAAACATTAGATACCATTACCGTGTAGATGCCCGCTCTAGTTACTGTAACTTGGGATTGTTCGGAACCGTCCTGCCATTTATAAATTGAGTTTGGGTAAAATGCATTTAACACAAGCTTTTCCGCAAAACATATGCTGGTGTCTTTTTTAAGGTTAACAACTGGCTTACTTAAATAACTCACTTTAATTTTTCCAACACCAGCACATCCATTTTCATTAATTTGTAAAGTATATAATCCAGCACTATTTACAGTAAAGGTTGGCAGCGAAGAACCATCCTGCCAAAAATAGGTAGCATTGTTATTTGTTGGAGCATTCAGTATCAAAGATTGCCCTTCACAAATAGAAGTATCATTGCCCAAAAAAACAATTGGAGGATAAAATGCTATTACCTCAATAGTTCCTGTATCTAAACAACCATTTGCATCTTTAATTACTGCTATATATCTACCCGAAACAAGACCATTGAAAATATTATTGCTTTGAAAACGAAGTCCGTTATCGATACTATACAAATAGGGGGGCATGCCACCACTGCCTGAAACATTGATAGAACCTCCGGTATTGTTACAGGATAATTGTGCAACAGTAAGAATTATTTGTGGTGCAGCAACTTCAAAAACCGTTGTAGTGATTGTGTCTGTAGTTCCTGCAGCATCTTTACCTGTTAGCAAATAGTTGCCTGCCTGTAA
Organism: Chitinophagales bacterium; assembly: GCA_038320245.1. Lineage (GTDB taxonomy): Bacteria > Bacteroidota > Bacteroidia > Chitinophagales > Chitinophagaceae > Ferruginibacter. The sequence continues at coordinate 13,840 of JBBQEA010000103.1, read as the reverse complement.
ACCATTAAAAATATTTGCCGAACTAAAATTTAATCCGTCTATTGAGTATAGGTAAGGCGGAGTTCCACCCACTGCATCTACATAAATTGATCCATTGGAATTACCGCAAGTACTGTAATTAGCAACGGATCTTAATTGCAATAATTCAAGATTAATTCTTTCAACTGCCATACCAACTTTATCAGCATCATCATCTTGATGCAACATTTTTTCCTGACTAAATGATTGGCAAACAGGAACAAACAAAAAGTAGAAAATACAGCAGATAAACAAACCCAATCTTCCGGAAAAGTAATTGAATATTGAAAAGGAATTTGTGTACATCTTACCAATGGTCTGTTGATTAACAAGATACATGAATTACTGAAAGGGAAAACTTACTACAGTAATTTCGAAACTTGATTTTTGCATTCTTTATTGTAAAGTCCATTATAGTTTACAGCCGGAATTCAACAACTATTTAAGTTGATAGTTACTGATTTCTGGCAGTTTTAAGGAATAAATATAAATCACGAAAAACAAACAAGGTATTCGGTTGATTTATTTTAAAAAACCGCCATTACAATCTTACATCCCTTTTACAATTTCCTTTATCCCATCCGCATAACTTATTGGCTTAATACCAAACCGCTGTTGAAATTTATTGCTGTCAAAAAAATAATTCTGGTCGTTCTGGTATTGCATTTCTTTTAACTCTCTTAGCATAGGCATAAACAAACCGAGCAGACTTAGCATAAATTTAGAGAGGGTACTATAAGCTGGCTTAACCTTCATTTCTGCTGCAATCAATTTGATAAAATCAACACCCGTTAATTTTTCATTTGAAGTGGGTAAATGCCAAACCTGTCCATAGGCATCGGCGGTATTACCCAGCAGGGCTGCGGCTTTTGCAATATCGGGCGTATAGGTAAAGGAATGAATTTGGGTTGCATCGGAAAGCCACATCGCTTTTTTTCCTTTTTTAAAATTATCAAATACACTTATTTTAAGTACACTCGTTTTTACATCAGGTCCATAAAAATCGGCGCTTCTTGCAATCAATGCAGTGAGGGTTCCTTTGGCTACTTCATCCATCAGCATTTGTGCAATCTGCAAACGGATTTTTCCTTTTTGACTGGGTGGATCAAGCGGCGATTCTTCTGTCATATGCGGAATAGCATCTTTGGAATACATGTACACATTGTCAATAAAAACCAGCTTGGCTTTGTGCTGAATACAGGCATCGATGGTATTCTGCATAACAGCAGGCCATTGTTGCTGCCATACTTTTAACTGGTAAGGTAATCCCACACATAGGTATACAACATCTGATCCTTCTACCGATTTTAAAACCTCGCCGGCATTGGTTAAATCAGCTTTAAAAAGCTCATCTGAATCATTAACTTTTTGTGGATTTCTTGCCACCAGGCGAACCTTATCTGTGTACTTCAATAAATCTTTTGCCAGCAGTGAGCCTATTGCTCCACCGGATCCTAATATTGTCTGCATAATTGTTATTTTTATACAAAACTAAATCGAGCCGATTCCATAAACAATAACCCCGGTTAAGATTTTGCCTGAACCAACAATCTTTTTTTAATACGGCTGAGGCTTTCGGGGGCAATGCCAAGGTATTGTGCAATGTAACGCTGTGGTACCCGTTGAAAAATATCAGGTCGCTTTTCCAGCAATTCAAGAAAACTTTTTTCCGGCGAAGCTGACTGAAAAGCTCTTGTTCTTCTAATACCCTCAGCAGCTATGTTCTCAACTAAAATCCTAAGGAATTCTTTGGTAGCCGGCGATGCTTCAATCAGTTCCATCAAATTGGCACAGGTAATGTTGTAGCATATAGTTGGCTCAATTGCTTTAATGCTGGCAGTGGCGGCTATTTTCTTAGAAAAGCTTTCCAGGTCAGTAATAAACTCATTTTCGAAAATGAAATTGCAAGTGTGTTCTACACCATTATCATCCACATAAAACTGTTGAAGTCCACCTTGCGCTACAAAGAAAACACGCTGTGCCATTTCTCCTTCCTGCATCAGCATTTCATTTCTTTTGTACTGCTGTTTTGTAAAGTAAGAAACGATAAACACTTCCTCTTCCGGTAACAAAGCAACCGATTGGCTGACTACTTTTATTATTGGATGCTGCATATTTAAAACATATTAACTATCACAATTTAAGGCGAAATTTTATTTACGCTTACAATTTCATTTTAAAGAGTTCGGCTCCTTTTCCACGAAATCTTCCCTAATTTTAACCTAAACAAAATAACACCCTTAATGACTTTCAATCTTCAACCAACCATCCAAAATGCGTTTGTAAAAATCCAGCCATTAACCATTGATGATTTTAAAATATTGTTTGCTGTAGCAAGCGATCCGCTTATATGGGAACAGCATCCCAATAAAAACAGGTACCAGCGGGCGGAGTTTGAAAATTATTTTAAAGGAGCCATGGAATCTGGTGGTGCATTCTTAATCAGCGATAGTAACACTGGCCAAATAATCGGTAGCAGCCGGTTTTATGATTTTAACGAATTGGAAAAAAGCATCTTAATTGGCTACACATTTATTGCAAAGAGTCATTGGGGTGGCAAATACAACCCTGCATTAAAATCGCTTATGCTACAGCATGCTTTTCAATTTGTGGATACCGTTTTCTTTCATGTAGGTGCCAGCAATACACGCTCACAGAAAGCTATGGAAAAGCTAGGTGCTAAAAAATCTGGCGAACTGGAAGTAGCTTATTTTGGAGAGCCGGTAAAAAGCAACCTGATTTATACAATTGAAAAAAAAGACTGGATCAATCATTAATTTTACTACCTCACCATTTAACCAATACAACAATGCCTGCCTACATTATCGTTGATGTTACCATCACCAACCCGGAAGAATATGAAGCTTATAAATTGCTAACGCCTGATTCTATTACAGCCTACGGTGGCCGCTTTATTGTACGGGGTGGCGCAACAGAAACATTGGAAGGAGATTGGCATCATGGCAGAATTATAGTGCTCGAATTCCCCACAACCGAACGGGCCAAAACCTGGTGGGCATCTGCAGCATATGCCACAGCCAAAGCTATCCGGCAACGAACGGCAAACACCAACATGATTTTGGTTGAAGGCGTTTAAATATTGGGAAAAAATAATTCAACCGCAGGTATTAAATGTCACCGATCAATTATTGCACTTGATTGATGGCAATTTTTCTTATAAAATTTATTCCTAATGAAAAACTTAGAATAACTATCCGCTATTAGGTACAAGTTCCACAAAAGAAAATTGTAGAGCTGTAGGCTCGCTTCTGTTTTGTAACAACTGATTTTAATCCGTTGTGCTTTAAGACACCAACTATCTGAGAGCCGTAGGCTCGGCTCATATGCTTGTGACGCTAAATACAATTACATTTTTTTAATAAATTGGTGTGTCATTTTTAGATGGGCCGAACCTACGGCTCTTATTAGACTATCTGTTATTTCATCAACGCCTGCCCGTACAGGCGGGGGTTGAAACCTCCCGCCCCAGGCGGGATTACAATATTAACCAAGGCTACGCCTCTTAGCTCCTAATTGCAGATAGTCATTAAAACTTTTGCTGATGAAAAGCATTGTATATAAAAGCTGATACTATTTTAGCCATTCATTTCACTTTACAAACTGATAACCTTTACCATCTTTAAAATTTGTAGCTTACAGCTTACTATTACTTTAAAATGATGCTTTCCTTTTATACCATTGTATTTGATAGTCCCAACATTCAGTAATACCATCTGCTTGCTTAATTAAAAATGAATAAAATGACATGTAAAGTTTTACAGTTTGCCCTTGTACTAATTGCGTTAAGCGGACCAAAACTACTTTTAGCACAGGATAGTTCCATGCAGATTCATTTATGGAAAAATGGTGCACCTGGTTTTGAGCAAAGAAAAGATGAGCCCGAACAAGCCAAAGACTGGTGGGTTAAAAATGTACACAATCCGTCACTTACTATTTATCTTCCGGCAAAAGAAAAAGCTACCGGCGCTGCGGTAGTTATTTGTCCCGGTGGTGGTCATCGCAATCTTGTTTTTAATGCGGAGGGAAAAGAAGCCGCACTTTATTTAAACAGCATCGGAGTAGCCGCTTTTGTTTTAAAATACCGCTTATTTCGTGAAGATAATTCACCCTATACAGACCAGCATCCCCGGCAGGATATTTTTAGGGCTATGCGCCTGGTGCGGAGTATGGCAAATGAATATGGGGTTGATACAGGCAGAATTGGTGTCATGGGGTTTTCTGCCGGAGGCGAAGTTGCAGGCTGGGTGTCGTATCATTACAGCGACCAATATTTTACAAAGCCCGATGCAATTGATTTGTTGAGTGCAAGGCCGGCATTTCAAATATTGATTTACCCCGGGCCTTTAGCAGTTCCGGAAAAAATGCCGGTTGCTGCACCGTCCACATTTTTACTCGCTGCCAATGAAGATGAATGTTGTTCGGAACCACTGCTAAAATTAGTACAGTTGCATCGCCAGGCAAAAGTGCCCGTTGAATTGCATTTGTATGCTCAAGGCAATCATGCATTTAATATGGGAACAAGGTCAACCATTATCGGTTTAAAAAACTGGCCACAACGCATGGCTGACTGGCTGGCAGATAATGGCTGGTTGATAAAGAAATAATAAGAAGAATTTAAAGTTGGTTTGTCTGATCAAATCCAACTCAATAAAAAAAAGAGTTGATCAGTTTGGTTACAATTTTTTTTATTCCTAAAAAAATAATTACTGATTTTTACATCTACAAAAAACCACAATATGCAAACAAGACGAGATTTTTTAATCAGCTCCGGTAGCCTGGCAATTGGCTCAATGATATTACCCTCCTGTGCTGCATCGGTTAGTAAAATCAACAACCCCGGCATACAATTATATACCGTACGAAACGAAATGCTGGCAGATGCTGCAGGTACGTTAAAACAACTGGCTGCATTGGGTATTAAACAAATTGAATCGGCAGGGAGTGCGAAAGGGAATTACTACGGACTTACTCCGAAAGAAATGAAAGACAGCTGCAAAAGTCTGGGCATGTCATTGCGCAGCGGTCATATTCATCTTGATGATAAATGGGACCAAACGATGAGTGAAGCCGTAGCCTCCGGACAGGAATATCTCATCTGTTCTTCCATGCCAACGCAAGGACAAACTATTGAAAACTATAAAAAAGTATCGAAGCAATTTAATAAAGCAGGAGAGCAATGTAAAAAACTAAATATTAAATTCGGGTATCACAATCACGATGTTGAATTTGAAAAGGACAACGGGAAAGTATTGTATGATGTGATGCTGGAAGAAACCGATCCTGAATTTGTATGTATGGAAATGGACCTTGGCTGGGTGGTAGTGGCTGGCTTTAATCCGCTTGATTATTTTAGTAAATATCCCGGCAGGTTTAAATTATGGCACCTGAAAGATATGGACCTGGTAAAAAAACACAGTACAGAATTTGGTAAAGGCGGACTAAACATTCAGCAAATGTTTGACAATGCCAAACAATCAGGAATGGAATACTTTTTTATTGAGCAGGAAGAATATGCCAGCACGCCGTTGGAAAGCATGCAACAAAATATGGCTTATCTTAAAAAACTAAAAGGATAGAAATTTTTATATTTTATCAATCAAAAAAAGGCAAAGCGTTAAAATAAAATCCAATTAATACATTCAATATCTACAACAACAATATGAAAAGAAGAGAAGCCATTTACAATTTTGTTTTGATATCAGCAGGCGTAATACTTTTACCTTCCTGCGGTCAGCAAAATGCAACTATTCCTTTAAAAAATATTTCGCTAACAGGCGCAGAAGAAAAACTGCTGATGCAACTGACCGATTTGCTTATTCCCAAAACAAAATTTATTGGTGCAAAAGATGTAAATGCCACTGAATTTATGCTTACCATGGTAGATGATTGTAACCCGCCGGATAAACAACAATTATTTAAAGATGGCCTGGTACAATTTGATAAGTTCTCAAAAGACAAGTATGGTAAATCCTTTGTAGACTGCACGCCTGCTATTCAAAAACAATTACTCACAGCAATAGAATCAAAAAAAGATATCCCTGAAAACGTAGCACAGTTTTATTCAACCACCAAAGGATACACGTTGCAGGCTTTTATGTCTTCCAAAGAATATCTTATGGATGTTACAAAATACAAAATGGTACCCGGCAGTAACTTCAAAGGTTGTGTGCCGGTGAAGCAGACTTAAATTTTAAAAAATAATTCAATACTTATTATGGGTGATACTAATAACAGTTTTGATGCCATTGTAATTGGCAGCGGAATGAGTGGTGGCTGGGCTGCCAAAGAATTTTGTGAAAAAGGATTAAAGACCTTACTGCTGGAACGTGGCAGGGATGTAAAACATTTAAAGGATTATCCCACCACCAATATGCTTCCCTGGGAGTTTAAACACCGGGGACAAATTCCGTATGCCATTGCAAAAGACAATCCGGTAGTTACCCGTTGCTATGCATTTAAAGAAGATGCCATGCATTTTTTTGTAAAAGATACGGAGCATCCTTATATCCAGGAAAAGCCTTTCGACTGGATACGTGGTTACCAGGTAGGTGGCAAAAGTATCATGTGGGCGAGGCAAACGCAGCGCTGGAGCGACTTTGATTTTGAAGGTCCGGCAAGAGATGGTTTTGCTGTTGACTGGCCAATCCGATACAAAGACCTTGCCTCCTGGTACAGCTATGTAGAAAAATTTGCCGGCATCAGCGGAAATAAAGACGGGTTGGATGAATTACCCGACGGTGAATTTTTACCAGCATGGGAACTAACCTGCGTAGAGAATCATTTTAAAAAAACTGTTGCAAAAAATTATGACCAACGCCATGTAATTTATGCCCGTTGTGCTCATTTAACTGAACCGAAACCGATACATTTGGAGCAAGGCAGGGGGCAATGCCAGGCAAGAAATTTATGCCAGCGTGGATGTCCTTTTGGTGGATATTACAATTCAAATTCTACCACCATTCCATGGGCTGCAAAAACCGGTAACCTTACCTTACAAACCAACGCTGTAGTACATTCCATTATTTATGATGAAATAAAAGGTAAGGCAACCGGTGTAAGGGTTATTGATGCCATCACAAAAAAATCAACTGATTATTTTGCACCCGTAATATTTGTAAATGCAGGCGCAATTAATACCAATTTAATTTTATTGAACTCAACTTCCAAACGCTTTCCAAACGGACTGGGAAATGACAATGGCTTGCTGGGAAAATATGTTGCCTTTCATCATTATCGGGCAAGTATTAATGCAAAGTATGATGGCATGTTGGACTCCACCACTGAAAACGGCCGTGCCACTAGCGCCTATATACCCCGCTTTAGAAATGTTCGAAAACAGGACACTGATTTTTTAAGAGGATACGCAGCTACCTTTAGTGCCGGCCGTTCATCCAACACAAACAAAGATGGATTTGGCGATGAGCTTAAAAATAATTTAATGGCCGGATCAAAGTTGGGCCCATGGCATATTGGATCTCAATGTATGGGTGAAACCATTCCCAAGGAAACAAATTATGTAACCCTTGATAAGGAGAAAAAAGATGAGTGGGGCATACCGCTGTTAAAAATCTCCATCGACTATGATGATAATGATGAGAAGATGATCAAGGATTTTTTTGAACAAATGACGGAGATGTATAGTAAAGCAGGATTCACAGATATTAAAACAAACGACAGCAAACAGGCTCCAGGATTAGATATACATGAGATGGGTGGCGTACGCATGGGTAAAGATCCAAAAACATCTTTATTAAATGAATGGAATCAGTTGCACACTTGTAAAAATGTATTTGTAACAGATGGTGCTTGTATGACGTCAACCTCTACCCAAAACCCATCGCTTACTTACATGGCATTAACTGCAAGGGCAGCAAATCATGCGATCGATTTATTGAAGAATAAAGTATTGTAACCCCCATCCCCTAAAGGAGTGAATTAAAGGAATAATTGAAAAATGCTGCTGCTTTGGTTTTTTGTTATTGTAAAATACTTATTCAGAATCTAAAACTACTTGCTATGAAATTAAAATTATTCCTTCTATTGATTTCTTATTCCTGTTTAGCAATGGCACAAACAAATCCTGTCGGAATTTTTAACAACCATACCGATATTGGTAGTCCAAAAATTAAAGGAACTGTAGCGTATGACGCAGGCGCACAAGCCTACACCCTTAAAGGCGGTGGCTACAATATTTGGTTTAACAGGGATGAATTTCAGTATGCCTATAACAAATTAAAAGGCGATTTTATTTTAACTGCCAATGTGAAATTACTTGGCGAAGGCAAAGATCCACATCGTAAAATTGGCTGGATGATAAGAGCGGGTGTGCAGGAAGATGCGGTACATATGAGTGCCGTTTTGCATGGCGATGGATTAACAGTTTTGCAATGGCGCAGATTGCGTGGAGCATATATGAGAGATCCGGAGGACGAAATATTTGCTATTAAAAAGAATGCAGAAATAATACAACTCGAACGCATTGGTAAAATGTTCATCATGCGGATAGCTAACGCCGGCGAGCCCTTGCAGGAAGTTGGCAGAACTGATATGATTGATATGCCCGATGAAGTTTTGGGTGGCTTATTCGTTTGCAGTCACAATGCAGAAACAGCGGAAACCGGAATGGCATGGAATGTAAGAATAGAAAAAACAGTGCAGGATAACTACAATGGATATAAGGATGGAATTTTAGGAAGCAGGTTGGAGATTATGAATGTATTTGATGGTAAACGAACAATTATCCATGAGGACTCCGGTAGGTTTGAAGCCCCCAACTGGATGGTTGATGGAAAAAAATTATTATTCAACCAGGGTGGTTCTATTTATACCATTCCAATAGAGGGTGGCAAACCCGAAAAATTAAATACCGGAGCTGCCAACAACAACAACAATGATCATGTAATTTCTTTCGATGGCAAATGGCTGGCTATTTCATCTCACCGGCAAGGATTGCCAGGCGGTGGTTCTACTATTTATTATTTGTCCATAACCGGTGGTGAGCCAAAAATAGTTACAGACAGTACTCCTTCTTATTTACACGGATGGAACCCGAATGGAAAAGAAGTGGTTTACACAGCACAACGGTTAAGCAACAGTGCTGCTTATAATATCTATAAAAAATCAATTGCAGGCGGGCCCGAAGTACAATTAACTTTTAATAAACAAGGGTTGGCAGACGGACCAGAATTTTCGCCTGATGGGAAATTTATTTACTACAATTCCACACAAACGGGAACGATGCAAATATGGCGAATGAAACCCGATGGCAGCAGTCAGGAGCAAATAACTTTTGATGAATACAATAATTGGTTTGCACATATTTCGCCTGATGGAAAGTGGATGACCATTCTTTCCTTTCAACCAACCGTTGCTCCCGATGACCATCCGTTTTATAAAAGAGTGATGCTGCGATTGATGCCGGTAAGTGGCGGTGCGCCAAAAGTAATTGCATATTTGTATGGCGGGCAGGGCACTATCAACACACCTTCCTGGAGCCCGGATAGTAAACGAATTGCGTTTGTTAGTAACAGTGCAGATTAGATTCTTTTTTGAAGAAGAAAATTTCTTTGTATGATTTATAAAAAGTGAATATGCCTTTGCATGGCACTGCTGTTTACTAATTTGCAGGTAAAGGAAAATAGGTGAACATAAAAATCAAAAATATATTCCCCAATCAACATTAGTATTTGGTGAAAAATATTTTTATCTTCATAGCACCTAAAACATCATAACCATGGATACAAAAAATTTATTGGGAGATGACTTCACTCCTGCCGTCACACCAACATCAGATGAAAGGACATTAGCCATTCTTGCACATATTCTCACCATTGTTTCTTCATTTATTGCGCCTTTGGTTATTTATTTACTTAAAAAAGATGAATCACCATTTGTCTCCGAACATGCAAAAGAATCATTGAATTTCCAGATTACCATGTTCATTTTGTACATGATTTCATTTGTGCTCATGCTGGTGTTGATTGGCTTTTTGTTAATCTGGCTATTATCAATTGCCAACCTGGTGCTGGTAATTATTGCAACCATCAAAGCAAATGAAAATAAAATGTACCGCTACCCAATAAATTTCCGGTTGATAAAATAGGGGCAAAGCATTACACCCGTTTCAAAATAAAAATTTGAGATGTATGATCTACGATGTATGTTGTATTGATGTATTGATGTATAAATAGCTATGATAGCATTAGACACGTCAAATAACTCCCCTTTAGGGGATGGGGGTAACCCCCTCAAATAACTTCCCTCCCACACCCATTTTTTTCTCATTAAGCAGCAAATCTCCTTTCATCCTTTACAAGTACATTTGCCATTTCAACATAAGCTATGCAAATAATACCCGTAAATGATAAAGCTACCAGCAAACAATTTTTGCAGGTGGCAGTAGATTTATATAAAAATGATGCCCATTGGATTCGTCCGCTGGATAAGGATATTGATGAAGTTTTTGATTCCGGCAAAAACAAAGCCTTTCGTTTTGGCGAAGCAGTACGGTGGATTTTGCAAGATAACAAGGGAGAAATCATTGGCCGCATTGCTGCATTTATAAACAAAAAATATAAAAACAAAGGCGATGATGTTGCAGTTGGTGGCATCGGATTTTTTGAATGCATCAACCTACAGGAAGCTGCGGATTTGTTATTCAATACAGCAAAAGACTGGCTGCAGCAAAAGGAAATGGAGGCCATGGATGGTCCCATAAATTTTGGGGAAAGAGATAAATGGTGGGGACTATTAACAGAAGGATTTAGTGAACCCCTCTATTGCATGAACTACAATCCGCCGTACTATGTTACGCTCTTTGAAAATTATGGCTTTCAACTTTTTTTTAATCAAATTTGTTTTGGAATAGATCCACAAAAAGCGCTCTCACCCAAAATTTTTGAACGACATGCTGCGCTGGCTGCAGATCCGGATTTTAGTTTTTCAACCATCAAAAAAAATCAACTGGAAAAATTTGCAGCAGATTTTACCACTGTTTACAACAAAGCATGGGCTGGTCATGGTGGACTAAAACAAATGAGTGTGGAGCAAACCAACCTGCTGTTTAAAAAAATGAAGCCGGTAATAGATGAACGCATCGTTTATTTTGCCTACCACAAAAATGCCCCCATCGGAATATTCCTGAACCTGCCCGATCTTAACCAGTACTTTAAATATATGAATGGACAATTCGGGTTGTTGCAAAAATTATATTTCCTTTTCCTGAAACAATTTAAACCAACCAAAAAATTTACCGGTCTCGTATTTGGCATAGTACCCGAATGGCAGGGCAAAGGATTGGATGCCTACCTGATAGGTGAGTCCCAAAAAATTGTACAAGTCCCTTCTCAACCTTATACTGAGTATGAAATGCAATGGATTGGCGACTTTAACCCCAAAATGATCAACGTAGCAGAAAACTTTGGCGATACTTACAGAAGCCGTAACCTGGCTACCTACCGATATTTATTTGACCGAACGAAAGAGTTTAAGCGGCACCCGGTGGTTGGGTAGTTTGGTTGATGGGGTTGATAAAGTTGATATGGTTAGTAAAGTTAACAAGGTTAATAAAGTTGATACTAATTAAATTTTGAAAAGATTATTGAATCGGGCGTGTTCCAAATCCGATAGAAATCATATATCGCCATTTATTTTGGATGTGAAGAAATAGTGAATTGTCGTAAAGGCATTTGGTAATGGAGGTATAAACGAAATAAAAACGTCTCAACGCCTTAACGGCAAAACCAGGTAACCACTCGATACTACGACAATATGAAACGTGGAGAAATCCCCCTCTAAAAAATCTTAAATAACTGTAAATTGCAGCCTCATGGAAAACTTTGTAGTATCAGCAAGAAAATACAGGCCCCAGAACTTTTCAACAGTAGTTGGGCAGTCGCATATTACCACTACTTTAAAAAATGCCATTAAAAATAACCAGCTGGCGCATGCCTTCCTGTTTTGTGGACCAAGAGGTGTTGGTAAAACTACCTGCGCCAGGATATTGGCCAAAACCATCAACTGCGAAAATCAAACCAAAGAAGGAGAAGCATGCAATGTCTGTAACAGCTGCGTATCTTTTGATGCAGGCGCTTCCTTAAATTATTTTGAACTGGATGGAGCCAGCAACAATAAAGTAGAAGATTTAAGAGAAGGAATTCTTGACACCGTTAGGTTTGGGCCGCAGGCCGGAAAATATAAAGTGTATGTGATAGACGAGGTACACATGCTCACCACATCTGCCTTCAATGCATTTTTAAAAACATTGGAAGAGCCACCGCCTTATGCCATCTTTATTTTAGCCACTACAGAAAAGCACAAGATTCTTCCAACGATTTTAAGCCGTTGCCAGATATTCGATTTTAAACGCATCACCAACAACGATACGGTAGTTCACCTGCAGGAAATCTGTGATAAGGAAGGCATCAAAGCAGAAAAAACAGCCCTGCATGTAATTGCCCAAAAAAGCGAAGGATGCATGAGGGATTCGTTGAGTATCCTCGATAAAATTGTAAGCTTTACCAATGGGGCCGTTACTTACCAAAATACGCTGGAGCATCTGAACATTTTAGATGAAGCCTATTATTTTAAACTGCTGGATTTTTTACAGTCGCAGGATTTAAGCAGTGCCCTGCTGATGTACGATGAAATAAACAGCAAAGGATTTGAAGGAGATACAGTGCTAAATGGACTTGCAGAATTTTTACGCAACCTGCTGGTAAGTAAAGATGCAAGGGTAGCCATGTTACTCGAAGTAGCAGAAGACTTTAAGCCATTGTATGTGCAGGCAGCACAAAAAACAAATGTTGCTTATATCATCAGCGCACTCAATGTTTTAAATGAGGCAGAAATAAATTTTAAACAGGCACGCAATAAACGCCTGCATGTAGAGCTCACCATTATTAAACTTTGCTACCTGACGCAGGCATTGGAACTAACCGGCAATGAAGGCGTTCTAAATAAAAAAAAACTCCTTGATTCAGTAAAAACGGTAGCCTTTAAAGCATTACCCATTAAAAGAATTGCAGGTGCGGAACCAAAACCTGTAAATACAGGCGGACAGGTAGCAAATTATGCTGATAAGGTTCAATCGGCCAATAACCTTCAATTGTCCGAAGCAAAATTGATAATTGAGGAACCAGATGTAAACATCGTAAGAAGCAACCCACAACCGGTTGCGGCTAACAGCCAGACGTCAACATCCAGTCCCAGCTCATTAGGTTCCCTAAAAAATATCCGGCAAAAAATTGCAAACCAAAATAAAGCAGGTGAAGAACCAGCCAGACCATTAACCGAAGAGGAACTGCATGCCGCATGGGGTTTATTTGTGCAGCAACTAAGAGACAAAAGCAAACATTCTGCAGTAACAAATTTTAGGGCAGCATTGCTGAAAGTATTGGATGCCAACACCGTAGAAATTACCACGTTAGGTGAAATACACAAGGGTTTTATAGAACTGGAGCGGCCTGCCTTGATAGAACATCTTCAAACTTATTTTAGCAATCGCCTGCTAACCTACCAGGTTTTGGTACAGGAAAGCACAACGGAAGAAGAACCGACAGAAAAACCTTTAACCAGGAAACAACAATATTTTAAGATGATAGAAGAATACCCGATGGTAAAAGAATTAAAGGACCGGCTAAAATTAGACCTGGAATAAGCCAATGAAGCCTGTATAAAATCGGTTGTATTTATCTTTTTTGCATTAATTTCGGCTTTCAATTAAAAATCAAGAAACTATATTATTATGGCAGAAGTGATACGCATGCCGCTGTTGAGCGATACGATGACCGAGGGAAAGATA
>JBBQEA010000102.1:0-17492 GCA_038320245.1 Chitinophagales bacterium | reverse complement strand
AACCAGCGTAGTAGAACGGATGCTTTGCAATGCATTGGTAACCGAATCTCTGCCACGGCCAAGATTATGTGAATCCATGCTCTTACTTAAAAAATAATAACTAAATGCATTAAATCGTTTGGCCAGTTTTTCGCCCTGGTACCGCTGGTAAGAGTCACTTCTAAACCCATCGATGGCAGTATTATCTTTTTCGGATTGTGCTGTGAGATACGTTTCGTAATTGCGATACGAAAGCAACGCCACACTCCTCGCTACTTTCATGCCGTTGATACCTGCAAGTTCATGTTTATTATTCCAGGTAACATCAGCTTCTATGCACATGCGTTGCGATGCGTTAAAGGCAATCGCCCAGGGCGATAACACCGCATTGGTTGCAATGGGAATAATATATTCAAACAATTCCGGCTCTTCAATTGCCCATTCAAGTAACTGTTGTCCACCCATTGATCCGCCTAAACCAACGAAAATTTTATGGATACCCAAATGGTCTTTTAATGGTTGATATGCCCTTACCATATCTCTTGTTGTAAACAACGGAAACTGATGATAAAAGGGTTCACTAGTTGTGTCATCTATGTCCAGCGGATGAATACTTCCATAGCAACTACCCGGCATATTTACGCATACAATAAAATGTTGTTGTGGATTAAACAACTTTCCTTCTCCTACCAAACCATCCCACCATTCCGCAGGATTGCTGTTGGCAGTGAGGGCATGAAAAACCCACACGACATTATCTTTTGCAGCATTTAGCTCTCCAAGTGTAGTATAGCCTAAATGATACCCAGGAATGGTATTTCCCGACTCTAATATAAAAGCTTGCTGGTATTTAAAAATATGCACAGTAGATTTTACAGTTTTAAAATATGAGTACAGTTTTGTTTGTTTATTGGATATGAAAAACCGGATTAACTAAAAAGTTAACCCGGCTAAAAAATGATATATTACACCAATTCTGTTGCAAATACTTTTGCAAAAGCCTGTTCAAAATCTGCCTTAATATCATCAATGTGTTCAATACCTACACTGATTCTGATTTGATTGGGAAGCACACCACCCGCTAGTTGTTCTGCCTCACTCAGCTGCTCGTGGGTAGTAGATGCAGGATGAATTGCCAAAGTTTTAGCATCGCCCACATTTGCCAGATGACTAACTAATTCTAAACTGTCGATAAATTTGCTTGCATTTTCTTTGGTGCCTTTTACACCAAAATTAAGTACGCCACCAGCTCCTTTTAACAGGTACTTTTTTGATAACTCATTATATGGACTACTCTTTAATCCCGGGTACCATACAAATTCTACTTGCGGGTGTTGTTCCAGCCATTCTGCCAACACCTGCGTATTTGCAACGTGGCGTTCCATTCTTAACGACAAAGTCTCTAAGCCCTGCAACAATAGAAAAGAATTAAACGGACTCTGGCTGCTGCCGAAATCTCTTAAACCCTCTACCCTTGCACGGATGATGAAAGCAATATTGGGCATACCCAAGGGATTATTTACGCCAAAAATTTCAGCAAATTTTAATCCGTGATACCCTTCACTTGGCTCAGAAAATTGAGGGAATTTACCATTACCCCAATCATAATTACCGCCATCTACAATTACTCCACCAATGCTGGTACCATGTCCACCAATCCATTTGGTAGCGCTTTCTACTACAACATTTGCACCATGCTCCAGTGGGCGGAAAAGATAACCTCCGGCGCCAAACGTATTATCAACTATCAATGGTAAATCATATTCTTTTGCCAGGTCTGCAAACTTTTTAAAGTCTGGTATATTCAGGCGTGGGTTACCAATGGTTTCCAAAAATATCGCCTTGGTATTTTTATCAATTAGCGGTACAAAACTCTCCACGTCATCGCCATTGCCAAACCTTACATCAACACCCAGGCGCTTAAATGCTACTTTAAACTGGTTGTAAGTACCACCGTATAAAAAGGATGTACTGATGAAGTTATCACCTGCCTGTAAAATATTGTTGAGTGCAATAAACTGTGCCGCCAATCCGGATGCGGTGGCCAAAGCTGCTACACCACCCTCCAACGCTGCAATGCGCTTTTCAAACACATCCGAAGTTGGATTCATAATACGGGTATAAATATTGCCAAATTCTTTTAAACCAAAAAGGTTAGCCGCATGTGCAGCATTGTTGAAACCAAAAGAAGTTGTTTGGTAAAGGGGCACTGCCCGGCTGTTAGTTGTAGGGTCTATACTTTGCCCTGCATGTAACTGTAACGTTTCAAATTGTAAATTGCTCATAAAACTGTTTTTTTGTTTTTAATGTTTGATGAATATGATTAGAGGAAACGAACAAGAATAATAAATGATAACCTACCACATACCAGTGTAAGAACTACCATATACTTCAATATCCATTTCTTAAATATTTATACCAGTAAACTTTATATTTTGCTACTCTACAAATTTAGTAGACCTATGTTTATTTGACCAAAATCATTTAAAAAAACAATCCACTTCTGCATCAGTAGTCCCAATTAATATTCCTCATTTTATACAATTAAAGGCACAAAAAAAGCCCATCCGATAAATCAGATGGGCTTTGAATATTGTTCGAAAAATATTTTTAAGCTTTTAATCTGTCTTATCTCTCCCGATATTAATCGAGCTGGAATTGGCACCTTTCCCTTTTGACCCTTAGCGGAATAAAAGAGTAGGTTGTCAAGGCTTCATCGGGCCATTACCCTCTGCCTTTCTTGATAAGTGTCCCGATTGAATCCGGGGTTTAAAGAACTGTTGCAAAGATATAAACCCATTTCCTACATTTCCAAATATATTTTAAACAGGAAACCAACTTGTCGGAAACACTTATCCAGTCTCCGTTTTAAAAGAATAAATATTTATTTGGCATATTTGCTACAATTAGCTCAATCTAATTTCTATATTGCTAATTCAAAATTATTTACAATCCGCAAATGAAAAATATTCACGAAATACTCCAACATCATTTTGGATATAAAGCATTTCGCCTCAACCAGCAGGATGTAATAGAAAATGTGCTGGCAAAAAAAGATTCGGTTGTATTAATGCCAACCGGTGGTGGCAAATCTTTGTGTTACCAGGTGCCTGCCTTAGCCCTCGATGGGTTAACGGTTGTAGTGTCTCCGCTTATTGCATTAATGAAAGACCAGGTAGATGCATTGAGACTTAGTGGCGTAGCTGCTGCATTTTTAAACTCAACCCAAAGCAGTTTTGAACAGGCAACCATCACACAACAAATAAAAGACAACGAATTAAAATTATTATATGTAGCACCTGAAAGGCTGATTGGCCCCAACGGTATGTTTTCTTTTTTAAAACAAATAAATGTATCATTGTTCGCCATAGATGAAGCACATTGCATCAGCCATTGGGGGCATGATTTTAGACCAGAATATGTGGAACTTGGTCAACTGAAAAAAGAGTTCCCGTTGGTGCCCTTAATTGCTTTAACTGCCACTGCCGATAAACTTACCAAAAAAGACATTATTGACAAGCTTGCACTGGTTAGCTATTCGGTATTTGAAAACTCTTTTAACCGGCCTAACATCAGCTATTTTATACAGCCTAAAAAAAATCATTTTGAGGCGTTGATTCAATACATAAAACAGCATAAAGAGGATAGTGGAATCATCTATTGTCTTAGCAGGGCAAGCACAGAATCGCTTGCTGAGAAGCTGCAACAGCAAGGCTTTGATGCAGCGGCCTATCATGCCGGTTTGGAAAGAAATCTAAGAGAGAAACGACAGGAACAATTTTTAAGAGATGACCTTAAAATAATTGTAGCCACCATTGCATTTGGTATGGGCATCAACAAAAGTAATGTGCGGTATGTGGTACATGCAGATCTGCCAAAAAACATTGAAGGTTACTACCAGGAAACAGGCAGGGCTGGCAGAGATGGGTTACCCAGCGAGGCCATTTTATTTTACAGCAATGCCGATGTTTTTAAATTAAAAAGCTTTGCCAAAATAGATGGCAACCTGGCTCAAAGCAACATTATGCTAAAGAAGCTGGACCAAATGGCTGCGTTGTGTGAAACAGCTATGTGCAGGCGTAAATATTTGCTGAATTATTTTGATGAAGCCGCACCAGACTACTGTGGCAATTGCGATACCTGCCTTAGCGAAAAAGAAAAAACGGATCATACAATTGAAGCACAAAAATTATTGAGCGCCGTAAGCCGCCTTAACCAACGATTTGGCCTTAATTATGTAATTGATTTCTTAAGGGGAAGCAGCACTTGCAAACCCGAACATCAAACATTAAAAACATACAGTATTGGCAAAGATATTTCCAAAGAACGCTGGAAAGCAATTGCCAAAGAGTTGCTACAATTGCAATACCTGCAGCAAAGCGACGGAGAGTACCCTGTACTTCAACTGAATGAAAAAAGTATGCAGATTTTAAAAGCTGAATTAACGGTGATGCTTACAAAAACTGCATCAACAACTATCCAGCCTGCCCAGCAGCAATATGCAATACAAGAACACGTGCACGAGGATTTGCTGAGAATTTTAAAAACCACCAGAT
Source organism: Chitinophagales bacterium (assembly GCA_038320245.1). Lineage (GTDB taxonomy): Bacteria > Bacteroidota > Bacteroidia > Chitinophagales > Chitinophagaceae > Ferruginibacter. Next base: position 12,957 of record JBBQEA010000102.1, on the reverse strand, counting down.
ACCAACTTGCCAATGAAGAAAATGTGCCTGCCTTTCAAATATTTTCTGATGCTACGTTGGTAGAGTTGGCAACCTATCTGCCACTCACCAACACAGACCTGGCAAAGATTTCAGGCTTTGGTGATATTAAACTGGCCAAATACGGCAACTCGTTTTTAGATGCTATTCTTGATTATTGTGTAGCCAATGAACTAGCTACAAAAATTAATTCCAAAATACCTAAAAGGCAAAGAAAATCTACCACTGACGGAAAAACAACAGATACTAAAATGGCCAGTCTGCAATTATTTAAACAAGGCAAAACTGTTGCTGAAATTGCTGTTTTAAGAAATTTATCGGTTGGTACTATTGAAGGACATTTGGCTCATTTTGTGTTTACAGGCCAAGTTGATGTAGTTGAAATAGTGCCAAAAGAAAAAATGCAACCCATTATAAATGCAGTAAATAAAAATGGCAATCTTATTGAAAGCGGACCTGTAAAACAATTGCTTGGCGAGGCTTACTCTTACGGAGAAATTAAGGCGGTATTAAGCTATATGCTACGGATGAAAGAAGGATAAGTGTATTATTTTGTAAATCAGCAACATATTTCTTCTGATGCCTTTTTACATTTCATTCACCGGTACAATAATTCGATTTTTTTTATTCACTTTTATGTATCGGGAACTTTCTTTTTAAATTCATCGAAAGCGTTTATATTTTTTTTTGATGTAATTAAAATAGAAAAAATCCTTCTTTGCTAATTTATGGACTGATTTTAACCCGGTCTCTTTTTGAGGAAATATCTCCCCACACCTAACCCTGATACTATTTTTGTGCTAGTTAAAATATATAAAACACTGTCAAAAATTTTTCTGTCTTAATTCTTCCTAAAACTGTTTTCTTCATAAAACCTTGTTGTTAAAACAATGCACCACCAATAAATAGAATTTTCCTGTTGTCTTCCTATATTTTTTTCTTCCTTAACACAACAAACGGTATAAATTTTGGGAACTATGTATGTGGCATTAGCTAAAATTAATATCTGTTAATAAATTGATTCATTGTTATAAATCTACTTATATGAAAAAATTGTTGATTGTAGACGATGACATAGACCTTTGTCTCCTTTTAAATTTATATTTAACCAGAAAGGGTTTTAAGGTAACAGAAGCACACAGCAGCAAGGAGGCATTAAGCTTTATTCAATACAATCCGCCAGATCTGGTGGTTTGTGACATTAGGTTGCAGGACATGGATGGTATCAGTTTAATGAATATTGTAAAGGATAATTCCCCGGAGATCCCGTTTGTATTTATTACTGCGTTCGATGACATTAAAACATCCTCTAAAGCTATGAGTTCTGGTGCGTTGGATTATATTACCAAACCGCTGTTACCAGAAGAGGTAACATTATGCATCCAAAAAATTCTGGATAAAGATTTGGTTCATGAACCTTTCATTAAAACTATTTGCCAGGAAGAGACAAATAATTTAGAAGAAATAGTTTTTGGAGATTCGGGATTTTCTTTAAATCTTTTAAAAAAGATAAATTTAATTGCGCCTACAAACTACAGTGTAATAATTCATGGAGAAAAAGGAACGGGTAAGGAAGCTATCGCAAGAGAAATTCACAGAAGAAGCAACAGGGCAGATAAACCTTTTGTAGTTTTTAAAACCAGGAATTTTGCCAATAATATTACTACTGCAGATTTACTGGTACAGGTAAAAAAATATGTTGAAACCTCACAGACAGGCACCCTTTATATTGATGAGATGGCCGATTTACCGGAAGATGTTTTATTGATTTTATTAAAATATCTGAAGGAAAAAACCATGAGAAAAACAGGAAATTCAAAAGACATTATTCTAGACATAAGATTTATGGCAGCAAGTTGCGAAAACCTGTGGCTTGCCAAACAAAATAGTAAATTACTCGAAGACTTGTACCTCCGTTTAAATGATTTTTCCATTGAGGTATTACCACTTCGTCAACGAAAAGGCGATATATTATTTTTTGCTAATCATTTTCTGGATATTGCCAATACTGCAACCGGTAAGCATATAAAAGGATTTACACCTGAGGTAGAAATAATTTTACAGCATCAACCATGGAAGGAAAATTTAAGTGAGTTAAAAAATATGGTGTACAAAGCTGTATTGCTTACGTCAACGCAGTTAGTTGAAGTAAGTTCCATACCAAAAGAATTTTACCAGGCTGTTACAACTGAACCAGCACCAAATTCCGGTAGATCAAGATCTTTTTTTAATTAATGTTTATCACCTGGCTCAACCCCAGTTTTAGCTGCATGTATGGCAGGAAATCCCTGTTTCTGCTGTAAAACCGGAGCTCCAATTCAATTGAAAAACACTTATGCTCCCTAAAGCAATTGCATCTATAACAAAGACAATACTGCAGCCATTTTTGCCAGACGATTTGGTAAAAAAATATGCAAAAGGAAAACCGCCGCTGAGGAGTGAACTGTTTTCCATCGAACAGTTACAGTTGTATGCAAAAACATTGGCAAACAATCACCCTTTGTCAACAGGGCAACCGGCTGAACTACTGCTTAAACGCCTGGCAGACAATGAAAGCTTATTATTGGAAGTACATAGAATACTTACCGAGTCAGTAAAAACCAATCATAGAATAGTACCCGCTGCCGAATGGCTGCTCGATAATTTCTACCTGATAGAAGAACAGATTTATACAGGCAAAAAACATTTACCCAAAGGATATAGTAAAGGCTTGCCACAATTGGCAAAAGGAAAACTGGAAGGTTTGCCAAGGGTTTACGATATAGCTGTAAAAATTATTTCGCACAGCGATGGAAGAGTTGATTTAAAAAGCATTACCGGTTTTATAAAATCGTACCAAACGGTAACTTCTTTAAAGTTAGGCGAACTATGGGCTGTACCAATCATGCTTAGGTTGGCTTTAATTGAAAACCTTCGCCGCCTTGCTACACAAATTGCAGCTGATATTTTAAATAAAAATCAGGCCGATTTTTGGGCTGACGAAATGATCAGTACTGCAGAAAGAGATCCTAAAAGTCTGGTGCTGGTAATTGCAGACATGGCACGGTCCAACCCTCCCATGGGAAGCGCCTTTGTTGCAGAACTAAAAAGACGATTGCAGGGAAAAGGAACAGCACTTGCACTACCCCTAAGCTGGATTGAACAAAGGCTTTTAGAAAATGGCCTTACAAGCGATGAGCTTGTACAACTTGAAAATCAAAAGCAGGCCGCCGACCAGGTTTCCATCAGCAACAGTATTACCAGCCTGCGGTTTTTAAACACTACCGACTGGAGAGAATTTGTTGAAAACACCAGTATAGTTGAACAAATTTTAAGAAAGGATATCAACCAGCTGTATGAAAAAATGGATTTTCATACAAGGGATAGTTACCGGCATTATGTAGAGCATGTTGCCAAATACAGTGATTGTTCAGAAGCCTCAGTTGCCAACCTTGCAATTGAATTGGCAATCAAAAATACAGGTGATTTTCATGGCACTCATATAGGCTATTTTCTTGCCGGAAAAGGCAGGGCGCAGGTTGAGAAAATTGCCGGCATGAAGTATTCGATAAGAGATTATCTGAGAAAATTTTTCAATAAAGTTCCTTTTCTTATTTATGCAGGTTCTATTATTTTACTTGCTGTTTTGTTTACTGCGTTTTTAATAAACAGGGGTATTGCACCAGCATTAAAGCCATGGATTTATATTGTGCTGGCTATTATATGCTGGATAGCAACGAGCAGGCTGGCATCAACTATTATAAATTGGATTGCTACCATCACAGCAAAGCCTTCATTATTACCACGGCTTGATTTTTCAAAGGGAATTCCAGCTGAATTTCGTACGCTGGTTGCAGTACCAACCATGCTCGGCAAAGTAAGTGATATTGATGGCTTAATTGAATCTATGGAAGTAAGATTTCTGGCCAACAGAGATGTAAATCTTCAGTTTGCATTACTAACAGATTTTAAAGATGCCGACAGCGAAATACTTCCGGATGACGAAGCAATACTGCAAATTGCCAGGGATAAAATTATTGAGTTAAACAGAAAATATGGCAGTAATAACAATGAAACCTTCTTTCTTTTTCACCGGCCAAGAAAATGGAATAATAAGGAAAATAAATGGATGGGGCATGAACGCAAGAGAGGCAAGCTTGGTGAATTAAATTTATTGTTAAGAGGAAAGCACAGGGAAAATTTTATGCTGATTGTTGCTGACGAATCAGTATTAACTTCCATAAAATACATCATCACACTCGATACAGATACCACACTTCCAAGAGATGCGGCCTGGAAGATGGTGGGTACCATGGCACATCCGCTTAACCAGGCTTTTTATTCGGCAGATAAAAAGCGGGTAACAGATGGGTACAGCATTTTGCAACCAAGGGTATCTAACAGTCTACCGCTTTCTGAAAGTTCCATTTATGCAAGAATACACGGAAATGAGCCTGGTACCGACCCGTACACCAGCGCTATATCCGATGTGTACCAGGACCTTTTTTACGAAGGCTCTTTTATAGGAAAAGGAATTTACGATATTGATGCATTTGAACAAGCCTTACACAACCGTTTACCGGACAACAGGATTTTAAGCCACGATTTATTGGAAGGTTGCTACTCCAGAAGTGGACTGATGAGCGATGTGCAGTTGTATGAAGAATACCCGGCAAGATATAGTGTTGATATGCAACGCAGACACCGTTGGATAAGGGGCGACTGGCAGATTGCCAGATGGCTATTCCCGGTTATTCCTACATTAAAAAAAAGCTTCAATAAAAGCCCGCTTACACACCTCTCCCGCTGGAAAATTTTTGATAACCTGCGTCGCAGTCTGGTACCGCAGTCCTTATTGATACTCCTGTTATTTGGCTTCATTTTTTCAGGTGCACCCTTATTCTGGGCCGTCGCTGTTGTTGCAATCTTTTGTATTCCCTCCATCATAAGTCTTATATGGGATATCTTTAGAAAACCCAGTGATATGGTGATGCTGCAACACCTGATTTTCTCAGTTCGTTCTGCACTCAATAGCTTCTTTCTTCAATTCCTTAATTTTATTTTTTTACCACACGAAGCTTATGTAAATACCGATGCTATTATACGCACCAACTGGCGTTTATGTGTCTCCCGGAAAAAATTACTGGAGTGGAACCCATCTACCCATGCTGTAAAAAATGCACCGAAAACTTTAGTGTCATTTTATTTATCCATGTGGTTCAGTATTCTGCTGACCATTGGTATTTTCAGTTACTTATTTTATGTTAATTACCCTGCGTTATTAGTTGCATTACCAGTGTTGGTATTATGGCTTGTTGCGCCCTGTGTGGCCTGGAAAATTAGTTTACCTACAGAAGTTAAAAAGCCGGATTTGTCGGCTAATCAGGAAAAATACCTGCATCAATTATCTCGTAAAATTTGGTCTTTCTTCGAAGATTTTGTAACTGTTGAAGACAACTGGCTGCCGCCGGATAATTACCAGGTACATCCATCTCCTAAAATTGCACATCGCACTTCTCCTACCAATATTGGCCTGTCGCTTTTGTCAAATTTATCGGCATACGATTTTGGATACATTGCTATAGAAAAGCTGATTGAGAGAACGGTTAACAGCGTCAACACTTTAAACCGGCTTGAAAAGTACAGAGGGCATTTGTATAATTGGTACGATACTGTTTCGTTGCTCCCATTAAATCCCAGGTATATTTCCACAGTCGATAGCGGTAACCTTGCAGGTCATCTAATTACGTTGAAACAGGGATTATTATCTATTGCAGCCAATAAAGTTTTTTCTCCAAATGCAATAGATGGATTGGCAACTACAGCAGGATTATTGTATGAATCCAATAAAGAAAATGTTGCGCTGCAACAGCTGGTCGATACTATCGCAGCCATAGATCAATCAGCGCTCAATTCTTTACAAAACGTACAAAAATGTTTAACCAGCCTGCAGGAATTTTACAAAAAAAATATTTTATCACTTACTGAATCAGAAAAAAGTGATACGGCTGCCTGGGCAAAAAAAATGGGCCATCAGTTGAACGATTTAATGAATGATCTTGCTTCTTCGGTACCATGGATTTTGCTGGATGAACAGCCAAAATTCAGGCATTTAACCGAAAAAGTTTCCCCCGTTCCTACCCTTCAATCGCTTGCATTGATAGAACTGGATTTGTTGCCATTAATCAGAACAGCCCATACAGATGAAAATACCATCGAAGAAAATGACTGGTTAAATGAATTTGCCACCACCATTGTTAAAGCAGGCCGAAGAGCCAAAGAAAAAATCTTAACATTAAATAACCTGGCAGATCAGGTTTTAAAACTCTCTGATATTGAATATGATTTTTTATACGATCGCAGCCAGCACCTGTTATCGATAGGATATAATGTTGACGAAGGCAGAAGAGATAACAGTTATTACGATCAGTTAGCTTCGGAGGCAAGGCTAAGCACATTTGTTGCCGTCGCACAAGGCAAACTTCCACAAGAAAGTTGGTTTGCACTCGGCAGGCAATTAACCAATGTAGGCGCTACACCCATATTATTGTCCTGGAGCGGTTCCATGTTCGAGTACCTGATGCCTATGCTGGTAATGCCAAGCTACAACAATACGTTGCTGGATCAAACCCATCATGCTATTGTAGAAAAGCAGATTGATTATGGTAAAAAAAGAGGCGTACCATGGGGTGTTTCAGAATCAGGATACAATATGGTTGATGCCAATCTTAATTACCAGTACAAGGCATTTGGTGTGCCTGGTCTTGGGTTTAAACGTGGGCTGGGCGAAGACCTGGTAATTTCACCCTACTCCACCATCATGGCATTAATGGTGTTACCGGAAGAAGCCTGCGAAAATCTGGAAGATATGGCAGCTGAGGGGTTTGAATCCAACTATGGTTTTTATGAAGCAATTGATTATACCAGTTCCCGTTTACCCCGTGGGCAGGAATATGAAATTATCCGTTCATTTATGGTTCATCACCAGGGTATGAGTTTATTATCACTTGCCTATTTGTTGCTGAATAAACCAATGCAAAAAAGATTTGAAGCCGAGGTACAATTTCAGGCAACCCTGTTGCTGTTACAGGAGCGTATTCCACGGGTTGCTACTTTCTACTCACCCAGTGTGCATGTGGCAGATACCAGCGAAGTATCAGATTACCAAATGCCCATGAGGGTAATTAATACACCCAATACGGAGGTTCCGGCAGTGCAGTTATTATCTAACGGCAACTATCATGTAATGGTAACCAATGCCGGCGGAGGTTACAGCAGGTGGAAAGATTTGTCCCTCACCCGCTGGCGGGAAGACAGCACCTGCGACAACTGGGGTTCATTCTGCTTTATCAGGGATATGGAAAGCGGTTCACTTTGGTCGGCTGCCTACCAGCCAACCCTGCAGGAAGGCGATCAGTACGAAGCTGTATTTTCTCAGGGCCGGGCCGAATTTCGTAAAAGGGAATACCAATTGGATACCCATACAGAAATTGTAGTTTCTCCGGAAGATGATGTAGAGTTAAGGAGAATTAAAATTACCAATAGAAGCAAAAGAAAGCGAATTATAGAAATAACCAGCTATGCAGAAGTAGTGTTGGCACCTGCTGCAGCGGATGCAGCCCATCCGGCATTCAGCAATTTATTTGTACAAACCGAAATTCTCGAAAACCGCAATGCCATTATATGTACAAGAAGACCCCGTTCCGAAAATGACCAGATGGCCACCATGTTTCATTTAATGAAAGTACAGCATGCACAGGTGCAGGGCATAACTTATGAAACCAGCAGAGCAAATTTTATTGGCCGGGGAAATACCATTCATCAACCCGCTGTATTCAATAGCAACGAACCATTGTCGGGCACGCAGGGTTCAGTACTTGACCCCATCGTTGCCATTCAATACAGGTTTGTAATTGAACCGCAGCGCTATGCTATAATTGACATTGTTACGGGTATTGGCGATACAAGGGAAACCTGCAACGCACTTGTTGATAAATACCAGGATCGCCATCTTGCCAACAGAGCTTTTGAGCTTTCATGGACGCATAGTCAGGTAGTGCTAAGACAAATAAATGCAACAGAATCTGAAGCACAATTATATAGCCGCCTTGCCGGCGCTGTAATATTTGCCAACCCTTCCTTAAGAACCGACCCGGAGATAATTGCTCAAAACCAACGGGGGCAATCGGGATTGTGGAGCTATTCTATTTCGGGTGATTTGCCCATTGTTTTGGTGAAAATTGAAGACGCTGCTAATATTGAACTGGTGCAGCAAATGGTACAAGCGCATGCCTACTGGAGATTGAAAGGTATAATGGTTGACCTTGTAATATGGAATGATGACCATGGTGGATACCGGCAGTTATTACAAAATCAAATTCTTGGGCTAATTGACCCGATGGTTGGCGCTGAAGTAAAGGAACAACCAGGTGGCATTTTTATCCGCTCAACCGACCAGATATCCAATGAGGACCGCATCCTGTTTCAATCAGTAGCAAGGATTGTTATTTCAGATAGTGAGGGTACCCTGGAAGAACAAATTAAACGGAGACAAAAAGTAAAATCGATTGTGCCCTATTTTAATCCGCAAAAGTTTTTTCCAACTTTATCAACCCCTATTCTTCCTGCAACACAACTTCTTTTCTACAATGGATATGGTGGATTTTCGGGGGATGGAAAAGAGTATATCATTAACTCAACAACAGAAAAAATTACGCCGGCGCCCTGGATAAATGTACTTGCCAACCCAAACTTTGGCACCATAGTTTCAGAAAGCGGGCAGAGTTACACCTGGATAGAAAATGCACATGAATTTAGACTAACGCCCTGGAACAACGATCCGGTTACTGATCTTTCCGGAGAAGCATTTTATATAAGGGATGAAGAAAGTGGCAAATTCTGGTCGCCAACACCCTTACAATGCCGGAGTAAATTGCCTTACATAACCCGTCATGGTTTTGGTTACAGCGTATTTGAACATATGGAAGATGGCATTCATACGGAAGCAACCATATTCGTAGATATTGAAGCTGCAGTAAAATTTACCAGCATAAAATTCCATAACCAATCATCCAGGCAACGCCGCCTTTCTGCCACAGGATATATTGAGTGGGTGCTGGGAGATCAGCGGTCAAAATCAATGATGCACATTGTTACGGCAGTGGCACCCGAAAGCGGTGCGCTACTTGCAAGAAATTCTTATAATACAGAATTTGGTAACAGGGTAGTTTTCTTTGACGCAGATGGTCTTTTTAAAAGCTATACAACCGATAGGGCGGAATTCATCGGGCGCAATGGAACTGTAAAAAATCCGGAAGCCATGAATAAGGCAAGGCTGCTTGGGAAATCAGGCGCTGCACTAGACCCCTGTGCCGTGTTACAGGTTCCTTTTGATATTGCTGCCGGCGAAGAACATACGATTGTATTTCGCCTCGGCGCTGCCAAAGATTCAATTGATGTTGCAAGCCTTATCAATCAATTTAAAGGAACTGAAGTCGCCATACAATCGCTTGAGACTGTAAAAAAATATTGGCATAAAACATTGGGTAATCTGCAGGTATCAACGCCAGATCCTGCCATCAATATTCTTGCAAACGGATGGCTTACTTACCAAACAATTGCCAGCAGAATATGGGGCCGCAGCGGTTTCTATCAATCCGGCGGTGCATTTGGTTTTAGAGATCAGCTGCAGGATGTTGGCTCATTATTATACACCGATACCTCACTGGTAAAAAAGCAATTGTTGCTGTCTGCATCCCGGCAGTTTAAAGAAGGTGATGTGCAACACTGGTGGCATCCGCCTGTGGGGCGGGGTGTACGCACAACCTGTTCGGATGATTATTTGTGGCTGCCTTTCATACTTTCTAAATATGTAAATCATACAGGCGACTTAACGATCCTTGATGAGCCTGTTGGATTCCTTGAAAGCAGGTTATTAAATGTTGGTGAAGAGTCTAATTACGATTTGCCCATCCGCTCCCATCATTCTGAAAGCCTATACAATCATTGCATAAAATCTATCTTATTTGGATTAAAATTCGGTGAGCACGGCTTGCCATTAATGGGCAGTGGCGACTGGAATGACGGTATGGATAAAGTAGGACAACATGGAAAGGGTGAAAGCGTTTGGCTGGCTTTTTTTCTGTATGATGTGCTGATACGATTTGCAGCAATTGCAAAACTAAAAACAGATGAAAACTTCAGCAACAAATGCAATATGGAAGCTGAAAAGTTGCAGAAAAATATTGAAAAAAATGGCTGGGATGGTAAGTGGTACCGCCGTGCCTATTTTGATGACGGCACACCGTTGGGTTCTGCAACCAATGAGGAATGCCGCATAGATTCTATTGCACAAAGCTGGTCGGTTTTGTCCAAAGCAGGCACTCCGCAACGTACACAAATGGCAATGGAAGCAGCAGATTTATTTTTGGTTGACAGAGAAGCAAATCTGATACAGCTTTTTGATCCGCCATTCGATAAATCGGACCTCAACCCCGGCTATATTAAAGGCTATGTGCCAGGTGTAAGGGAGAATGGTGGCCAATATACCCATGCCGCCATTTGGCTGGTAATGGCATTTGCTGCCATGAAAGACAAAAGCCGTACCTGGGAATTGCTTCAACTGATTAATCCAATCTATCATGGAAATACGCCGGAAGCAATTGCTAAGTACAAAGTAGAACCCTATGTAATGGCAGCAGATATTTACAAACAAACATTAAACAATGGCCGGGGTGGATGGACATGGTATACAGGCTCCGCCGGGTGGATGTACCAACTAATTACTGAATCATTTCTTGGATTAAAAAAACAGGGAAACGTTTTGACATTTACACCTTGCGTTCCGCTGGATTGGCACAGGTTTACGATGGATTATAATTTTGAAGAAACAACCTATAATTTTTCATTTATTCAAAATGCAAATGAATGTGTTGTAAAAATAACTATTGATGGTGTACAGCAATCAACGCCCGCTGTTTATTTGGTTAATGATAAAAAAACACATCAGGTGGAAGTTTGTTTTGGGTGATAAAGTAGCCTGCCAAAGCAAATAGCATTGGCTTAAATTAAGTAGAAACTATCAAAAAAAGTAAATCATTCTGTTAACCTTTTATCATTTTTTCATTGCATTATTTCAATATCTTCATGCATTATAAAATTAAAAACCTAAAAATATTTTGTATGAAATTACAACCATTAAAGACTTTTAGTCTGTCGATAGTTTTGCTTATCTGTTGCTTTGCCGGTTTTTCTCAAACAGACAGTGCAGCAGCCACAAAGCCTGAGAAATTTATCACCAAACACAGCATTAAACTGGATAATAAACAAATTAATTATACCGCTACGGTTGGCACTATTATTTTAAGAAACGAAAAGGACGAACCCATTGCTGCTTTTGGTTATACCGCTTACACCAAAGATGATGAAACCGATTTTAGTAAGCGTCCTGTTACCTTTTCTTACAATGGTGGTCCTGGCTCCTCTTCCATGTGGTTGCACATGGGCGTTATGGGGCCAAGGCGGGTAGTAGTAAATGATCCGTTACCAAACGGGCCGGCGCCTTATAAAATTGAGGACAATAATTTTTCCATCCTCGATGTATCAGATATTGTAATGATGGACCCCGTTGGTACCGGTTTAAGTAAAGCCGTTGGTAAAGGAAAGAACACTGATTTTTGGGGTGTTGATCAGGATATAAAATCAGTAAGCCTTTTTATTAAAAATTATGTAAACGACAATGATCGTTGGAATTCTCCCAAATACCTGCTGGGTGAAAGTTATGGCACATTCCGATCTGCCGGTGCTGCGGATTATTTGCAGGAGCACTATGGCATATCAGTGAATGGAATAGTATTGGTTTCAAATGTGCTGGATATAAGAACGCTTTCATTTAACCCTGGTGATGATTTACCTTATATTGTAAATTTGCCTACCTATGCAGCCACTTCCTGGTACCATAACAAAGTGGTGAATAAACCTGCAAGCCTGGATGCTTTTTTAAAAGAAGTAAGAATTTTTTCGATGGGTGACTATGCCAACGCTTTAATGAAAGGCGACGAACTTGGGGCTGATGAACGAGAAAACGTTTTAACCAAACTTGTTGCCTATACCGGCTTAAGTAAAGACTATTGGGATAAGGCCAACCTACGGGTGGTACAGCCACAATATTCGCAGGAATTATTACGCAGCACCGGTGTAGCTGTGGGCAGGCTTGATTCAAGATACAAGGGTATAACGCAGGACCAACATGCAGAATATGCTTTTAACGATCCGCAATCATCCGATATAAGTCCGGCATTTATCAGTGCCTTTATGTATTATTTTACCACAGAGTTAAAAGTAAGTAAAGATAAAAATTACAATATAAGTGCCTATGGCCTCACCGATTTTAAATGGGATTGGAAACACCAGCGCAGTAATGGTTTATTTGGTGATGCTTCAACACCTTCCACTGCCCCGGATTTATTGAATGCCATGTCTTCCAATCCAAAATTAAAAGTGCTGGTGCTAAATGGTATTTATGATTTGGCAACCCCTTTTGGCGGCACAGAATATACATTCGATCATATGGGGCTGGATAAAAAACTAAAGGGTAACATCACCCAGAAATATTATGAAGCCGGACACATGATGTACATCCATAATGAATCTGCAATAAAATTTAAAAAAGATGTGGCTGAGTTTATTACAGGTAATCTAAAATAAAAATATACTATTATCTAAAAAGCGCTTCTTTGTAAAAAGAGGCGCTTTTTTATTTACAACATTTTAAATCAACCATTAAATTACCTGATATCTTTTTCTTCGGGAATTGGTAATTCAATTTGTAGCTGATTAAAATAATTTTCTTTTACAACCGTGTAGAACCAGATAACATCCGCAATATTTTCATGCCCATGAATATCTGCCAATTTGAATATAAGCAGATAAAGCAGTCCTGCGCTGGGTTTCAGGTTTATT
>JBBQEA010000101.1:0-17727 GCA_038320245.1 Chitinophagales bacterium | reverse complement strand
CAACGGTAAAATAGATTAACACAACCCAACAAAAGAAACGGAGCTACCAACAGTCAACAAAACGGACTGAGGGCGGAGCTTTGCCAAAAAATGTATCACACTTAAAGGGCGATGATATATTTTTACTCCCGGAATCGCTGAGTTTTGCCAAAGCTGTTTTTAGTAAATCAATAAATTGTACTTTTAACACCCAATGTAGTTTTATGCAAAAAATTGTTTTAATAGCGTTCATCTTGTTTGCAGCAACAGTAAATGCCCAAACTTTAATACCGGGAAATTTTGCTGCCTCTAACCAAAGGGTAAACTTTGCAAACAATTTACATCCCATAGATAGCCTCTCTGGTAAAAAATGGTCTTTCAGCAGGTATACTGCACTTTCTACCAGCTATACTTTTTTTAAAGGAGGCAGTGCTACTATTATTGTGGCGCCGATAGGTTTACAGCTAAACCGCCGGTTAAATAATAACTGGTATGCTTTTGCTAATGTTGCTGTTGCACCAGCATACGTAAACTTTAATCAGTCGTTTCTTACACAAGGCGTTAATAAGAATTATACAAGAAACGGCTTTCAGCCAAACGGACTCAATATATATTCAAGCGCCTCTCTTGGACTTCAGTATATCAATGATGCCAAAACATTTTCTATTTCAGGAAGTATAAGTGTAGAAAAAAGCAGTTATCCCATGCTGCCTTATTACCCGCCTGTTATTACAAAAAGCAACGCCGCTACCCCTTTTTACAGATAGTTATAGCCCGAACCAATACTTGTGATTTTCTTTATATTAATGCTGACATTTTTATATTTCCTGGCATGCGTAAGCCAGCATTTAAGAGTAGTATTTTTTGAGCAAGTACTACAATTGCACTAACCCATATTTTACTGCATACAAAGCCATACCTACCCGGCTTTTTACTTTTAGTTTTTCAAACAAAGTATTTCGGTATCCATCAATTGTTTTAGGACTTAAATACATATGCGTAGCAATATCACCGTAGGTTAATTCACTACATGCTAACTTAAGAAATTCCTTTTCACGAAGAGTTAATATATTCAACGCAGCTTCATTTGTTATTTCACCAGTATGTTCATTTTGTATGGCGAGTACCAATTTACCAGTAATAAAATCTGTGTAAAAAAAGCCCTTGTTCATTATGGCATTCAGGGCGGCTCCCAATTCCGCCGGTTCTACATCTTTACTTAAATATCCTCTTACGCCCATCTTAAGCATCTTCAAAATACTTTCTTCTTTTTCAACCATACTTACCACTAAAACTTTTACCTGGGGAAATTGCACCTGTAGCCATTGCACTGTTTCAAAACCATCCATGTGGGGCATGTTTATATCCATCAGCACAATATCCGGCATATTAGTGTTCGATATTTTTTGCTGAAGGTCTACGCCATTATCTGCTTCAAACAAAATGGTACAATCAAAGCAAACCATTTTAATGAGGCTGATTAGCCCTTTACGAAAAAGCGTGTGATCATCTACCAATGCTAAACGCATGGATGGGCTTGCTGGCATAGGTGGTTTTGTTTAAAGAGGCAGTTCGATTGTTATCGTAGTACCGTTTGCAGGCAAACTTTGTATGTGTAATTGTGCATTAATGAGAAGCGCCCTTGCCGTAAGATTCCGTAAACCGGCACCCAAAGCACGCAATTTTTCTTCTACATCAAAACCAATTCCATTGTCCTTTAGCGCTAAAGTAAATGATTTTTCTGTAAATGAAAGATTGATGGCGAGTTGTGTTGCCCGGCTATGCTTTACCATGTTGTTCAACACTTCTTGTGCCATCCGGAAAAGTATCACCGACTTGTCATTATCAATTGAATTCACTGTACCGGAAATATCAAAAGTAGCTGTAAATATCCCTGTTCGGTTTAGCCTTTCCACCTCTGCTTTAATGGCATTGGCGAGGCCTGTTTGCAGAATTCGATCATGCCCCATGCTAACGGATAATGATTTAATATCAGCAATTAATTGCCGGGTAAGATCTTTTGTATCTTCTATCTTTTCATTGGCCTCTATGGGATCAGTTAATTGCAGGGTATTTAAATTGATCTTGATAAGACTGGCCATTTGTCCAAGGTTATCGTGCAGTTCACGGGAGATGTATTGAAGCGTCTGTTCCTTAATTTCTATCTGCGACTGAAGAAGGGTTTGAGAAAATTGAGACTGCAAAAGGGCTGTTTCCTGAAAATATTTTTTCCGCCTGTTATGATACAGAATGGCGGCAATTAAAATAATGGTTATTAGCAGCAATACAAAAAAACTAAATAATATTATTGAATAATCTGCTTCCTGCTGGCTAGTAAACATGATATGCCGGTTATGATGAAAGAGTAGAAAATGATATTCAGCGGCCTGTTGATGGTGCTAAACAAGAGCATTGCCTTTTCAACACTTAAACTACTGATTCTTGCAAAAACGCCATTGTAAAAAAAAGTAGTTCCAAAAAAAATCAATATGCCCGAACAAATCCAAAACGTATAATTGCTTAAAATTGAACCTTCTTCAATTACTTCCAGCGTAAATAAAATATATACACAAATGATCGACAACAGGAATCCCTCTATGTTTATGTTAAGTCCCGGAAAGCCTGTGAACTGGTATTTAAAGTATGATAATGACAGACCCAAAAGTACAAAAAAAGGTATACTGATTTTAACCATTCTTACGATACTTTTGGAAGCTATGGAATAAACTAAAAAAGAACAGAACAATGTGTATTCAATTACATTGTAAATATGGTAGAGCCAGGTAAAATCAGTTTTTTTATCAATCAGGTACAGCGCTGAGAGTTCCACCAATGACGTAATAAAAAGCAGCAAGCTTAAAATACCAAAACGTTTATAGCCTTTTGTAAAGGCTATAAACGACAATAGAAAAGCTATCAGAATAAGACTGTTGTATAAAATATTATAGAGCGACAAATAATGTTATTTTAATTTTTCTTTTTGAATGTTTTCCGTTTCTTCCAAAGCATATTTTAACAGTGCAAATTTATCGCTCACAGCATCGGCCAATGCCAATGTTCTTGGCGGTGGTGGCGAACCGTACTCACTTACCAACGAGGAGGTTGGTAATGCTGCTTCCTTTAAACCACTTTGTAATTTACCCGGTTTATATTCGTAGTGAAGATCTTGCCCATTGGCTGTTACGCCAACTGTTACCAATGATAAATAGGACGCTTCATCTATTACTTTTTTACAGAGATAAAATCTGATCCCTTCGCAACCCGGTTGACTGAGGGTTTTTAATAAAACATTTTTATCAATAGTGATAGCCGAGGAATGTCTTAATAATTCCTTTAAGGTTTCGAAAGATTCATCTGTAATTGCTGCGGAAAAACTTTCTTTGGTTGTTGCTGCTGCAATTGGCTGAATCAGGTACTGCAGATCTGCAATCAAACCAATACCAAGTTCTGCAGTAATAGGTATTCCGTAGGGTTCGGCGGGCCTTTCGCCTATTGCCCCCTCATCCATTTGCACGCTGCAGGGTGTTTCGTATATTCCGATGATAGTATCATCGGTAGTTTTGATATGTCCGGGCTTGTAGTCTTCCGACAGGGACTTACCTCTCAGCGATTTCCAGCTTAGGTCCGGTTTTTCGTTTGTTGCCATAAATTAAAAGGTTGTTTTAGTTTTTTGATCAATCTGCTAATTTGTAACATCCTTTTCATTTCCCCAAGTTTATTTGCCCCTATTTTATACAGGGTTTTTCCTGTATAAAATACCATGTAAACCCCCTTGTTTCCTGTATAATACTAGCGCATATTTGCAACAACACATTCAGGAAGTCAATATTAAACCAACCATTGCGATAAAAAGACATTCACCAACTTCTTTATTAAAAACATCTGCATTCAACCACAGTTACAGAAAGTATCGGTAGGTGCAGCAGCAACCTGATAAACCCTTTGGAAACTCCCGGTAGCACAGACGGGTAAAATTACATCCAGTAAGTGGGATCGTTTCGTACAAGTCGTCAGTCTTAAAAAGGCTGGCGACATTTTACCGATAAAATCGCCTACCAGGGAGAATAGCTTTTTTAATTTGAATCCTAGCACCGATCTCGTTACCTAACTGAAAAGTAAAATTTTATCCTTAAGCGGGATAGTGTAATACCAGTCGCCAGTCTTTGTAAGACTGGCGACCATTACATATTTTATAATCAGGTAATTTTTTATTTTTTCTACCCTACCATCATTCTATATTTATCATTTAGCGATGTTACAATAGCACTGAAAACTTTCTAAATCTGGCTTCAGATTCTCTTCAATATCCAAAGCCGATTCATCGGGGTGCTGTAAAATATCCAAAACAGGCAGCGACTTATCTTTTAACGATGAAATATTTAAACTGGTTTTATCCCTGACTGGTTTTATCCCTGGCAACAATTCCATTGCAGGCAAATTTCTTAAGGATGTCTTTGGAGTTTGAAAGCGGTATTAAACGTTTTTTTATACAACTATTTTTAAAAGACAATGTTGAAAATGTTTGTGCAATAAATATGTATTTAGCATCCGGGTTTACACATAATTAATACTAGGATTAGCTGGTCATCTCACTTCCAATTTCATCTATCTCATCTAAATTGCCAATACCTTTGGGATTATACCCATAGCCATTTTCACCGTTTTCGCCATCTGCAAATACCATCCAAAACACATAGAACGGAATTAGTTGCCACCAACCGCTGTTACCCCTGTCGTGACAGCGCTTGGCTCCCTGTGCCAGTAAAAACCATAGTAGCGGCAACACTACTATTATGAACACCAAAGATGGTTCCCCGGATTCTTTTTGGGTTAAAACGGAAAAAACAACCAGGATAACAATGTACATTAAATAGGATAGACCGTATTCAAGTCTGCGGATGCGTCCATTAAAGGAGAAAGCTGTTTTAAACATGTTGGTGGTTTAGGTTGAAGGTTAAAAATGTACTATTGCTGTTGCTAATGTATTTCTTTTAATCTACAAAATTGGAGTTGCTTGTTAAAGATATTGGGGATAATATTTGGCCAGCTACTTAAACCGGCAGACTTATTTTAAGAGCACCTAAAATAGCTTTACTTACTATTCCCAAAATACCATTTACCAGATTTTGTGCACTTACAAGGCCAATACCTTTTATGGTGAGTAATACATTTTTAAATGCAAACTGCTGCAACGTTAACCTGCTTTCGAGTTCATCACGCTCTATAACGCCGTCCAGCTTTAACTTGGCCAGAAACGCTACATTTTCTGCAAACTGTGTAAACTCATGCTCGGCAAAAGGTTTTAATTTTTTATAGGTGCCGCCCAGTTCAGTTTTTGCAAATACAATGGAGTCATTCAGTATTTGTTTGAAATCAATGTCTGCCATAAAATTTATTTTTACTGTTTATCATTCAGTTTTCCCCGTTGTTTTAAGTGCTTCCTGCAATCTGGTGATTGCATCGATGGAGGTATTGATTGCATCCCTCATATCATGTCGGTCATCGTTTACCCTGTCTGGCAAACCGGCTTTGTGCTGCTGTATAAATACTTTAAAAGCCGCATCGAGGTTGGTTATTTGTTCCTTTACAATTTTTGCTTTTTCATCCAGCGATTGTGATCTCGATTTTATAGTAATCATATCGGCTTCCAAATTATCGTAGTAATCCTGATAGTTGGAAAAGTCCTGGTTATGTGGGTCAGTATCCTGTATGGTTCTGCTTAGTTTGATAAAGTGCAGATTGAAATCCCGTTTCATTTTTCCCAGCGTTTGATCAAGCACCTGATCGTACCCGGTTATAAATGTTACTTTACAAGATGAAAGCAAGATGAAACAACATACCGAAAGCAACAGGAATTTACTTTTCATACGTTCAGTTTTAATTTATATTTTTTTGCAAAGTAGTATAAAAGTACAGCAGACAATATTGATTTGTGTTGATGCTGCGTATTTAAATTAAGTTGAACTACCCATTCTTCAAATCAACCCACCCTGAATTAATTAATCCAGTTTTAGTGCTGGTATTTTCTTCGTTTTGCATCGAAAATTAAGCTTTTTAATTGCAAAAACCTATCTCTGAATATCCACTCCTTATTTGCTTTTTTCTGATTTTTAACTTGTTTGCGATCGGTGTAGTTTAGCACTAAAATTATTACGCCTCTCATTGAGTAACCAAAAAAAAGCAAGAACATTGCTGCTCTTGCTCAGGGTAAAAAAAGGTTACAGAATTAAGTAAGCGTAGGTTTTTCGTTATTTTTTTATTTATAAATCTTTTATTGAATCAATACTTTCAGCAGCATTGTCTTTTGCCCTTTTGCCGATAATTCCAGCTGGTAAGTTCCTTTTGCTATGGATTGATTGAGCGCCATTGTATGCAAGGTATTTACCCCTGTATGGGTAATGGTACTTGTCTGCATTACCTGCCCTGCATTATTTAATAATCTTACAGCGTACCTGCCCGCCGGAACAGTATTCATTTGTAAATGAATGATATTATCCGTTACCGGGTTGGGGGCAATGTAGATGGTGGGGTTGGATTTCATTAAGGTGACTTTTGCTATTTCACTGTATTTTATCACCCCGATATTGCTGATACTTTTTATCCGGTAATAATAATTTCCGGGTAATAAATCTTTGTCAAGTATTTGATAAGCCACAGGTGTGGTAGAATTGCCATTGCTCACTTGTGTATTGATGCTACTGAAATTTACAGCATTTAAAGACCGCTCCACTTCATACCGGTTGATGTTGAATTCTTCCGCTACTTTCCAATCTATTGCAACCATGGTTCCCAAATCAGTAGTTGAAAAATTGTTATAAACAACCGAAGGATTAAATAGCAAGCGAAAACGCTTACGGGCATAACTTCCTGTATCTGTTGTAATGGTAAAATTGTAAACAGCAGTATCATTTAATGGCAAGGCAGTTTTGCTTTTCAAATACAAATCTTCAAGGAATAAAGCTGTGCCTGGCCTGGCTACAATTTGATCAGCAATAAATTGAAACTGGTATTTTTTAAGCCTCATCTGAGCAAGATTATAAAACAAGGTATCATAATCTGCTGTTAGATTTTTTCTTTCTATAGAAAGTATTTTATCATTTCTAAATAACCCGAAATTCTCTGTAAAATTATTTATTTTAACCACATCATCCCGATCTGCTTTATTGGAAAAAGCAGGATCAATCAATAACAATGCACCGTCCGATATATACGAACTGCTGTCTGTATCTACTGTTTTTAAAACTGTTTGCAATTGATTTCTTACAGGTCTAAAGGCAGTGGTGGTATTGTTGACATTTTTGTTTGATTCATCAAATGTAAGGGTGCCTCCTCCACTCGGAAACTCTACCATGATAGCTGCACCTGATGGTATGTAACGGTTATCGATGTTACTGGTTCCTGTGCCAGAAACAGGGACAGAACGTGTAAAGTCAGTTCCATTCCAGGTAAGTGCTACAAATGCACCTTGTCCGGTTGCTCCGCCCAGGTTTGGATCCCACATATAATAGGTAGGAGATGTGGGCCATAGACCTCCGGTTCTGCTCATTGAATTATAATCAACAGCAGAAGCATATGGATTGCCTACCACCGTTAATCCACCTGACAAAGAAATAATAGATTTATTTCCAATAAATATTTGTCCTCTTGGCCTTAAAGTAGTGATGGTAGCCGGTTTAGATTGATTGGTTATTTCACCATAACCTTTCCGGTCTCCCCGTACAAAAAGCATCCAACCTTCCTGGCTATTTACAGAAGTGTTATTTACATTGGTTGGCGCAAGCCATGAGCCGCCGCTGTAATATTTAATACCCGGATTATTTGTAGGGCTTAAATCGAATCCATTAGCCGTTGTTCCCCCGGTAATATGAGTGGAAAAACCAGTTGTAGAAGTTGAGCCAATAGTAGTAATGGTATCAGTGGTAATGGAGGTGGAAAAGTTAGCAGCAGTGTAATCCAGACCTACAGCTGCATTACCCCGTTCCTGCCATGCTTCACTGATGGTATGTGTTCCAGCACCCGGTTTAAATGGTGCAGCCATCAGGCGCCAGGAACGCTTTGCGGGCATATAACGTTGCACAATAAACTGGCCTGTAACGCCGGCACCATAAACAAATGCTGTATTAACAGCATCGCTTTGACCTACCCTTCCGGTTTTAGTAGCGGTTGAAAGTATAGTTAGAAACGTATTGTTAGTTCCAAGGTCAACTGTACCTGTTGTAAACTGAATTTCATCAGATATGGAGACATTATCTGCCAGAGTAATTTTATTTGATATACCTGTTTTATTAATACCAACAAATGGAAATTGTTGCCCGCCGTTAGCGGTTATGATTCCATCTGCAGACCCATTAAAAGCCACCGCCCTGCCATCGCCTGCACCAAAATTTACTGTACCATTTGCATTTCTGTTCCAGCCTTTACCAATAAAAATATCGCTGCCAATATTATCCGACATGATAAGACTACCTGTGGCGCTTGCACCGCCAATAATAAGATCTCCGCCAACACCTAAATCGTAAGCAGCACCATAATCTTTTAAATTTAGAACTCCGTTTCCTGCTGCTGTTGGGTTGCCAATTGTTAAGTTACCAGCACAACCAGTATTGGGGCCAACTAAAAAATTCAAAGTTGTTGCGCCTTGAATAATTACATTTCCCGGATAGCCGGGTCCAGCTGTATTCCTAATCCACTCCGCAGATCGGTCGTAGGAACCATTGGTTTGATATATCAGTTTGGATGCAGCGTCATAATTTGGCGCATTAACACTTACAAATGTGTTTGAATTAATTAGTAATGATCCATTGATTGTTGTAAAACCAACACCAAGATCAGCACCAAAATCAACTCCACTGCGCCCTCCACCAACACCAGTAAAAATATTCACCAAAATATCTGATGAAAAAGATAATAGAGATGCTGCAGCAGAATTCCGGGTAACTGTACTTGTCCGCTGACTGTTATCTGGATTGGTAAAATTGAAAGTTGCTGACCCAGCTGTACTTAATATTTGCCTGGTTAAATTCCCGTTAGACCCATCTATTTTAACATCATTTAAAAAATTGTATGTAAAGGTTCTAAGAGTCATTGTTCTTCCATTCAAGTCAAGATTGCCATTCAGTAGTTGTAACGGATGTCCACCTATTCCCCCATCGATAAGTGCGTCGGTAGCATTTATTAGTTTTACTGTATTGCTGCCGGCGCTACCTGAATTGGCAACAATAAAATAAGCAAAAGTGATTGGATTGGTAGAACCATCAATAGTTTGATTAGAAGCGCCATTAAATATTACCGCTCTTTGATTGGGGTTAAATGTACCCCCGGTATTTCTTGTAAAATTCCCCCCTGTTTCCAAATCACCAATATAAGGAGGGCCTGCCACAAAATTCCCCAAGTTTAAAATACCAGAAATAGTTACATCTTTTATTACCTTAAGGTTGTAAGGAGTTACATTATCATTCATGGTGAGTGTTGATGACGTCGAGATTAAAAGGCTTCCTCCCATTTGCAACACAGTGCCGTTATTAATGTTTAATGAAGTTGCGCCGGTACCATTGCCCACCGTTACATTATTGGGATATCCTGCTGATGAAGTGCTAGTGGTACCTGCCACCCATTCCAAACCACGGGATACGGTTAAACCTGTCTGGTAATAAAACAATGTGGAAGAAGTGCCATATTTAGGCGCATTACCTGTAACTGACCCACCAGTTTTTAAAACAAGCGAAGTTCCAATAGTGCTGCCAGTTCCAAAATCTACTGCGCCTGCAATGGTGGTGAATGGAATTGTTGCTGTACCGCTGATTGTGCCAGTGCCAAGGAAGTTAATAACGCCTGCAGCTCCTGTATAATTTGGTGTACCTGAATTTATCAACTTACCTCCTGTGTTAAAATTAATCTGGCTGCCTGCCGCACTTGCAATTGTACCTGAATTATTGAAAGTGCAATTATCTCCTAAATTAAATACACTTGTAGCTACCATATTAATTGTACCTGTGTTAGTGATAAAGCCCGCTGGAGGCGGAGATGTTATGCTACCTGTAATATTAATTGTGTATGCCCCCACATTATAAATACCCGCTACATTTACACTTAATAAATTGTAAGTTTGATCCTGGTTTAATATATCGCCTGGCCTAATATAAATAGAGGCCTGTCCCGAAGATAAAGTAATGGTTGGCACATCATTATTTTGCCAATTAGCAGCTATACCAAATGAGCCCCCTACGGGACCGGGACAATTGGTGATAAATAATAATTTAGGAATTACCTTATTGGTTGCCCCTTCGAATTTTGCCCCTATGCCATAATTATCAAAATTGAAATTGTCTAACTGTGTGCCTGTGAGCCCGGTGCTAAGAAAATAAATATTTTTTGAAGCAGCCGGCGTCCAGTTAAGCACATTGAAAGTACCTGACCAACCTAACCCACTTGAACTGGCAAAAGCTAAATCAAAAATTCCCGATGAAGCGACATTCAGGTAAGACGTGGTGCCTGTTAGATTTAAAGTACCTAAAGTTTTAGCACCAGTAAAACTTGCCCCTAAAGCCAGGGTAGCATTACCAATAATGATATTACCATTATCCGGTAAAGATGCATTTGCGGTGGCTGTTAAAGTACCGGCTGAAATAGTAGTGGTGCCTGAATAATTATTAAGGAGGCCACTTAAAGTAAGATTGCCAGCACCTGTTTTTGTTATATTTAATACAGCAGTACTTCCGTTGATTAATGTGCCGGAAAAGGTATTAGCCACGGAATTATTAAAGGTTAATGCAGACGCTGTTGAAGCATGCCCATTATTAATTGTTGAAGTAGTACTACCTGCACTTAACAAAACTGCACTGGCATTATTCCCATTTAAACTAAAAGAATTTCCTGCACCAATGGCAAATGTATTGGTAACTGTAATTGCTGATGCGGCGGATATGCTTCCATTAATTGTTAAGTTATAAAAACTGGCACCACCGGAACCACTAATTGTTTTACCAGTTCCTGTAAACGTAACAGTAGTGGCCGTTCCAGGCGTAAAGACTCCTCCTCCATTCCGAAGCCATGATCCTGCAACAGTTAATGAACCAGCTGCATTGGAAGATAATGCCAATGTTCCCGAGATGTTAACGTCGCCACCTACAGTTAATGTATTTGCCTGATTGGTAGCATCACTCCAATTAACACTACCGTAAATATTTAACGCTCCACGGGTAGATCTATTACCGACATTTTTACTCATACCTAATGCGTATGGACTGTTTACCTCCACAATATTTGGTATGGTGCTACCAGTAGTTCCCCATTCACTGAACCTATCATAATTTACATTATAAATCAATTTTGAAGAAGCACCATAATTTGGTGCTGTGTTTACATTGCCATTATTAATTTGAAAATTACCATTAATGGTAGGTATTGTTGTTAATGTAAGGGTTGCACTATTAATAGTTAGGTTATTAAATGTTGTTGCCTGACTGCCGTTTATAGTACCGGATCCTGAAAAATCAATATTACTGTTGGCTGTTGCTGTATACCCACTACCAGTTGAGCTATTATTAGTAAATGTTCCTCCAGCGGCAATAGTTAAAGTTCTAGAAGAAGCATCTGCTCCAGTAAGCGTAAATCCAGTGTTGATAGTTATACCTGAAACTAGTGCAGCCTGATCTAAAGTAACATTATGGCCTATCACCACAGCACCCATTGACGCAGCTGTTGGTGGAACTGCATTGGCTGTCCAAGTTGAAGGGGTGCTCCAGGTACCATTATTAGCAGTTGCCCAACCAGACTGAACAGTGTAATTACTATTACTGGAGGTTGTGATAGTAAATAAATCTGCGTTTGATCCATCTGAAGCAACATTATTTGGCCCTGAAGTGAACACATAATAATTGATAGGTGCGGAAGCTGTATTCGCTGTGGCTGGTATAGTACCTGTAGCAATAGAGCTACTGTAGGTCATTGGAACTACACTTGAACTAAACCAACCATTAGTAGTATAACGTAAATAAACATTCTGACCTGCAGTTTGGTTGGCACTCATATTAGCGGTAACAGTTACAGCCTGTCCAGGAAATACATTAGCAGCAACAGGGCTTTGAGTAATTGAATTGACAGTATTTATATTGCCCTGTAGTTCAAAGCAAACAATTGCACTTGTACCAGGTGCACCGCTCCCGCTAGTTTTAAAAACTATATTATTAGAAGTGCTACCAATGTTTAAAAAATATGCTTTGCCCGAACCTGTTACTTGCAATGCTGAGGATGTACTTGATGTGAGTTGTATATCCGCCCCACCATTTGGTTCATAAATTGTCCCCCCACTTGTTGCACTGTAAAAACGAAAGTATTGAAGCCCAGTGCCATTTGCAGTAGTTGTATGAATATTGGTACCATTTATTGTTCCCATTGCAACTGAACTCCCTTGTGCCCAATTGTTAGGATTTGCATAATTACCACTTGTAAATCTAGATGGAGTTTGTCCAAAAACAGAAAATTCAATAACCACCAGACAAAGCAAAACAACTAACTTACCCCAAAAAAGAGTCTTGAAAAAACTGCAAATATTGATAAAAGAAAAGTCTTTTGTAAAATTCTTCATACCTAACAAGCATTAGTTGAATAATTAAAAATGCAAGCTCCCTCAAACGAATTGGTAACATTAAAATCAACCGGAGGTTGTATAGTTGTCATCATCTTTGCAATCTTTTAATGTGTACATTTTACACACTTATTAACCAAAAAAAAGCGGAAAATTTTTTTAAACAATTCCGCAAACGGTATAAATTTCGATATGGCTTTTAAGAAGGATTAATAAAGGAAACACTAAAGTAAGGATAAATGCCTATACAATCATCATTAAGAGCCGGATATCTTTAAAAAATGGTTGTTTAAAGCACAGAGAGAAACGAAGCCTTTTATTGATATTTTCTGCTAATAAAAAGATATGCAGCAAGACATTTGCAATGAAAATTAAGTATTTAGTAGCATACAAGTTTCACTATACCGGAAGTTACATTAAGGGAAAAAGGTTTTTTAGAATACCTTACTTTATCGTCGGTGCAAGACCATTTCTTTCCGAAAAATAGCCATCCTGATTATTTTTTTTCAACACATAGCTTTTAACTACCACTGCATTTTTTATCAACAATGCTTTTGCTATTCGCTTTTCAGTAAAAAAAAATCAACCTTGCTTTTTAGCTTTATTTTTTGTAAAATTGCTGTCACACCAATAAATATACAGACATGATTGTTGAAGCACTTTTGGGAGAGTTTATGTTTGAAGCAGCAAACACCCGCAAATTATTAAGCGCTATTCCAGACAGCGCATTGGATTACAAACCCAACGAAAAATCCTGGACTACAGGGCAGCTTGCCTCACATATTGCAGAAACCTACAACTGGTATGAAGGTACTTTTACCCTCGACAATATGGACATGGCAGGGTATCATTACGACAAAGGTGATATCTCCAAAGCAGCCAATATTGTTGCTAAGTTTGAAGAAAATCTGAAGAAGGCCCAGGCAATTTTGGAAAATGCAAAAGACGAAGACATGATGAAAGTATGGCGAATGACGATGGATGGAAATGATATGTTTCCTCCTATGCCAAGGATACAGGTGGTGCGGTCATTTTTATTCAATCACCTCTACCACCACCGCGGCGAAATGGTGGTTTATTTAAGAGCTACCGGAAATAAAGTCCCCGGCTTATATGGGCCTGCGGGAGACTTTTGATTATTGTAGATAAAGTGCAAAAAGGTTAAATGCAAGGGTACACAACTCTTTACAACAGGCAGCAAACAATTGGATTGCTGCCTGTTTTTTACCATTTTAATTCACCTGCTGCATACATGCGGCGTAATTCTTTTTTATCAAATTTACCCACACTTGTTTTGGGTATGTGTGGTACAGGAACAAAGTGCTCGGGCACCTGGTAATGCGCAAATTCCCGTAACAAAAACTCCCTAAAGTTGGCGGTTTGTATGGCGGTAGTAGTATCCCGGAGTACCACGCAAGCCAACGGACGTTCCTGCCAGCGTTCATCTGGTATAGCAATAACACAGGCTTCAATTACTGCCGGGTGCGCCATCAGTGCAATTTCCAGGGCCACACTCGAAATCCATTCGCCGCCGCTTTTTATTAAATCCTTGGTGCGGTCGGTTATTTGCATATATCCGTTACTATCCATTGTGGCAACGTCGCCTGTCTTAAACCATCCATCCGGCGTAAAATAGGGACTGTTGTCTTCCACTTTATAGTAGCTATCAATTACCCAGGCGCCCCTTACCTGCAGCTCACCGGCAGTTAGCCCATCTTTTGGTGCAGTATTGCCATCTTCCTGAATAATACGCACTTCTACACCGGGCAATTCAATCCCCTGCTTTGCCAGTATTTTATACTGTTCTTCCTGTGATAACTCATCGTGTATGGGTTGCAGCTGGGAGGCAGTTGCCAGAGGAGAAGTCTCCGTCATTCCCCAGGCGTGAATGCCAGTAATACCAAAATCTTTATCCAATCCTTTTATGAGGCTCAAAGGCAACGCCGACCCGCCAACCATATATTTTTTAAAGCTTAATGGTTGTGCAGGAGGATTGTTTTTTAGCACTTCGTAGATGCCCATCCAAATAGTTGGTACACCGGTGGCAAGGGTTATTTTTTCCTGTTGAATTAAATCAATTAATGCTGCCGGCTGCAAGTGGCAGGAAGGCATTATCATATCGGCACCTGCCATTACACATACAAAGGGAAACCCCCACCCCAGTACATGAAACTGTGGCACCACCAGCAGCACTTTATCGCTCATGCCTATATTGCCAGCATTGGGTGTTATTAAAACCTGTGCATGCAAATAAACACTCCTGTGACTGTACACTACACCTTTAGGTGCTCCTGTGGTACCGCTGGTATAGCACATAGCACAGGCGTCATTTTCATCCGCTTCCACCCAATCGAAATCGTCCCCGGCATTGGCAAGCAGGGTTTCATATTGTATGGTATTGGGTAAAGTGGTAACAAAATTGGCAGGGGCATTCAATAACACAAACCATTTCACCATGGGCGTAAGGGCAACTATTTTTTCAAAAAAAGGAACGAGGGTGGCATCAATAAAAATCACTTTATCCTCCGCATGATTTACAATGTACTCAACCTGATCGCCGGAAAGCCGGATATTGAGCGGATGACAAACAGCGCCTGCACCGGGGATAGCATAATACAATTCTATATGCTGATAATGATTCCATGCAAAAGATGCTACCTTATCGCCTGGCAAAATATGCAGTTGATGCACCAATGCATGCGCCAGCTTTTTTGAGCGCAGGTACATATCGTGAAAAGTATACTGGTGGCGGCTGCCATCGGGAAGTCTTGAAATAATTTCCTTATGAGGAAATACCCTATTACCAAACTCAATAATGGAATTGGTGGTAAGCTGATAGTGCATCATTTGTCCTTTCATAATGGTATATTTTGGTTTATTAATTAATTCAACCGTGGTATTAATTAGGCATCAATCCACTGATTATTTGCCAACTCTTGGATAACGATTTCATCCCCCACCTGCACAATGCCTGCGCCCTGGTGCAATAAATTTTGTCCAAAAAAGATTTTATTATTTTTTCTGCGAAACAATGCAAGTGTTTTTAAAGGCTCTTTGGCAATGGTTGCATTATTCTGATTAATGGTGGTAACCTGACATCTTGAACTAGGTTTAACGCCGTAAAATTGAATACCATTTATTGTAAAATGTTTCAGCTGGTCTTCTAAAAAAGCCTGCCCACCTGTAAATACAATGTTGGGCCTGAAACGGTTGATGGGCAAGGGCTCGGCTAAACGGCTATTCAAATCCTCGAGTGATGATTGCCCAATTACGAGAAAAGGATAGCCATCCGATAAACTGGTAATTTCATTGTTACGGGCATAATC
Source organism: Chitinophagales bacterium (assembly GCA_038320245.1). Taxonomy (GTDB): domain Bacteria; phylum Bacteroidota; class Bacteroidia; order Chitinophagales; family Chitinophagaceae; genus Ferruginibacter. The sequence continues at coordinate 1,836 of JBBQEA010000101.1, read as the reverse complement.
TTCTTCCACTTTTCGCCTGCTGTTATCCGGCATAAAAACCAACCTGCAAGGCATAGAAAGCATTTGAGAAAACCATTCATCTGCCCCTTTACTTACAAACTGAGCGGGGCAGGTATCGTCCCAAATTTGTACCATCGCCGTTGCAGTTGATGCTGGCACAAAAGGTATGTTGATGGCAGTTCCGTTTATTTTATTCTGAACCTGTAAGCCAGTTGCTGTTACAGATACCTGCAGCAATGCCATTTGAGGAAATGATCTTTGAGAAATAAAATTATGCTGCCCATCTACCAGCATCCATCTTCTGTCGTATTGAAAACCTCTATCGGTAACCGTGGCCGCAGACAATGCTATGCCGCCCATTGATTTGATGGGATAAATAAATAATTCACTAACTATAAGCATGGAATAAAGATAATAATTGGAATCTAAACAACTAACTGATTTTTATAGGAATAAGGCTTTTAATAATTACCCAAACCAAACTTTCAAAGAATTTGCCCATCAATCATAATTTTAAAAACTTACCAAAACACAATGCCCGAGAAGCTGATTTTTTATGTTGCCGTTGTACCAAATATAATTTCATTATGGGCTCCCTTTAGCTATCGGGACGTAGTGGCTGCAATTATATTTGGTATAATTCTACAACTAAATTTAAAATAAGTTATCTATGCTTTAAACTTGCGTCAATCATGCACCAATATTTCATTATTAATAAGCCGGCAAATATGGTATCGCAGTTTGTGAGTCCGCACACAGTGGGGCTTTTGGGCGATATTGATTTTAATTTTCCGGAAGGCACCCATGCCATTGGCCGGCTGGATATAGACTCCGAAGGGCTGCTGATTTTAACTACTGATAAAAGAGTTACCCGCCTACTTTTTTTAGCCAGCAAGCCACACCTGCGTACCTACCTGGTAATGGTGCAGAATGAAATAACAGCAGCAACATTTCAGCAATTAAAAGAGGGCATTCCTATTAAAATAAAAAATGGCGAAATGTATATTGCAAAACCAACGTCGATAGAAATAATAAAAAATGCGGCTTCACTGTATCCTTTTGCGACTGACCGCCGGGAGGTTTTTGCACATACCTGGCTGCTGATAACACTTACAGAAGGAAAATTCCGGCAGGTAAGAAAAATGGTTTTGGCAGCAAGGCACCGCTGTCTGCGGCTTATCCGTTTATCTATCAGCAATATACAGCTGGGCAATTTAAAACCGGGTGAAGTGAGAGAACTGGACGAAAAAACTTTTTATAGTTTGTTGGGTATAAGCTCCAGTAATAATACTGGTAAACTACCACCAACCCATTTTGAGAAATAAATAATCAGGCTCTTTCTATCACACAATCTTCAATAAAAATCTATCTATAAACCGCTGGAACCATGCAGCTGACAGCAAAACCTTTTTATAAATTACAATACCGATGATGGCACAGATTATACCTGCAATTACGTCTAATAAATAATGGTGGCTTGTATATACGGCGGCAAACCATATTCCCAGTGCTACAATTGCCAGTGCTATTTTAGAAACGGTACTTACATTTTTTTTAACCGCATAATACAAAACAACTAATGGATAGGCAGAATGTAGGGAAGGCATTGCCGCAAATACATTAGAGCTCTTGGCGTAGATACTTTGAAAAATTGATACTCCGGTATATTGGTCAAACTTTATAAGGCCGGCTGTATTACCAGTTGTACCTTTAATAAAAGTGCTTCCGTGCTGCTGAAAATACCAGGGTGGCGCAGCCGGGTAGGTATAATAAATAATAAAGCCAATTAAATTTATAAGAACAAAAGTGAGTGAAAAATGAAGAAACAACTTTTTA
>JBBQEA010000100.1:0-17831 GCA_038320245.1 Chitinophagales bacterium | reverse complement strand
AATACCGAAACCAATAGTACCGTTGAAACCAATGCAGTAGTAAATGATGATATACAGGTTTCTTAATAGGATTTATATTTTGGTTATTAAAACTTGTAACATTAAAAAAGGACAATAACCTAATAGTTATTGTCCTTTTTTAGTAACGGTGTAAACCCTTTATCTACAAAAACTTCTTTATCTCTTCTACCAACTCTCCTTTTGTAATAGGCACACCCATTATTTTATTATACCCTTTGGCATCTACAAAATATACATCTCTGATAATTTTTATCAACTGGCCATTGTTGATTTCCGGAATCAATACATGATCAAAATTGTGCAATATTTCTCCCAGGTTTTTAGGGAAAGGACGTATGTAGCGCAGATGTGCATGTGATACGGCCTTGCCTTCGTTTTGTAAGTCTTTAACAGCACTTTTAATGGCACCGTACGTACTGCCCCAGCCAAGTACCAGTACTTTACCGGTAGCCTCTCCACTATCCAGTTGCTGCTGCGGAATATAATCAGCAATCATATCTACTTTTGCCTGGCGTGTTTTTACCATGTGCTGGTGGTTCTCACTATCGTAGCTTATATTGCCGGTTATGTCTTGTTTTTCCAAGCCGCCAACCCTGTGTTCAAGCCCTGCTGTGCCCGGAATAGCCCAGGGTCTAACTAATTTTTCATCCCTTTTGTAAGGCATAAAATTTCCTTTTTCACCCACATCACCAATGGAAGCAAAGGCTGTTTTAATTTCAGGTAAATCAGCAGCAACAGGGTATTTCCAGGGTTCTGCCCCATTGGCAATATAACCATCGCTCAAAAATATTACAGGTGTCATGTGCTGTACACTTATCCGTACCGCTTCAAAAACAGCGCTGAAACAATCGCTCGGTGTAGAAGCAGATATTACAGGCATTGGGCATTCGCCATTTCTACCATAATAAGCCTGCATTAAATCGCTCTGCTCCGTTTTGGTAGGCAAACCAGTACTTGGTCCACCACGTTGAATATTGATAATTAATAAAGGAATTTCAAGCATTACAGCCAGGCCCATGGCTTCGGATTTTAAAGCCATACCCGGACCGCTGGTAGTTGTAACACCCAGCGAACCGCCGTAAGCTGCTCCTATGGCCGATGTGATAGCGGCAATTTCATCTTCGGCCTGAAAGGTTTTGATGCCAAAATTTTTATACTTACTTAATTCATGTAAAATATCACTTGCCGGCGTAATGGGATAACTACCTAAAAACATGGGCAGGCCACTCTTTTGGGTGGCAGCAATCAAGCCATAACTTAAAGCCTGGTTGCCCATAATAGAGCGGTAATTTCCGGGTATCATCTTAGCCTTGGCTACACTATATCTGGTGCGGAAAGTTTCGGTAGTATCTCCAAAATTATAGCCCGCTTTTAATGCTTTTACATTGCTTTCAAATATCTCGGGCTTTTTACCAAATTTGTCTTGAAAAAATTGGATGGTATTGTCCATCTCCCTGTTGTACATCCAATACAAAAAACCGAGTACAAACATATTTTTAGCCCGGTCTTTTTCCTTCATACCCATGGGGATGTCTTTCAAAGCTTCCCGGGTCATTTTAGTTACATCCATTTTTATTACCTCGTAACTATCCAGGCTGTTATCTTCTAAAGGATTTAGCCCATCTGGATAGTTAGCCAGACGCAGATTTTTTGAATCAAAACCATCCGTGTTGACAATAATGATTCCACCCTTTTTCAAACCATTTAAGTTTACTTTTAAGGCCGCAGCATTCATAGCAACCAATACATCGCAGGCATCACCCGGGGTAAAGATAGCATCGCTGCTAAACCGAAGCTGGTAACCACTTACGCCAGGTAACGTACCTAAAGGCGCCCTTATCTCAGCCGGAAAATCCGGAAAAGTTGCCAGATCGATACCCAGCATAGCTGTATTGTTGGTAAACTGGCTTCCGGTTAACTGCATGCCATCGCCACTATCGCCTGCAAATTTAATTACTACGTCCTGTAATACCTGCTCCTGAATTGTGCTCATGATACTTGATTTTTAAATTGCTGCAATGTACGTTGAAATTTACTTTTTTTGTGGTTGGATAAGGGTTCTTTTTATGCAAAGGCAAGATATCTTTTAATGCCAATTGCGTAACACTACATTTGAATTTTACATAACCGAAAGTTTAACAAAAACTAAATTTTGAAGCCGATGTTCAGGTTCTATAATCGTATAAGGAAATATAATTACCAGGTATATAAGCACTGACGTATATGGTAAGTTTACACAGGTGCGTACAAAAACCTAAAAGTATCAGTGAATAAAAATTGGAAGTAATTTCAAAATATCCGGACCTGAAAAATCTTAACAGAGCATATATTTTCTTACTACTTAAAATTGATTAATTTTACATTACTAAACATAAAAAACTATGGATCTTTTTAAATCGGGCAATCCCACATTATCAGAAAAAGCTTTTCAAAGTGTAACCATCACCAATTATGCCGACAGCATGACGTTGAGGGGTACATTAAACAAATTTGGTTTCATGTTAATAATGCTGCTAGGCAGTGCTTATTTTTCCTGGAAAGAATTTCAAGGAGGAGGTAATGTTCAACCGTATATTTGGACAGGCCTCATTGGAGGATTTATTGTTGCCATTATCATCATGTTTAAAAAGGAATGGGCACCTTATCTTGCTCCGGCTTATGGCTTACTGGAAGGTTTGTTTTTAGGTGCTATTTCAGCATACTACAATGAGGCATTCGCTACCAAGGCTCCCAATATTGTAATGAATGCTGTAGGCCTCACTTTTGGAACAGCTATCGCCATGTATTTTTTATACAGTTTTAAAATCATAAAAGCAACGGAGAAATTTAAGTCGGTTATTTTTACTGCAACTGCCGGTATTGCTGTGTTTTATCTGATTGCGATGGTTTCTGGTTTCTTTGGTGTTCACATGGCTTTTTTGCATGAAGGATCTTTGATGGGTATTGGCTTTTCGTTGGTAGTAGTGGCTGTTGCAGCACTCAACCTAATTTTAGATTTTGATATGATTGAACAGGGAACTGCCGCAGGAGCTCCCAAGTATATGGAATGGTACGGTGCTTTTGGATTGATGGTAACCATTGTATGGTTGTACCTGGAAATTATCAGGTTGCTTTCTAAACTTTCGAGCAGAAATTAATGAATGTGTTATTGCAATCAAATACAAATAGTACTTATAAGATGAAAGTATTATTAGACATAAAAGATACCAAAGCAGCCTTTGTAATGGAATTGCTACAAAGTTTTTCTTTTGTAAAAGCCAGGCCACTTTCTCCTTATAAAGCAAAGGTTATTGAAGATGTTGAAGAGGCAGTTGAAGAAATGAAACTGGTTAAAGCCGGTAAATTAAAAGCAAGAAACGCTGAAGATTTATTCAATGAATTATAAGGTAAAATTTATCCCGAAATTCGAAAAAGAATTAAAGCGACTGGCAAAGAAATATCCATCTTTAAAAAATGAATATATTTTCTTGGTACAAAGTCTTAAAATTGAACCAGAACAAGGAATATCGTTAGGCAATAATTGTTACAAAATAAGAATTGCCATCGCTTCAAAAGGAAAAGGAAAAAGTGGTGGTGCACGAGTAATAACTTATGTGCAAGTAAGAGATGAGTTGGTTTATTTACTCACCATATTTGATAAATCAGACAAAGAAAATATACCCGACAAAGAACTACAGTTATTGCTTAAATGGATTGATGAATAAATAAAAAAGGTTACTTCCTTAACAGGACGTAACCTTTTTTATTGTGTAAAATATTGCCAATTCAAAACTATAACCCGGCAATTAATTCTTTCACTTTCTCCCCGATAAAATCTCTTACTTCATTAAATGCTGTGGGCTCCATGTGCTTAGGGTCCGGTATCTGCCAGTCGATAAATTGTTTGGCAGGCATCCAGGGACAGGCATCGCCGCAGCCCATTGTTACCACTGTATCAAAAGGGGCATAGGCTTTTACTTCTTCCAGACTTTTACTGTCGTGGGTGCTTAAATCGTATCCTAGTTCTTTCATTGCTGCAATGGCTTTTGGATTTACAATGCCGCTTGGCCTGCTACCGGCACTGTAAGCTTCTACATTTTCTGCGCCATAAATTTTGGCAAATGCCTGGCTCATTTGCGAACGATTGGAGTTTTCAATACAAACAAAAAGGAGTTTCTTTACGCCTGCTTTTTCAGGAATATTTAATGAACTAGTCAACATCTCTATTTTTTTTATGAAAGATTTAATGAAATTTTATATTTGATTAGAAGTCGTTCTTATTGTTTTACTATTTCTGCAGAATAATATTTTCTTCTAAACCAGAACGCCACATTCACCAGCGCAATTAAAGCAGGTACTTCTACTAATGGGCCAATGACGCCTGCAAATGCTTGCCCGCTGTTGATACCAAAAACACCAATGGCAACTGCAATGGCCAATTCAAAATTATTGCCCGCTGCCGTAAAAGCAATTGAGGTATTTGTTGAATAATCGGCTCCCATTTTTTTACCAATAAAAAAACTCACTGTAAACATTATGGCAAAATAAATAACCAATGGAACTGCAATTCTTATCACATCAAAAGGTATTTGAACAATCAGCTCTCCTTTTAAACTAAACATCACCACAATGGTAAACAACAATGCAATAAGTGTAATGGGAGAAATAAATGGAATGAATTTGTTTTGATACCAGTCCTCCCCTTTTAGTTTTAGTAAAATATACCTGGTTAAAAATCCTGCAGCGAAGGGTATGCCCAAATAAATAGCTACACTTTTTGCAATTTGTGCGATAGTAATATCCACTTCAGATCCACTAATACCAAATAATGGGGGCAGTACTGTTATGAAAATATAGGCGTACACACTGTACAATAATACCTGGAAGATACTGTTTAGTGCAACCAGGCCTGCAGCATATTCCCTGCTGCCTTCCGCCAGTTCGTTCCACACAATTACCATGGCAATACACCTTGCCAGACCAATTAAAATCAAGCCAATCATATATGCCGGATAGCCATGCAAAAAAATAATTGCCAACAAAAACATAAGTATGGGGCCAATAACCCAATTGAGTAATAAGGAAACACCCAGCACTTTTGTATTCTTAAATACCTCTTTTAATTTATCATATTTCACTTTGGTAAAGGGAGGATACATCATTAGTATCAACCCTATTGCCAGGGGAATATTTGTGGTACCCGTAGCAAACGAATTGAGGAAACTGGATGAGGAAGGGAAAAAATACCCAATGCCAACACCCACAGCCATGGCCAAAAAAATCCATAGGGTAAGGAATCTATCCAAAAAACCTAATTTTTTTCTTTCCAGTGCCGGGGCACAATTATTTGCTGACATAAATATGCAGTCTATTTATTAAAAGAGGAAGGCAGTTTTTAAATCACCGCCCTCCATGGATTATTCATTAACAACAACCGCTACCCGGCTCGCAGCAATTTCTTGCATCTTTGGCTGGCTTATCGGCATACACAGTAATGCTGGTAATTTTTGTCTTGCCATTTTTATACGTTTCAATTTCAGCAGCACTTAAATAACTGGCTAAAATATCATCCGGAATAATGATGGCTTTATCTTTTTGCAAAGTGATATTTTTAAAACCGGCAGCTTCAATAATTTCTAAATAATCCTGTTTTTGAATAGCGCCGCTAACACAACCTGCATACAGTTCAGCCACTTCTTTCCATTTAGCAGGAAGTTCGCCTTCCAATACAATATCAGATATAGAGAAATGTCCACCGGGTTTTAACACCCTGAAAATTTCGCTGATTACTTTGTGCTTGTTGGGCACCAAATTTAAAACACAGTTGCTTACAATTACATCCGCATAGTTACTGGTAACGGGCATATCGTCAATATCGCCCAGGCGAAATTCAACATTGTTTAATCCAAGCCTTTCAGCATTATCTCTTGCTCTTGCAATCATGGCTTCTGTAAAATCAACACCCAGCACTTTACCTTTTTCGCCCACAAACCTACGGGCAATAAAAGCATCGTTTCCTGCACCACTACCTAAGTCTATTACAGTATCTCCTTCTTTTATTTTTGCAAACTCAGTTGGCAGGCCACAACCCAGGCCCAGGTCTGCATCTGGATTGTAACCTTCCAGTTGGGTATAATCATCGGCCATAATGTTATAGACTTCATCTCCACAACAAGAGGACGTAGCGCCACAACAAGAGGTTGCATTTTGGGTTTGACTTTGTTCCGCAATAGCGGCATACTTTTCTTTTACCAGTTCCTTAATTTGTGTATCACTTTTCATGGTTAATCTTTTGCCCCCATCCCCTAAAGGGGAAATGAGGAGGTTTTAAAAATATTTTTTTATTCAATAACAGTTACCCCTTTTAGGGGATGGGGCCCTAACAACATGCTTTTGCATTTTGTACTTTCAGTTTATTAAACAGAAAGCTAAATTCTCCCATAAACATTTCAAATGCTTTCCAGTTGATGCAATAACAACTGCGTGGGCCATCTACCGTACCATTTATTAATCCGGCGTTTTTTAATTCTTTCAAATGCTGGGATACTGTTGATTGTGCCAACGGCAATATCTCTACAATTTCACCACAAATACATTCGTTTTTCTGCGCCAATACTTTCAAAATAGCGATTCGGGCAGGATGAGCCAAGGCTTTGGCAAACGCAGCCAACTCCTGCTCTTTTTGAGAAAATGATTCTTTTTTGTGTATGGCCATAATTAACTACTTATTTTTTGAAAACTGCAAAAAAGGAACTGCTGGATGGTCTTAAATGGTGTAACATGATCTGTGGTAATGCAGCGGATTTTAGAGAACCACTTTTGTAAAGTAGCTGACAAAATATTTTCGCTGTATTGTTTTACAGACAGACCGCTACATTTTTCGGGACCATCTGTAGAAAAAGTTCCTATAATCAATTTCCCCCCGGGGCTGATGTGCTTCTGTGCTACATTAAGATAAGTATCAATTTCTGGTGCCGTCGTTAAAAAATGAAAGGCAGCTCTGTCATGCCAGCAATCGAACTGCTGCTCCATATTCAACTCCAATATATCGGCAACAATCCACTTAACGGTATTGGCTTTTTTACCCAACCGCTGTTTTGCTTTATTGATAGCTGCTGCAGAAATATCCAATACAGTAATATTGTTATATCCCAATTTCAAAAGGTTGTCAACAAAAAGGCTATCACCGCCGCCCACATCAATAATAGCTGCTTCGGTTGGGATAGCTAACTGCTTAACAAAATCCAGCGATTGCAATGGCGTTGGCTGATACCAGCTAACTTCGCTAGGCTGACGGGTATTAAACACCTGCTCCCAATGTTCTTTTTTATCCATTACTTAATTTTATATCGCAAATATACGATTTAATAAAAACTAACAAAAAATAATTTGCTATTATCAATCCGCAATTCCAAATTACAACAGCTTTCATCCAGCAATATTTTATTGTGTAAAAGGCTCTTTTTTTTTATACAGCATTTTAAAAGGGATAAATTAAAAAATACATATTAAAAAGCTGCTTGCAAACGTTATACAATCATTAGCTCGTTTTAATCAATCAAAAAAATGAATTCCATAACCAATCGGACTACAATAAAACCAATAGTAACTGCCAATTATCTTTTAACATCAACAGGCTTTAAAACAGCCATTACACAGAGTGTTGCATGATTAATATCAATACTTTTGTGCCAACTCAAAAAAAACAACAATGCATACCATTTTAATTACTGGTGGTGCCGGCTTTATCGGCTCTCATTTAACCAGGTTGTTCGTAACAAAATATCCCGGCTACAAAATTGTAAATCTTGATGCGCTTACCTATGCAGGTAACCTGGAAAATTTAAAAGACATTGAACACAATGCCAACTATAGCTTTGTAAAAGGCGACATAACTGATGCAGCCCTTTTAAAAGAGTTATTTGATATCCATCAATTTACTGCTGTACTGCATTGCGCCGCCGAAAGTCATGTGGATAGAAGTATTACCGATCCGCTTGCATTTGTTACCACCAATGTTGTAGGAACCGGTACACTGTTGCTTGCAGCCAAGCAAAACTGGCACGGCAATTATGAAGGCAAAATATTTTATCATATCAGTACCGACGAAGTGTATGGTTCGCTGGGCGCAGAAGGATTTTTTACAGAAGAAACCCCTTACGACCCACGTAGTCCATACTCGGCCTCCAAAGCATCGAGCGATCATTTGGTAAGAGCATTTTACCATACTTACCACATGCCCGTGAAAATTTCTAATTGCAGTAATAATTATGGTCCGTATCATTTTCCGGAAAAATTAATTCCGCTGTGTATTCATAACATCATCAACAATAAACCCCTGCCCATTTATGGTAAAGGGGAGAATATACGTGACTGGCTTTACGTAGAAGATCATGTAAGTGCCATCGATGTAGTTTTTCATAAAGGTAAAGTTGGAGAAACCTACAACATTGGCGGGCACAATGAATGGACCAACATTGCATTGGTGAAAGAACTTTGCAGGCAAATGGATATCAAATTAGGCAGGTCTGCCGGCGAATGTGAAAAGTTGATTACTTATGTAAAAGACAGGGCAGGTCACGATTTACGTTATGCCATTGATGCCACCAAATTAAAAGTTGAATTGGGCTGGATGCCATCACTACAATTTGAAGAAGGCATATCAAAAACGATAGACTGGTACCTTAATAACAGCGAATGGCTGAATGCGGTAACAAGCGGAAATTATCAGCATTATTATGAAGGACAGTATAATAAGAGGTGAGGAAGAATGAATGGTTGAATGTGGTTTAAAGTTGTTGAACGTTGTTGAAAAACTAGTTGAAGACGGTTTAAGGTTGTTGAAAACACTGGTTGAAAATGGTTTAATGTTGTTGAGTTTGGTTGAAGATGACTTAACTATTTTGATGCGTACCTATAATTTAGATTAAAATATTTTGGAGCCTCGTTCAATAGCTACTATTAAGCCTTTGTGGCGTCGCAGCCGATAGCTATCGGCTCTTGTACTATATCAAATAATTGGGCATTGTTTTGGAAAGTAACAGTATTAGAAATTCGCTACAATCAAATAGACGTTAGCTGAAGTTATCTTTTGTACGTTGTATTGCTGTTCGCTTTTAAGAATTGTTAAATATTACAGATGCTTTTGATGTAACTTTTGTTATCTTGATTTACTAACTTTTAAATTCTAAATCATGGACTACAAATTTTCATTTGAAAAACTTGAGGTATGGCAAACTGCAAGATTATTGGTAGGTGATATTTATAGAGTTACTCAAAAATTTCCAGAATCAGAAAGGTTTGGATTAACAAACCAAATGAGAAGAGCAGCCAATTCAGTTTGCGCAAACCTTGCAGAAGGTGGAACAAGAATTTCAAGTAAAGAACAAGCGCACTTTACATCTATTTCTTATGGCAGCCTGATTGAATTACTAAACCATTTAATTATCTCAAATGATTTGCATTTTTTAGAAGAAGAAAAGCTAGTAGAATTGAGGGCAAAGATTCAACCCCTTTCCATAAAAATAAATAATCTAAGGTCTAAACAAATGTCTTTTATAAATAAGTTGAAAATGGTTATCGCTATATTCATTTTGCATTAGCCATTAAACAATTTAAACAATATTCAACCATATTAAACAATGATCATCCCTATTAAACAATCTTAAACAATATTCAACCATCTTAAACCACTCTAAACAAACCAATGAAAGGAATAATACTAGCCGGCGGCAGCGGCACAAGACTCTATCCAATTACTATGGGCATCAGTAAGCAGTTAATGCCTATTTACGATAAGCCAATGATCTATTATCCACTTAGCACTTTAATGCTGGCTGGAATAAAAGAAATTTTAATTATTACAACCTCCGATGACCAGGATCAGTTTATCCGGCTGTTGGGTGATGGATCTCAATGGGGTTGTAAAATTGAGTATGCAAAGCAAGAAGTCCCCAATGGCCTTGCACAAGCATTTGTAATTGGCGAGCAATTTATAGGCTCCGATAGCGTGGCATTGGTATTGGGCGATAATATATTTTATGGCTCCGGCTTTAGCAACCTGTTACAAAGTTCGGCAAACCCGGATGGTGCAGTAATATTTGCTTACCCGGTTAGTGATCCCGAAAGATATGGGGTGGTTGAATTTGACAAAAACTTTACTGCCATCAGTATTGAAGAAAAACCATTGCAACCCAAAAGCCATTATGCTGTGCCGGGTTTATACTTTTACGACAATGAAGTGGTAGCTATAGCCAAGGCAATTCCTGCTAGCCCAAGGGGTGAATATGAAATTACTGATGTAAATAGAATCTATCTGCAAAATAAAAAGCTTAAAGTGGGCGTTTTAAACAGGGGCTTTGCATGGCTCGATACCGGCACATTCGATTCGTTGAGTGATGCCTGTGAATATGTGAGGGTTATTGAAAAAAGACAGGGACTTAAAGTAGGCTGTCCGGAAGAAATTGCATGGCGAATGGGCTTTATTACCAGAGAAGAATTGTTGGTGCAGGCAGAAAAATTAAAGAAGAGTGGTTATGGTGAATATTTAAAGCGGATTGCCCATTAATTTGAAGCGTTAAAATAATGGCAATGGGTGACGGAAATCCAGTGATCAATCCATCAAAAATAATTTTCGGGGTAAAGGGCTTTTACAAAATAACAAACCGGTCTATCCCAATTTGAAGAAAGAATGGCATTATCGTTTTGTTTTCAACTTTTGAAATAACTGTCTATAAAAAGATAGTTTCAATATGCATTAGCAAGCATAAGATTCTAAATAACTGACGGTTGCTTATTTTACTGGTGGAAACTAAAATTGCATGCAACAAGTTTAGCGTGAAAAGAGACGATGAAAAACAGTATTGATCAAGAAGTTAGCGGCAACTAACAATAAATAATCGATAAAGAAGTCACTTCGATTCATTCATAATTAATGACAACCATATCCAATATTCTCAAGTACAGCAAAAGCTTACAGCTTAAGAGTATTGCTATATATACCTTCTCAAATTTTTTCAATAAAGGCATTTCTTTTTTACTACTGTTTTACTTTGCCCATGTACTTAGTCAGCGAGACTTTGGTATCCTGAATTTATTCAGCAACAGTATCCTTTTTTTAATGCCCTTTATTTCATTGGGTATTTTACAATCTGCCAATACGGAGTTTTTTAAAATTGAAAAAAAAGAATTCAGAAATTTTTTCAGCACAACATTACTTATGCCAGTTGTGGTAACCTTACTGGCAATTATACTGCTCTTCCTTTTTAAAAATCCTCTTCAGCAGCGCTATCCTTTTCCATCATTGTTTATTTTGCTTATACCCGTTATTACACTGTGTAGTTTTTTGAATGAGCATCTTATCAATATGGTTCGTAATAACAACGACCCTGTAAAATATTTACATATAAACATAGGCAGATTACTGGCAGAAATAACACTGGCAATTTTCTTTATCAGCGCTTTAAATTATGGTTGGATAGGAAGGGTTATGGCGATTTTTCTTTCTATGCTATTCGTAGCAACTTATGCATTTATCTATTTCAGGGAACAACAGTTTTTGTTTGGCCGGATAAAGAAAAAATATATTTATGATGAGCTACAGTACAGTGTACCCATCATTGTAATGCAGATAAGTGTGTTTTGCATGGGCTCTTCGGCAGGATATTTTATAGAACATTTTACACATGATTTTGCTGCCGTGGGCGTGTTCAGTATTGCTGCTACATTTGGCTCTGTCATTATCGTTTTGTGTACTGCATTGCTGCAATATGTATATCCAAAAATTTATAGCCTGCTATCCGAAAAAGAAGTTGACTATAATGCCATTGGCAAACAGTTTCTTTTTTATGCGGTAACCATGTTACTCGGCACCATTGCAGTAATTATACTTACACCTTTGGCATATAGCATTGTACTAAAACCATCTTACTCCGGCGGCTTATCCTATTACTTCTTTATCTGTATTGGTTATTTTTTCTGGTCGATAACCTACTTCTTTTATGCTTTTATGCTATATCACAAACAGAAACGAAAAATATTATTGGCCTCCATTATTTCTATAACGGTTAGTATACTATCACATTATTTTTTCATCAAACAATTTGGCGCCTATGGCGCTGCCGTATCTATGAGCATCATTTATTTTATCGTCATGATTTTTACAGTATTATTTGTTTACAAACAAATAGTTCCACTTTTCCAAACTAAAAAAATTGCTGAATACTATGACCACCATGATTAACACCAAACCAATATACAGCCTATTGGAAAAAGTGACTTTTGGGCAGGGACTGTACAAAACGGTGAATGGAGTAAGAATAAAATTGCCAGCAAAATATATCCGCTATTTCCCTTCGGATTATGAATCAGAAAATTATATTTTCTTAAAATCATATTGTAAGCAAGGCGCTGTAGTTATTGATATTGGGGCTCACATTGGTTTGTTTGGTGCAATTGTTACAAAACTGGCAGGCGAAAGTGGTAAAGTGTTTTCGTTTGAGCCAGCGCCCAATACATTTCCTGTTCTACAACAGACCATCCGAATTAACAAGCTGGATCATTTAATGGAATCCGTAAACCAAGCCATGAGCAAGGAAACCGGAACCACTACTTTTTTTATTTCTGCTGATGAAGCGGATGTAAGTAATAGCCTGGTATCTTATAAAGTAGACCGTAAGTTAATGGGGGTAGAAGTAGAAATTAATACAATTGATAATTTTGTAGTTGAAAGAAATCTTACGAAACTTGATTTTATTAAGATTGATGCAGAAGGTGTAGAGTATGATGTACTGCAGGGTGGAATTGAAACTTTTAGAACCTTAAGACCACATATTATACTGGCAATACACCCGGAACCAATTGCAAAGAAAGGCGATACAATGGAAGAAATATACGACTTGCTGGCAGCCATCGATTACAAAATTTTATACAATAAATCTACCATTTCCAGGGAAGCATTTTGTGTAAGAAAAGATATGTTTGATTTGCAACTAATACCAAATTAAATTGATTTCAACATCAATTTAATCCATAGAAATTATCTTCCTATCTGCAGAAGAACAGTAACTAAATTGAAAAAAACAATTGTACATATCATTGATAATATGGCAAGGGGTGGCGCTGAAACCATGCTTGCAAATGTCATCCGGCAACTAACAGAGTACAATAATATTATAGTAACGCTGCACCCCGAAAATGAATTCGGAAAAGAACTGGATGGGGTGCCAATATATTGTCTGCACCTGCGTTCAAATTTTCAACTGCCATTAGCTGCCTTAAAACTAAGGCGCTTTATCAATAAAAATAACGTGCAAATTGTACATAGCCATTTACTATGGAGTACGGTAATTGCAAGGATGGGTACACCAAAAAAAATCCCCCTCATCACCACAATCCATACTTATGCGGCATCCGCTATTGAATACAGCAAATGGTACATGAGGTTAATAGAAAGATTCACCTACGGTATAAGAAAAAGTGTAATTGTATCAGTGGCCAATGTATCGCTAGATGCTTATTTCAGCGTACTTGCTCTAAAACCACATCAGGCCTATACCCTGCATACATTTGTTGATACTGCTATATTCAACAACAGTAACCACAGTAAAAAAACAGGTAGTCCAAAAGCATTTAGAATGGTTACAGTTGGTAACTTAAAAGAGGCAAAAAATTATTTCTTTCTATTGGAAGCATTTAAAAAATTAAAGCAGCATAATATCAGCCTTGATATTTATGGAAAAGGCCCATTAGATGTTCCTATGCAAAAGATGATTGATGAATACCATTTAAACGTAACACTAAAAGGGCAGGCAGAAAACGTTCAGGAAAGATTAAAAGAATACGACCTCTTTATAATGTCGTCACTATACGAAGGCTTTTCCATAAGCGTTTTGGAAGCCATGGCATTGGGTATGCCTTTACTGTTAAGTGATATTGCCTCCTTCAGGGAACAGTGTGAGGATACAGCAGTTTATTATAATTTAAAAGACAGCAATGACTTTATAACAAAACTGCTTGATTTAATAAATAACAAGCAGCAAAGAGCATTTTTGGGCAATGCAGCAAAAGAAAGGCTGGTTAAAAACTTTACACTCGATAAGCACATGCATCAATTGAAAAAAATTTATATCAGCGCTTTTTCAGGAACTGAATAGCCGGTCTATTCGTAATAATATTCACCTATTTTCGTTGAACTCAAACCCCCGGTACATGTGCGGCATCGCAGGCTATATCTCTCTTACTAACTCAATTTCTCAGGCCATATTAAGGCAGGCTGCGCAATTGATACAGCACCGTGGCCCCGATGCAGAAGGATTTTATTTTTCAGATGATAACAAGGTTGGTCTTGCACACAGGCGACTTTCTATTTTGGATTTATCTGTTGCGGCTAACCAACCTATGTTTTCTGCAGATGGCAGATACTGTATCGTTTTTAATGGGGAAGTGTACAATTTTAATGAGCTTAAACAACAACTTAAAGATAAGGGAGCTACTTTAAAAACCAGTTCGGATACAGAGGTGATATTGGAATTATTTGCACAAAAAGGACCGGCTTGTTTTGCTGCAATGAATGGCATGTTTGCATTTGCTATTTATGATAGTAAAGAAAAAATAATAACACTTTGCAGAGACCATGTGGGCATTAAACCATTATTTTTTTATGCAGATGAAAGCAATTTTATTTTTGCATCAGAATTGAAAGTGATTAAACAACTGGCTGCTGAAAAGCTATCGGTAAATAGCAAAGCGATTCCATATTTTTTGCACCTGGGGTTTATTCCCGAGCCACTAACTATTTACAGCAACACTCATAAATTTCCATCTGCTAGTTTCCTGCAAATTAAATTAGAGGTCACTTCATTTACCGATATATCCAAAGAAATTTCAGCTTTCTGGAAATTAAAAGAAGCCATTCAGCCTGTTGTAATCAGCGATGAAACTGCGGCAAAAAAACAGTTGAATAATTTATTATTTGATGCGGTGGAAAAGCAATTGATAAGTGATGTCCCCATTGGCACTTTCTTAAGTGGCGGAATTGACAGCAGCCTTGTAACAGCAATAGCAGCAAAGGTTTCCGGCAGCGCTGCTATCAAAACATTTAGCATTGCCA
Organism: Chitinophagales bacterium; assembly: GCA_038320245.1. Lineage (GTDB taxonomy): Bacteria > Bacteroidota > Bacteroidia > Chitinophagales > Chitinophagaceae > Ferruginibacter. The sequence goes on along the minus strand of JBBQEA010000100.1, from coordinate 2,722 downwards.
TTGATGATGGCAAATACAATGAATCTAAATTTGCCCGGCAGGTGGCAGCACATTTACATACGGAACATCATGAATTTACTATAAAAGAAAAAGAAGTATTGGAACTGGTAGACACGCTGCTGCCAGCTTATGATGAACCCTTTGCAGATACGTCTGCGTTCCCAACCATGATGGTGAGCCGGCTTGCTAAAAAGCATGTTACGGTTGCATTGAGTGGTGATGGAGGTGATGAATTATTTCATGGATATGGAATGTATGAATGGGCAAAGCGTTTGTCCAATCCTTTAATGCCGTTGGTAAAAGGTTCTATGCATGCCGCATCTAAAATGATGGGCAATAAATACCAACGTGCAGGCAACCTTTTTGATTATAATAAACAAAATTTACGTACCCATATTTTTTCGCAGGAACAGTATTATTTTAAAGAAAACGAACTGGCACAATTGCTGGTGCATCCACAATTTAGTTTTGATGCAATCAATGCATTGCCAGTTGCAGCAAGAAAATTATCTGCAGCGGAGCAACAATCCTTTTGGGATTTTAATCATTATTTAAAAGATGATTTACTGGTAAAGGTAGACAGGGCCAGTATGCAATATGCATTGGAAAGCAGGGTTCCCTTGCTGGATTACAGGCTGGTAGAATTTGCCTATAACCTGGATCCGGCGTTGAAAATAAACAACGGCTGCATGAAGTACCTGCTAAAAGAAGTGTTGTATGATTATGTACCTAAAGAGATTTTTAGCCGGCCAAAATGGGGCTTCAGCATACCTTTGGTGAAATGGCTGAAAACTGATTTAAAATATTTGCTGGACAAATACACTTCAGTTGAAATCATTGAAAAATACAATGTGGTGAATGTAGACGTGGTACAAAAAATGAAGGCGCAATATTTAGGTGGAACTGATTATTTATTCAACAGATTATGGCTGATAATTGTGCTGCACTGGTGGCTGGAAGAAAACAATCACTAGCAAAAAAATGCAAAAAAAAATCCTTTTTATATCATACGATGGCATGACTGACCCGCTGGGACAGAGCCAGGTAATTCCCTATTTGCAGGGGCTGAGTAAAAACGGATTTAAACTATTTATACTCAGTTGCGAAAAGCAATCGGCATTTCTGCAAAACGAAACAGCTGTTAAAAAAATGCTGGCCGGTTACAATATACAATGGGTGCCAATTGACTACACCAAAAAGCCACCTGTACTTTCAACAATCAAAGACATTATCAAGCTTAAAAAGAAAGCCAAACAAATTCACCGGCTGTACGGCATTGATATGGTGCATACAAGGCCGGGTATTCCGGCATTGGTGGGCTTATGGATGAAGCAAACATTGGGTATAAAATTTCTGCATGATATCAGGGAGTTTTATGCAGCAAGCAGAGTGGATGGAGGTATGTGGAATATGAATAATTCGCTTTACAAAATAGTGTACCGCTATTTTATAAAAAAAGAAAAAGAACAGGTGGCCATGTGTGATGGTATTGTATGCCTCACCTATACAGCGGAAAAAATTATCCGGCAATTACCAGAATATAAAAGCAGCATCCCGCTGTCAGTAATCCCCTGCAGTGCAGACCTGGATTTGTTTGATCCGTCAACAATTAATACTTTAGAAAAGCAGCAGTTAAAAAACGAATTAAACATCGGCGAAAATGATTTTATCATCAGCTATCTTGGCTCAATTGGTGGCTGGTATATGACCAGCGAAATGCTCCGGTTTTGCAAACGCTTATCTGATAAAATTCCAAAGGCCAAATTCCTATTTATCTCTCCGCACCTGCATGATGTAATTGCCAGCGAAGCGGCAAAATACGGACTGCCGGCAGATAAACTGATTGTAAAACAAGGCAGGCGGGCAGAGGTTCCTGCACTATTATCATTGAGCAACTATTCTATTTTTTTTATCAAGCCCTGCTATTCAAAACTATCCTCCTCCCCCACCAAACATGGAGAAATTATGGCCATGGGTATACCTGTTATTACCAACAGCGGCGTGGGTGATGTAAAAGAAATCGTTAATAAATACCATGGTGGTTATGTGCTGGATGATTTTACAGATAAAGCATTTGATGCTGTTGTTGATTCAATGCCTGGTAATAAATCATTTGATGCTGATGAAATTCGGAGCGGTGCAAAAGAATTTTATTCACTGGAGAAAGCAGTGGAGAAATACACAGCAATATACAGGGAAATACTTTTTAAGAAATAATGCTTTTATAGTGTAAGAGTGTATAAATCCGGAATTACATTAGGAATCTGCCTGATTTTCCGGAGGAGTGAATGGTGGAATTTTGAACTTGAAACAACGTTTTGAATTATTCAAGAAAACTACTGTTGAAAAAATTTCCAAGGTGAATATGATTAATTATTTTCTATTTAACAGCAACATATTTTCTGTCTTTATCCTTTCTATTATTTCATTAAAATGAATTTCGAAGAAGTAAATCAATTCCTTTCTGGAAGTGTTTCCCAATTTCACAAGTATTAATTTATAAGGCTCATTTTTGATGATAAAGCTTTCATAAAAATCACTGTCCTTTGTAATGAGTACAAGGTTTTCTTTGATTGAAAGTTCATTGATCACTTTGTCAGGTGTATTGTTACCCAGGTCAAGGTCAATCGTATGAATACAGTAATAGCCGTTGCAAATAAACACTTCTTTTAGTGAAGGCGGCAGTTGCGCATCTAATAAAAATTTCATGCGGCTTTTATTT
>JBBQEA010000099.1:0-17926 GCA_038320245.1 Chitinophagales bacterium | reverse complement strand
TCACCGGCAAACAAAATTACCTTCCAAAAGGGAGCAGATATTTTTATGCAATAAGGTGTAAAATTGTATGACGTTTCTGGAGGTAATGCTTGACACAATAACAATAACTAACGAAAAGCTACTAATTTGATAGCATTGGTGAAGACACCGAACCAAGGCAGGGGAAGAGCTTTAAAAGATGTCATCTCTGAGTGAAGACACGAACCACGGCCGGAGATACCTTAATCATCGTCGTCGATAGCTACATCACAATCATAATAATATTGAGTCATGTCTTTATGAATATTTAAAAACTGTTGTTTATTAAATGCCATTGCGTAAGATGTAAAAAAACGTTTCCATTCAAATTCTACTAATAATTCCGTGGTGGTTTTGTCTGCAATGTATTTTTTTTCTATTGGTTTCAATAAACCGGCATCCAGGCTTTGCAAATGCTTTTTAATGACTTCGGTGGTTTTTACCTGCACCAAAAAATGAAAATGATTGGGCAATAAATTCCAGCAAAAAGTATCTACATATGGATGCAGGTATTTTTTAAACTGGTTTAAAAAATAAATCCTATTGTCATCTGATTTAAAAAGCAGTTCTTTATTATTGGTTCTGTTATATACATGAAATATCCCTCCATCATAGAAATTGGCGGTATAGTTTATTTTTTTATTCATGTGTAACTGTTTTGTTGATTGCCAAAGCGCTTTGCCAGAGATGACATCTTTTTAAAAGATGTCATCTCTTGGTGTAAATATGCCTCCATCATAAAAATTAGCAGTGTAGTTTATTTTTTATTCATGTGTAACCGTTTTGTTGATTGCAAAAGAGCTTTGCCAGAGATGACATCTTTTTAAAAGATGTCATCTCTTAGAGTCGATGTCATCTCTAAGGGAAACCCCGCCTGTGAGCGCTTAAATTTTGAAGGGGATATGTAGCGAAATGAAATATCGTTTCAAAATTTAATGCTGTAATAAATTTTAACGAGGCAACTCATTATCCTTGGCATCCAACCCTGAAAGGGTTGAATTTGAATAGCCGTGGGTGAAACCCATGGATACAGCGTTTAACAGCACAAATTGCCAACCCTGAAGGGGTTTAACATTTGCGTTATAGTAAATATTTGTCATCAAATTCAACCCCATTTTCAATCAGCAAACGTTTGAACTCATCAACAAAAACTTCAGTTTTATGATGCTTCTTTTGATTTTTTATATAATTAATGATGGTATCTCTTTCTTTAATTGAATAGGTAAATGCACCATAACCATCCTGCCATCCTTTGAAACCAGGAAATCTGCCGCTATCTTTCATCCACCCATTGCTTGCAATTTTTATGTCTTTTATATAATCACTCAGGCATACAGTGGGATGAAGATCAGAAAATATATGGAGATGGTCTTGCATACCATTAATGCGAAATAATTTACAATGCTTTTTATTTATTATGCCGTGAATATACTTGAATAACTCCCGCTCATAATCAGTTGAAATTGTTGGTTCCCGATTTTTAGTACCGAAAATAATATGGTAAAAAATCTGCTTGTAGGCACCCATTTTAAGTATGTTTAAATGTGTATATAAACATACACAATTAATGTTGCAAAGTAAAGCATACATGAATCTCAAAGGACCAATAAACTGTTCAACCCCTTCGGGGTTGGCAGGATTTGGTAAGACTGTTTGTAGTCCATGGGTTTCACCCACGGCTAATCAAATTAAACCCCTTTGGGGTTTGGTAACAATATTTGGATCCCATGCGTTTCACACATGACTACTCAAATTAAAATCCTTTGGGGTTTGGAAATCATATTTAGAGGCTATTGGTTTCACAAACGGCTACTCAAATTACCCCTCCTTTGTGATTGTTTGGAAAAAGTTCAATAAATATTTAAAGTTGAACGGAGCGTCGCCAATGCAGTTGCGCAAAGTTGTTCTGCCGGTCACCTAAATATTCAATGCAACGTAATTTGTACGCAGGCATATTTTTTTGAATGTTACAGATTATTTCATCAGCTCATCCATATTTCTGTCGTTGGAAATTTTTGCTTTTGCTTCCAGCATGCGCATGTCTCTGGCATCTTTTAAAAATTCGGATGCAAAGATGAAGGCGTTGAGGCGTAAATTTTTGGAGAAAATAATTTCTTTATTGTTACCGCTGCATTCTTTTTGGCCCTGATACATGTACAAAATATTTTCACCAATTCCCATTAAACTGTTCATGTCGTGGGTGTTGATAACAGTAGTCATGTTGAACTCTTTGGTGATGTCGTAAATGAGTTTATCTATCACCATACTGGTTTGCGGATCGAGGCCGGAGTTGGGCTCATCGCAAAATAAATATTTGGGATTTAGTACAATAGCCCGTGCAATGCCAACCCGCTTTCTTTTAATCCCAGTGCTTTTATATATGCATCTTTTACATCTTCTTCGCTGCTGGCTTGCTGTAGTTTTTGGTAAAGGTTCATATGCATTGCTTATAGATCATTTTTTGTTGTATCATTTCTTCAAATGTTTTTCCTTTAAATCGGACCATTGCCATTGTATGTATGAACCATTATTTGTACCATAGCGTAATTATGAAGTTTATCACTCAAATTCATTTTTTAAAATAAGTTTGATTTGCTTTTCCAGCTCGTTCAAATCTTGTGTGGCATAATAAATTCTTTCCATTTTTACACCATGATATACATGTATAATAAAGTTCCTGAACGATCGTGGTATATGCCAGGGATAATTATATTTGGTTAAAATGTCATCGTCTATATATCTAATGGCTTCGCCAATAATTAAAAACTGGTATTGTACAGCACTTTGCACTTTGATGTCTTTTAAAAAAACAGTTTCATTTATACCAGTTACAAATTCCCTAATCAATTCTATGGCTACCAGTATCTGTTCTGCCCTTTCTTTGGGTGTTGGTTTATCCATAAATTTTTATTAAGTCATTAAGGGCTGTTTTCAAAGCAAAATCTTTTAAGAATCCTTTCTCTACCAAATCAACTTTTCTGTTAATTTTATTTTCAATTATAAAAGCAATATCCAGTAAATCGAACATGGAATATTTTTTTTCGTTGCCCATTTCTACCATAATGTCCACATCGCTGTCTGGCTTTTCTTCGCCCCTTGCAACTGAACCAAATAACCAGGCTGCGGATACACGCCCATCTTTTTTTAAAATATTTTTAATTAAAGTGATAATCTTTATTTTACTGTTTGCAGGTTTTGTGATGTAGTTTACTTTTTCCTCCGCAAGTTGCAATGCTTGTAAAGCTACTTCCTCGTCCTCCAACTCGTTCACAAGTTTTTCACTCAGCCAGTATGCCAACAAATCATTTTCCTTTACTTTAAAATACCCGGCAAGCTTAACAACTTGTTCTCTTGTCGGCCTACGTTGTCCCCGCTCAATCTTGCTGAGAATGGCCTGGTCAATGTTCAGGAAAGCGGCAACTGTTCTCAGGGGCAATTGCTTATCTTCTCTCAGCTTCCGTATAATGTGACTTAAACTGTCCATTTTAAAAGATTGTATTTTGACATCATTTGTCAAATGTATAAACTGTCGTTCTGTTAAGCAAAGAATTATTACATAACCTTAATTCCTGTTCAAATATTACACTACATCTAAATATTCTAAGGCGAGTCTCCACTAATGGCTTTGCAGGGTAGCAGTGGGACTCGCCGCTATCATGAAGGGCTGGTCAAATCTATATAATTATTTTTTTAGGACGGGATGCACTCTGCTGCAATAGCGGCGGGTTCTGCCCGGCACTTACCTGCCGCACGGAAACCCGCCTGGGATACCTGCCAGAGATGACATCTTTTAAAAAGATGTCATCTCTGAGTGAGACCCCGGCTGAGAACGCTTAAATTTTGAAGGGGAGATGTATCGGAATTAATCGGCGTAATTGTGTTTCGTGAAGACACGAGCCCGGCAGGATACACGAACAACGGCAGGAAACAGCTTTTAGAGATGACATCTTTTAGTGAGGCACGAACTACGGCTGCCCCCCTTGTGATTGTTTGGGAAAAGTTCAATAAAGATATAAAGTTGAACGGAGCGTCGCCAATGCAGCTGCACAAAGTTGTTCTGCCGGTCACCTAAATATTCAATGCAACCTAATTTGTACGCAGGCATATTTTTTTTGAATGTTACAGATTATTTCATCAACTCATCCATATTTCTGTCGTTGGAAATTTTTCCTTTTGCTTCCAGCATGCGCATGTCTTTGGCATCTTTTAAAAATTCGGATGCAAAGATGAAGGCGTTGAGGCGTTCATTTTTGGAGAAGATAATTTCTTTATTGTTGCCGCTCCATTCCTTTTGTCCCTGATCCATGTACAAAATATTTTCACCAATTTCCATTACACTGTTCATGTCGTGGGTGTTGATAACAGTAGTCATGTTAAATTCTTTGGTGATGTCGTAAATGAGTTTATCTATCACCATGCTGGTTTGGGGATCGAGGCCGGAATTGGGCTCATCGCAAAATAAATATTTGGGGTTCAGCACAATTGCTCTTGCTATACCTACCCTTTTTTTCATACCACCACTTATTTCTGCCGGAAACTTATGATTCACCTCCTCAAGGTTTACCCTATTCAGTACTTCGTTTACCCGTTTTAGTTTTTCCTGCTGTGTTTGGTGTGTAAACATATCGAGTGGGAACATCACATTTTCCTCTACGGTTTTACTATCGAATAAGGCAGAACCCTGGAACAGCATACCGATTTGTTGTCGTAATTCTTTTCGGTTATCCTGCGACATTTCTGTAAAGCTTACACCGTCGTAAATAATTTCTCCTTTATCTGGTTCAAATAAACCTACCAGGCATTTTTGCAATACTGTTTTGCCACTGCCACTGGTACCAATGATAAGATTGCACTTGCCGGTTTCCATTAAATGGCTAACATCTTTCAGCACTAAATTATCACCAAAAGCTTTTTCTATATTTTTAAATTCAATCATGTTATTAAGTGGCAGGGTTTAATAATAATTGGGATAGCACATAATCTGCAAAAAGCAACATTATACAACTTACCACTACACTCTTGGTACTGCTCTTTCCAATTTCGAGGGCACCGCCTTTTACATAATAGCCATAATAAGCGGGTATACTGCTGATGATAAAGGCAAATGTGTAAGATTTAATAAGTGCAAAAGTTACATTGTAGGGAGTGAAATTCATGACCAATCCTTTATCGAAAGTTTCGGGACTTAGAATGTGGGATGCAGTGCCAGCCATTCTTCCACCCCAAATGCCGAGTACCATTGCAATTACAACCAATAGTGGAATGGTAACGAGTGAGGCTGCTATCTTTGGTAAAATCAGGTAGGCTTTGGTGTTGATGCCCATTATTTCGAGCGCATCTATTTGTTCGCTTACCCTCATATTGCCGAGCTCACTTGCAATTTTACTACCTATTACACCGGCTAGTACAATACAAACCAGCGTAGGCGCAAATTCGAGAATTACTGTATCTCTTACAATGGTTGCAATGGTTGTAAGTGGTATGATGGGACTAACCAACTGGTAAGCGGTTTGTACTGCACTTACGGCACCAATAAAAACAGAAATGATAGAAACAATACCCAATGAACCGATGCCGATATCGTTGCATTGGTGCATAAATTCTTTCCAATACATTTTTGCATTTTCCGGTTTGGTAAACATGCCTTTTATCATGAGCAGGTAGCGCCCGAAGTGTGTAAAAAAACTCATAAAACAAATGTATTGAAAAAATTGGTGGTTATTTAATTGGGTAGCTATAACTGCATTACCAATGCCGTCATTTTGTTTTGCCGTTTAGGCGTTAAGGCGTTGTTGTTTCTTTTATAGTTTAGCTTTTTAACAGTGGTTGAGTTAAGGCCAGGGATTGTAATATCGAATATTGAACAAGGAATAATGAATGTAGAAACGGGACGGAACAAACTATCAATGTATCAATGACTTTTGTGGTCAACCTATATCAGGGACGTACAACGTACACAAATCAACTATCAATTATCAACTATCAATTTGTCCATTCAATATTCCTTATTTATTATTTTTTTACTTAAGCGATTTTGAATTCTTCACTAAAAAAAAATTAATTGCTGGCTTTTTGCCTGTCTGCTAATAAAAAAGCTTTCAGGTGCTGGTACATTAGCTGCGGCATGGTGGTACACTTTAAAAAGGCCGGTTCTCCGTTGTGATATTGTGATAATTCATTTGCCAGCTGACTTATTTTTTCGGGAGTGGAAAGGCTTTCATCTGCAGCAGCAACCCTTAAGTCCCGCAGGCGTTGGCGTTGGGCCTTTACCCGTAAAATGATTTGTGATCTTTCCTCCTGCTGGTATTGCTTAATCACATTTGGAATCAGGTACTCCTGCACCAGTTGTACCAATACTTTATTTTCTTTAAAAAACTGCGGCAGGTAAATATTTTTACTGCCCTCATAGCTTTGCTGGTCAAAATCGATGGCACGGATGCGGAATTGTATATCATCAAAATCCTGTGTGATATCAAATATAAAATTGTAACTCCGCATATCGCCCAGCAGCCTTACAAAGCAGCGCTCATTGAATTTGACAAACTCTTTGGCAATTTTTTTTGGATTGTACTCCGGCCTGTGCAGGTAGTTTTTTATAAACATATCTCCGGGTATGCCGGAGATATGTTCTTCTGCCAAAGTGTTATCGTCTATTAAAAAATTGATGCTGTACGGCGATAATAAATGCTCCAGCTCCATTCCAAAAATTCTGGAAGAGTCTGCTATCTTGAGATAGAAATAATCGTACACCTCATTGTAATTGTTCACTATTTTTATCCGGAACGGTTTGGAATTTCCAAAGAGGCAATAGTCTATTCGCTCAATATGCAGGTGTTCTTCGGCCTGTGTGTGACCGCTTGATTTAAGTAAGGTGTACACTCTTTTTAGCGCTGCATGAATTTCATTCGTTAAAGTAGGATTATAAAAAACAGTTTCCCACAAAGTGTCTTTACCGTCTTTGTCTAAAACAGGTATGCCGAAACTAAAATGTTTTAGTGTATTGTAACTTACCGGCAACGACAGTTCCCTAAAATACCTTTTCAGGTATTTCTTAAAGGGTTTACTTACAACGTAAGTAATTTTCCGTTTACTGATATGGTCATTTAGTTGCTGCATGTAGCTTATATATCTTGGCTTGTGCTTTTAAAGCCATTCCACCACTTGCTTTTTGCAATCGCCTCCTTTGTATCTGTTGTAGATTTTAATTGAGCATCCACAACTGCAATAAGTACCACGTTAAAAATAGACCTAACCGAACTGCCTAGCTGCAATACATGCACGGGCTTGTTTAAGCCTAATAAAATTGGTCCGATAGAATCGGCGCCGCTCACTTCCTGCAAAAGATTGTAAGCAATATTTCCTGCAGATAAATTAGGGAATATCAGTGTATTCACTTCACCATCGAGCAACTCAGTAAATGGATAATTATCTTTTAAAATTTCTTTATTAAAAGCTAAAATACCCTGCACTTCACCATCGCATATTAATTCAGGATCTTTTGCTTTTACTATTGCTCTTGCCCTGCGTACCAATTTGGCTTCTTCTCCATCGCTGCTGCCAAAGTTGCTGTAAGAAAGCATTGCAATGCGTGGCTTAATGTTGAATGATTTAACTTCTTTTGCTACCAGCAATGTTATTTCTGCCAGCTCTTCTGCAGTTGGATTAAAGTTGATGGTAGTATCTGCTAAAAACAATGGTCCACGTTTGGTGAACATGATGTACATACCTGCAATTTTTGACACCCCTTCTTCTTTGCCAATAGTTTGTATGGCAGGCCTGATGGTATCGGGATAATTTCGGGTTAAACCGCTAATCATACAATCGGCTTCACCTGTTTCTACCAGCATGCAGCCAAAATAATTGCGATCTTTCATTATCTTATTAGCCTCATGTTTATTGACCCCCTTGCGTTGCCGTTTATTGTAAAACAACTCACCAAAGTTTCTTCTCATTTCATCATGAGTTTCCTCCTTAGGATTAATGATGGGCATTCCTTCAATTTCAATTCCATTATCGCTGGCCATTTTATTAATGATCTTTTCATCACCCAGTAAGATGGGAAAACCAACACCTTCTTCCTGCACCAATTGTGCAACTTTTAAAATTTTGATATTTTCTGCATCGGCAAACACCACCCGCTTAGGATCTTTTCTTGCTTTGTTACTAATTGCACGGCTTAATTGGTTATCCAATCCAAGCCGTTTATTCAATTCCAGTTCATACGCATCCCAATCATTAATTGGATATTTAGCAACGCCGCTTTCCATAGCCGCTTTAGCTACTGCGGGTGCTATTGTAGAAAGTAACCGGGGATCTAATGGCTTGGGAATAATATAATGTGCACCGAATGAAATTGTTTTTTCGTTGTAAGCAAGATTAACCATATCGGGTACCGGCTCCCGGGTTAATGCCGCCAAAGCCTTTACAGCAGACAGTTTCATTGCTTCATTAATGGTGGTAGCCCTTACATCAAGCGCACCTCTGAATATGTATGGGAAGCCCAACACGTTGTTCACCTGGTTGGGATAATCGCTTCGGCCGGTAGCCATGATGATATCTTTGCGCACACTGGTAGCCTCTTCATACCCTATCTCCGGATCGGGATTGGCCAATGCAAAAACAATTGGATTTTTTGCCATTGATTTTACCATATCTGCTGAAACAGTATTGCCGGCACTAAGACCAATAAATACATCTGCACCTTCAAATGCTTTTGCAAGATCGTAGTCTTTATATTTTGCATCAGCACAAAATGCCTGCTTTTGTTCATCTAAATCGGCACGACCGGTATAGATGATTCCTTTACGATCAAACACCATAAAGTTTGCTGGATTTGCGCCGAGGGCCTGGTACAATTTAATACATGCCATCGCTGCAGCACCAGCTCCACTTACTACAAATCGTACCTTTTCAATTTTCTTATGTTGTATTTCCAACGCATTTAGTAAACCTGCGGCAGATATAATTGCAGTACCATGCTGGTCATCATGCATGATGGGTATCTTCAATAATTCTTTTAGTTTTGTTTCGATATAGAAACACTCGGGGGCTTTAATATCTTCCAGATTGATGCCGCCAAACGTGGGCTCCAGCGATTTTACAATCTGCACAAATTTTTCGGGATCGGTTTCATTGATCTCGATGTCAAATACATCAATATCTGCAAATATTTTGAAAAGAACACCCTTACCTTCCATCACTGGTTTGCCGGCCTCGGGGCCAATATTACCTAACCCCAACACAGCGGTTCCATTGCTGATAACGGCTACCAGATTGCCTTTGGCGGTGTACTTATACACATCTTCGGGGTTGGCTGCAATGGCTAAGCAAGGTACTGCCACACCAGGCGAATAGGCTAAAGAAAGATCACGTTGTGTTTTGGCTTCTTTGGTTGGCACTACTTCAATTTTACCGGGCCTTCCTTTGGCGTGGTATTCAAGTGCCTCCTGGTTTCTTAATTCATTTGACATAAATAATTTTTTAATCTGCTCCCTTTCTTTTTATTGAAAGACAGGGGTAATAATAGTTATTCCAAACTTTTGATTATAGAATTTTATTTTATTGTTGTAAAAATGCTACGAGATCGCAGCTGCTTTTTAAGTGTTGCAATGTACTAAAATCAGCAGCATACAAAACAAACTATTCCCCATGTTTTTTTTCTCCATGTTGATTTCATTTAACTGCTCAAAAGCTGATTTAAATTGATTTACAAACGTTAATACAAAGGTAGGCTACTAAACTTCAGCTATTTCTTTATAATATCAGTAAGTTTGGCATCTCAAAATTTATATATGGTATCAAAATTTATTCTAAGTATTTCCGCCTTATTATTTTCATTAACAATGCTGGCACAAAACGATGACTCTTTAATGATAAGGAAAATTGCAGATGAGGTACTTACCAATGGAAAAGCATACGACAACCTTCGTTTTATCTGTAAAAAAATTGGACCAAGATTGAGTGGATCGGCCAATGCTCAAAAAGCGGTTGAAGCCACTGCCCGCATGTTAAAAGAGGCCGGTGCCGACACTGTTTACCTGCAACCCTGCATGGTGCCGCATTGGGTAAGGGGAGCAAAAGAAAAAGGTTATATACAAATGGCCGGCGGCACACGAAAAGAATTGCATTTGTGTGCGTTGGGCAATTCTGCAGGCTCCGGAAAAAAGGGTATTAATGCCAGGGTAGTGGAAATTGAAAGTTTTGCTGAATTAGATAAATTGGGTACCGCAGGTATAAAAGGGAAAATTGTTTTCTTTAATTTTCCCATGAACCCAACTTACATTGAAACCTTTAATGCTTATGGTGAAAGCGGGCGCTCCAGAACCTCAGGACCATCAAAGGCTGCCAAGTATGGCGCCGTTGGTGCTATGGTGCGTTCATTGGCCAGTAACCCGGATGATTTCCCTCATACCGGAGTAACTATTTACAATGATTCATTCCCAAAAATTCCTGCAGTTGCCATTAGCACCAATGATGCAATATGGCTTAGCAAACAATTAAAAAATCAACTGCAGTTAACCGCATTCATACAAACTAATTGTGCAATGCTGGCAGATGCCCCTTCTTTTAACGTGGTGGGTGAAATAAGAGGTACTACATTTCCTGAAGAAATAATTTCGGTTGGCGGCCACCTGGATAGCTGGGATTTGGCAGAAGGTGCACAGGACGATGGTGCCGGAGTAGTACAAAGTATTGAAGTATTAAGAGCCATAAAGGCTGTTGGTATACAGCCTCAAAGAACCATCAGGGCAGTTATGTTTATGAATGAAGAAAATGGAGGAAAAGGTGCTGCTAAATATCTGGAACTTGCCAAAGCAAATAAAGAAAAGCATTTGTTTGGGTTAGAGAGTGATGCCGGTGGTTTTACTCCAAGAGGATTTAGCCTGGATGTTTCTGAAAAAGCTTTTGAAAAGATGATGGGATGGAAAAATTTATTCTATCCATACGGAGCAAGTAATTTTACCAAAGGCGGTGGAGGTGCAGATATTGGCCCGTTAAAAACAATTGGCGCAGGTGTTTGTGGATTAAGACCGGATAGCCAACGTTACTTTGATGTACACCATGCTTCTACAGATGTATTTGAAAATGTAAGCAGGCGTGAATTACATTTAGGCGCATTAAATATGGCGGCTTTAGTATATTTGGTAGATAAAAACGGATTGTAAAAAATAAATCAATAAACATGAGCGAACCAAAACAATTAACGGAAAAATTACAACCAAAAAGCGCCGGAGCTTTTAAAAAATTTATGAGAGTAGTAATATTAATAGCTGTTTTAATTTTAAGTGGATTTATTTGGTGGAAGTATTATTTTGTATTTGGCGAAGGCGTAAAATCGGGTGAGTTAAACTATCTTGTAAAAAAAGGAAATGTATTTAAAACCTACGAAGGCAAACTTATACAATCTGGTTTTCGGTCAAAAACGGTAGGCACTGTTCAATCATATGAATTTGAATTTTCAGTGGTAAATGACAGCATTGCCAACGTGCTGATGACAAATAGTGGCAGTTATTTTGATTTACATTATAAGGAATATAAAGGCGCTTTACCCTGGCGTGGCTTTAGCCCTTTTATAGTAGATAAAATACTTACTATGAAGCCAATTGAAAGATAACTAATCAGGTTGCATGCAATAAAAATATCACCGGCTTTTTATGAAAGCCGGTTTTTTCTTTCTTCCAATCAGCCACCGATTTTGTTTTTACAAATTCGTTTGGTCCGGTTAATTCGGCGGCAACACAAATGCGGGTGGTTGGTTTACAGGTTTTTAATAAAGTCTCCAGTAGTTGATCGTTTCGGTAAGGGGTTTCAATAAAAATCTGGGTACTGTTTTTTTTCAAAGAGTTTAACTCCATTTCCCTGATGGCCTTCATCTTTTCTCCATTGTCTATAGGGAGGTAACCAACAAACTCAAAATGCTGTCCATTCATTCCACTTGCCATCAATGCCAATAAGATGGAACTTGGGCCCACCAAGGGTTTTACCGCGGCATTCATTTGCTGCGCCACTTCAATTAAAATTTGTCCGGGATCGGCAATACCGGGGCAGCCTGCCTCACTTATAATGGCGATGTTTTTATTGGCTGTAATGCAATTGCGGAAATTTATTTTCTGTTCTCCCTCTGCCTTGTGAATGGTATGCCATTCATAATCGTCAATCACCATTTCTTTCCACATCAATTTTAAAAAACGCCTTGCGGTACGTTCATTTTCCGCAAATATTACCTGGCAGTTTTTAATAGCATCCACTATGTACAGCGGTATGGTATGCACTGCAGCTTCGTCCAATACAGTGGGGATTAAATAAATATTACTGGCCATAAAATGTCATTACTTGGTTTTATAAAAACTAATAGTAGCTGCTACTACGGCGTAGCTAGGTGCCAATATCCAGCCAACAATTATTACCATGTGCATCATATAAAATACAATGCCGTTGCCGATGGCCAATCCTTTGTGTTTGCTGATAAACGCAAGACTTTGGGTACTGGATAATTTATTTCTTTCGCAACTATAATCCAACATAGAAAATCCGAGGTAATAACACTCAATCAGCAGCGCAAAAAACGGGGTAAACCAACCCACCAATGGTATCAGTGATACCAATAAAATAGTGATGGTATAAATGGTTTGCCACAAGCTATTACGCAGCGCCAGTTTGATGCCCCTTGCAACATCTTGCAGCAATTGTTTAAAGCTGAAAGGAAAATCTTTTCCTTCCATAATGGCTTCTGTTTTTTCGCTGAGGTAGGCAAATAAGGGCGAGCCAATGATGAGGAATAAATATTTAAACAGAGAGAAGTAGAGCAACATCAGCACAAGCTTTAAAATTACCTGGCCAAAAATAAAGAGGAATTTTAACCAGCCGCCTTCCATTGCTATCACCCATTTACCCAGACCCGTTATGTTGAGCAAATGCTCAATTGCCAAATCGCTGCTGATCCAGAATAAATAAATACCGACGCAAAATAACAGGGAGTAAATAATACCGGGAATCAAAATCCATTTCCAAAGACGGTGTTTAATAATAAAACGGTGGGCTTCTATATATGATTGTATGGCTATGATGATTTCTTTCAGCATGCGTAAATTGGGGGTGTTGTTTGGTTTTTAATAGAATATCCTGTTAGTAATAATAAGTTATTAAATACAACCCAACAGTAATTACATTCGTATTTTATCGGTTAAAAATACAGATAAGTTGAAGAAGTTAAACAATGATTTTTATGGTGGTGATGATGTGGTAAAGATTGCCCGAAATTTACCAGGCAAAATATTGGTAACCACATTCAACGGCAACCTTACCAGCGGGAGAATAGTTGAGACAGAAGCTTATGTTGGCATCACTGATAAAGCCTCCCATTCTTTTGGAGGCAAGCGTACCCTACGCAACGAACATATGTATAATGAGGCCGGCATTTCGTACGTGTATATCTGCTATGGCATACATACTATGTTTAATGTAGTTACCAATAAAATAAATGCGCCTGATGCTGTACTGATAAGGGCTTTGGAGCCAATTGAAGGAATTGATTGTATGTTACAGCGCACTGGTAAAATGCAATTAGACAATACCCTCACCAAAGGCCCCGGCAATTTGTGCAAAGCAATGGGAATAACCAAAATTCACTCCGGTATTTCATTAAACAGTAAAGAAATATTTATTGCTGATGATGGATTTGTATTTACTGATGATGAAATAGCTGCCAGCAAACGAATTGGAATTGATAGTGCAGGAATTGATGCTTTGCTGCCGTATAGATTTTATGTAAGGGGGAACAAGTTTGTGAGTGGCCGGCCGTTGAAATAACGCAGGATGAAATCCCTCCCTTTTTTTGTTAACTTTATTAAAGTTTAATCATGAAAAATATATCTGTTATTATTCTTATTTTTTTTGTACTGCTGAACTACAAAGCAACAGCCCAATTAAGTTTTGCAAACACCAATAATGGACGAATGATGCAGATTGCAGATATGAATGGAAAATCGCTTAGGAATGAAAAATATGATCCGGCGATAGAGGGCACAGCATTCATTAATCCTGATTGGGCAGATGCGGATGTTTTAACAACTGCCGGGCAGCTTGTGAAAAAAGTAAAAGTAAAACTGAATATAGAAAGCAACGAGTTGTATTATCTTGATACTGCCAATACCACCTGGATAGCTTTAGATGGTAGCATCAAAAAGATATTCTATACCGACTTATTTTCAAAAGAAAATATACTGTACTTTTTTCAAAACGGATACCCGGCTATTGACAATAAAAATGAAAATTATTTTTACCAGGTATTGTGTTCCGGTAAAATTAGCCTGCTGAAAAAATATTATAAAAACATTGAAACATTTAAGAATGAAATGTCGGGAGAACTAAGAAAAGAATTTGTAGAATATAGCCGATATTATATTTTTTCGCCTGAGGGAATAGAGCCACTGCAATATAGCAAAGAACACCTGTGGAAATTAATGAATGACAAGGAGGAAGCAACAAAACAATATCTTGATGCAAATAAAATCAATTTTAAAAAGATACCAGATCTTGTGCGACTTTTCTCTTTTTATAATGGATTAAAATAATTTTCTTTTTAAAATCAGGAACTTACTATTTTGCATTATCCATCAACTAGTCAAAAATTGGAAACAAATTCTCACCTCACTTTAAAATAATCTACCAGCTCCTCATAGGCCGAATCGCCTCCGGCAAAATCTCTTATGATGCTACCTTTTTCCATCAATAAAATACGGGTGCTTACTTCGGCGATGTGGTTAATGTCGTGGCTGCTAACAATGATACACATGCGTTTGTCTTGCGCCAATTGCCTGATCATATCTACCAGCCGCAATTGTGTGGTTGGGTCGAGGTTGGCAAAGGGTTCATCCAATATTAATAATTCCGGGTTCGTTAGGAGTGCTGCTACAATGCCAATTTTAAATTGATTGCCTTTAGAAAAATCTCGGATGTATTTCTTTTTGCCGATTATGGCATCATCAAAAAAAGCTTTGTACTGTTCTAAAAAATCATCCACATCCGCCTTGGATTGCTGGTTGAGTTTACCCACAAAATAAAAATATTCTTCCGGCATGAGGTACTCGATTAAGAAGCCCTCATCAATATAGGCTGCAGTATAACTTTTCCATTCTTCTGTAGCAGTAACCGATTTTCCTTTTGATAAAATTTCTCCGCTGTCTGCTCTTATGAGGTCGAGCAGCAACCGAAAAAAGGTTGTTTTTCCGGCACCGTTGTTGCCAACCAATCCGATTACTTCACCGGAAAAAATCTCCAGGTGGTCAATTGCTACAGCAGGAATGCCTTTGTATAATTTATGCAGGTTGTTAATACTGATCATGGTAAGTTGCAATTAGTTGTTTTAATAAACCAGCTACCTAAGGTAAGCAAATACAAAGAGCCCGGTAATTATACCGGGCTCTTTAAAACTATTTAAACTCTAAACTTTCGCTTTTGCAGGAGCTTTTTTCTTAACTGTTTTTAAAGCAACTTCAATTGCCTTACTCATGTCTTCGAAATTTATTTTTCCAGAGAAACGTTCTCCGTTAATAAAAAATGTAGGTACATCTTTTAC
The DNA here is from genome assembly GCA_038320245.1 of Chitinophagales bacterium. Lineage (GTDB taxonomy): Bacteria > Bacteroidota > Bacteroidia > Chitinophagales > Chitinophagaceae > Ferruginibacter. The sequence continues at coordinate 2,331 of JBBQEA010000099.1, read as the reverse complement.
ACCGCGGTCGTGACCTTCTTTAATATCTCCCTGCACCTGCCAGCCATAAGTAGCATTTACCAATTCGTCTAAAAAACGCTTGTTTTGTACGCCGGCTTCTTTGCTATGCAATTTAAGACTTGTAGTACCCAGGTTACGGCGATTTGCAAACAGAATGTTATGCATTTCCCAAAACTTACCAACCTGTGCAGTAGCAACAGCTGCCTCACCTGCCTTAAGGCTGCGTTGGTGAATGTGTGTTAATGGAAAGTGACGAAAGTTAAAACGAACCTTACCTTCGTAGTCTTCGAGTATTTGCTTTACCACTTCATTCGCCTTTGCGCAGGCCTCACTTTCGTATTCGCCAAACTCTTCCAATGTAATAGGAGCGTCGATATTTCCCACAAATACATCTCTTGGTTCAATTATTTCAGGAACCTCTTTTTTAAATGCCATTTTATATATTTTTTAAATTGTATGCTTAAATTCATTGTTTTCAATCCTGTAACACTTATAACACGCCAACTTAGAAGTAGTTTAAAAAAAATGCAGAAAATAGTTTTAAAACCCCTATCGAAAGCGGTTGAAGATAAACTTTTTTGTGATTTTACCTAAAACACTTACAATAAATTCCTGCACAGCTTTTCCACATTATTTATAATCAGCTAGTTACGTCGTAATATTTAAATAATTTTAACAGTTTCTTTACTTGTTTTTTTAGTTGTTTCTGCATTGCCTTCATTTCTAAATACCACAGTTCCATCAAATACATCTACCATTACCGGCTTACTTTTATCAATATCTCCTGCCAATATCCTTTTACTCAATTGATTAATGATAGATTTTTGAATTAAACGCTTTAATGGCCTTGCCCCAAACTGTGGATCGTAACCATTTTCGGCCAGGTAATCGAGGGCGTAATCGCTGAACAACAATTCAATACCATTTTCTGCAACAAGCTTAACTAAACCTTCCAATTGAATTTTGATGATACCTTTTATTTCACTCTTCATTAAAGGCTGAAACATAATGATTTCATCTATCCTGTTTAAAAACTCCGGACGAATAGTCTGCCGCAACAATACGAGTACTTCGGCCCGGGTGCTTTCTACCACGTCCTCTTTATTAGACTCAGTTACTTTTTCAAAATTTTCCTGGATTATATGGCTGCCCATATTACTAGTCATGATAATAATGGTATTTTTAAAATTCACGACTCTTCCTTTGTTGTCTGTCAGGCGGCCATCATCCAATACCTGCAACAAAATATTAAAAACATCCGGATGGGCTTTTTCTATTTCATCCAGCAAAACCACACTGTAAGGTTTGCGCCGTACAGCTTCGGTTAGTTGTCCGCCTTCATCATAGCCAACATATCCGGGAGGCGCACCCACAAGCCTGCTCACGGAATGTTTTTCCTGGTATTCACTCATATCAATCCGAGTCATCATGCTGTCATCGTCAAACAGGTAATCTGCCAACGCCTTGGCCAATTCTGTTTTACCAACACCGGTGGTACCTAAAAATATAAAAGAACCAATTGGCTTTTTAGGATCCTGCAACCCTGCCCTGCTGCGGCGAATGGCGTCACTCACTGCTTCAATAGCTTCATCCTGCCCCACTACCCTTTTGTGCAATTCATCTTCCAGTAATAATAATTTTTCCCGTTCGCTCTGCAGCATTTTCATTACAGGAATGCCGGTTACCTTGGCTATGTTGGCTGCAATATCTTCTGCATCCACTTCTTCCTTCAACAGTCTTTTTTCGCTGATGTCATCCAATTGTTTGGTTTGATCATCAATTATCTTTTCCTGCTCCTGTACTTTGCCGTAGCGTATTTCAGCCACCCTACCGTAATCGCCTTCCCGCTCTGCTTTTTCTGCAGCCAGTTTTAAATTTTCAATTTCACTTTTTGCCGACTGAATTTTTTCTACCACTTCTTTTTCCTGTTGCCACTTTGCCTTAAACGTATCCCTTTGCACAATCAGGTTAGAAATATCCGTATTTAATTCCTTCAGCTTTCCTGCGTCACTTTCTCTTTTAATAGCCTCCCTTTCAATTTCAAGCTGGCGAATTTGTCTTTCCAGTTTATCCAATTCTTCGGGCATGGAGTTCATCTCCAACCTAAGTTTGGCAGCACTTTCGTCAATTAAATCAATGGCCTTATCTGGTAAAAAACGATCGGTAATGTACCTGTGAGACAACTCCACGGCGGCTATGATGGCTTCATCTTTAATCCGCACATGGTGGTAAGTTTCGTACCTGTCTTTTAAGCCACGTAAAATAGAAACGGCATCTTCAATAGATGGTTCATCTATCAATACTTTTTGAAAACGTCTTTCTAATGCTTTA
>JBBQEA010000098.1:0-18069 GCA_038320245.1 Chitinophagales bacterium | reverse complement strand
GCGAAATCTTTACTGGGATTAAGGACAAGGCTTATAACCAAAATTGCTGCAGTAACTGTTTTGCAATCAATAAATTATACAAACAACAAACCAATCAATCATTTAAAACATGCCCTTGCTGCCTAACCGCACAACGGGTTAGTAGATATTAAATGTCTGATTCCAAAACAAAAAATATTGGAGAAATATCTAACCATACAAAAAGAAGATTTAAGCGAAATAAAAGTGGCAGAGCCTGAAAGCCCTTATGGATTTACCTATGCTGATTACTTAACCTGGAATTTTAAAGAAAGGATTGAATTGATAAGGGGCAAGATTTTTAAGATGAGTCCTGCGCCAACTTTTACCCACCAGCGGATATTGATGAATATTGGGGTACAATTTGCGACTTATCTAAAAGGTGAAAAATGCGAATGTTTTTTATCGCCCATTGATGTAAGGTTAAAAGGCAAACCATTTAGAAAGAAAAAAAGAAGAGACGACGAAATTACCACTGTTGTGCAGCCAGATATTATTGTGGTATGCGATCCTGAAAAATTAAAAGATGACCGCAGTGTAGATGGAGCACCAGAACTAGTGGTGGAAATATTGAGCCCTGGAAATACCAAAACTGAAACCAAATACAAATTTGATTTGTACGAAGAAAATGGCGTGTTGGAATATTGGGTTGTTTATCCGGAGTATCAGCAAATTTATGTGTACTTATTAAACGAACACGATGCATATGGAAAGCCGGTTATTTATGAAGCCAATGAAAATATCTCATCTGTTGTTTTAAAGGGTTTAAGCATGCCGATGAATGAACTTTTTAAATTGTAATTCATCTGGATGCTTACTGACAAAGCATTGTAAAACTGTTTAAATAGAATAATAATATTTCCGCTTAATAAATTTTCAATTTTAAAATTATCCATTTAATTCATGGCAAACATTTCATATAAAAACTTCACCATCGGCGTAGAAGAAGAGTACATGGTAATTGATCCTGTAACAAGGGAGTTGAAAAGCCACGAGCAAAAAATAGTGCAGGAAGGCCAAAAAATTATCCGGGATAAAGTAAAGGCAGAAATGCACCAGGCAGTAGTTGAAGTAGGTACAGATATTTGTCAGGATGTTGATGAAGCTTTTATGGATGTATCCACTTTAAGAAAAACTATCAGTGGAATTGGAGAAAGTCTTGGTTTAAAGATTGGAGCTTCCGGCACACATCCTTTTAGCCATTGGGAAAGCCAGTTAATAACCGATCATATCAGGTATAGCGAGTTGGTGAATGAATTACAGGAAGCAGCCCGCAGTAACCTCATTTTTGGCTTGCATGTACATGTGGGCATGGAAAACAGGGAACTTGCCATACATATTGCCAACTCTGCCCGGTATTTTTTACCACATGTTTTTGCCCTAAGCACCAACTCTCCTTTTTGGGAGGGTCGGGTAACAGGATATAAATCTTTTAGAACTAAAATATTTGATAAATTTCCCCGTACAGGTATACCCGATTTTTTTGAAAGTATTGAAGCTTACGAGAGTTATGTGAAGTTGCTGGTAAAAACTAATTGTATTGATAATGCAAAAAAAATATGGTGGGACTTAAGGGTTCATCCTTTCTTTAATACAGTTGAGTTTCGCATATGCGATATACCGATGACAGTGCAGGAAACCATTGCTATTGCTGCAATTTTTCAGGCACTGTGTGCCAAGTTATTTAAACTCCGGAGCCAGAATTTAAATTTTATGCCCTACTCACGGGCGCTCATTAATGAAAATAAATGGCGGGCAAGCCGCTATGGTATTGATGGCAGCCTGATTGACTTTGGCAAAGAAAGTGAGGTAAATACCCGGGTACTGATATATGAGTTATTAGATTTTGTGGATGATGTAGTGCCGCACCTTGGCAGCAGGCACGCCATTGACTATGTTCATAAAATTATGGAGCATGGTACAGGTGCCGACAGGCAATTGAAAGTGTATGAAAATACCAAGAGCCTGCCTGATGTGGTAGATTATATCCATGAAAGTTTTCTTTCCGGAATTTAGCAGCTAACCAATTGAACAAAATATTTTACAAAATAGCAGTATGTATTACAAAAGCACACTGCTATTTTTTTAATTCCTTTTTTAGCTGCCTGTTCATTCTTACGTAGTCCTCGTTGTTGGCTTCTGTTGCCAACTCTAAAGAAGCCTCAGCGCTTTTCAGGGCGCCGGCGTTATCTCCCATTTCTTTTTGGATGTTTGCTTTGTAGAGATACATCCAATAAGCTTTTATGTTTGTTTCAAGCGCTTTGTTGATATTTTCCAAAGCCTTTGTAAGATTTTTATCGTACTCAAAGTAAAATTGTGCAGCTTCCCAATAAGGTTTTTTATCCGATTGCATTGCCTTACTTAGTTGTTGCCGCATATTTTCTTTTATCGAAAAATTTACCGGTATCCGTATAATCTTTTTCTCCCATAAAAGCTCTATAGTGCAGCTTTCGGGTTTAAGTTCATTCAGTTGAATAGTAAAAGTTTCAATAGAGGTTTTATTTTTTAATGGAATAATTTTTAATCGAACTACATCCTTGTTTTCTGTGTAGCCTTCTGTGCCCCAGTTTTGTAAACCCTTATTAAAAATTATTTCCCACACATCTACATTGGGAATGCAGTACAAAACATAACTGCCGGAATCTATCTTTTTCCCGCCTATCTCTGCCGGCCCACTAAATGTTATCCGGGTAGCTTCGTTGGCTCCTGTGCGCCAAAGTTGTCCATAGGGAACAAGGTCTCCAAATACCTGCCTGCCTTTTGCACCTGGCCTGCTGTAAATGATTTCAATGGTGCCCAAGCCAACATCTTGTTTAATCGTTTGCAAAGGAGAAGGAGCCGGCAACTTGACCTGCGCCTGCATACTAACTGCAAAAAAAGTTGTTATTATAATCAGCCAAATAGATAAACGTTGCATACTTTTTTAGTAGTTTGAAAAATCGGTATTAAAGAAGATTACTTAATTTAAAATACCTTCTATATTTGAACCGTTGCTATTTTGTAACAAAATATATTGCCTTTATAAAACAATAAAGTAACTGAAAACTAATTGCATGTTAATACATTATTCAAATCCCCGATTGCTGCATTTTGTCTAAATACTAAGTACTAAATACTAAGTACTCAGAACTGTACCTTCACTTTTGCTCTCCTCGCTTTATTTTTTTTCACATCCCATTTAGGCCCTTTTTTTATCAACCTGATGGCCTCCGCATCGCACTCATCACAAAGTGATTTATCAATTTTTACTTCAGATACATTGCCATTGGGTTTTAATTTAACAAACACTTCAACCACACCATGGATATTGCTGTTTTTCAATTGATCGCTAACTGTAAGGTTTTGCGAAAGATAATTATTGTATTCAACCCATCCATTAACGGGTTCAATGTCATCGTCTTCGGCTTCCAGGTCTTTTATATTATTTTCTTTATTTAAAACTGTTTTGGCGGATGAGGATTTCCTGGTGGTATAAGTTATTTCCTGTAAGGCAATTTTGTCATCGTCCAGCATAATCTTTTGCGGCACCGCGGCATTTTGCAACTGGTATTTTTTTGAAAGATAGCCGGCTGCAGTTACAGTTACTGTTACTGTTGTATCAGCAGCAGCGATGGTAAAGTTTCCGCTTGCATCAGCAACAATAGGTTTTTGTTTAGCTGTTTTTATTTGTGCAAAAGGCAGGGGATGATTGGCTGCATCTACTACCTGTGCATTAAAAAAATTATTGCCTTTTAACTGTATTCCGTTTAGTTGATTAACTGGGGCCGCCGAATTATTTAAGTTACCATCAGCTATTTTATTGTCACCTACATTCCCTTTGTTGGCTATATTATTCCGGGAATTAGCTGAATCTACGTTATTGGATGATGTCGGTTCTTTTGCGGCACTTTCTGCAGGCGATTTATTATTATCAACCTGTACCATATCCTTACTAGCAATTGTTGCTTGCTTGTCCGGTCTGTACACAAAATCATTGCCCGCTGTTTGGTTATCCTGTTTCAATATTGCTAATGCTTTTTTTTCCTCAGTCGGTTGCTTGTTATCATTCTCTGCCAGCTGCAATTCTTTTTTGCTACTGGTAACGGGCGTTTTATTGGCTGCAATGTAGCTGGTAGAATCAGTGGTTGCCAATTGGTTGCTATCAGTTTTATTGGATTCTTTTACCCCGGTATTGGCAGCGAGCGTCTTTTCATCAGTATTGTTTTTTGACGTAAAGAGATAGGCAATTGCAATACTACAACCAACAAGTAAAACAGCAGCGGCTACTCTCCATCTTTGTGCAAATTTGTTTTTACTAATAGATATAACGGGAGTGCTACCTGCAATAGCTATTTTGTCTCTTAATGCTGCAAACACCTCGTTCCATTCTTTATTATCCACTGCATCATATCCTTCAATGGCATCCGCCAATAACGGATCATCTAAGGCAGCTTTTTCTATTGCATGCATCTCCGCATTGCTCATGCTACCAGCAAGATATTGTTCAATATCCTTTGCAGTATAAACGATATGTTTTTTTTCGTTGTTCATTAGCTTTTAAGAAGCCATAATAAAATTAGTCATTTAAAAAAACTTCCCGCTACCCATCAAAAATGTTATTGGCCTCAAGACATTGCTTAAGGTTGCGCTTGCCATTTTGAATGTAACTTCTCACCTTGTTCCACTCGTAGCCGGTAATAGCAGCAATTTCGTTGTAGCATTTTTTTTGCAGATAAAACAACCGGATACTTTGTTGCTGATCTTCAGGCAAAGTTTCCATGCATTGCTCCAATTGGATAAAATAGCCTTCTTTTTCCAATGCCTCATTTTCCAGATGCGTTGTTTGCTCCGATTGCATAATAGCTGCATTAAATTCGCTCACCTTTAAATTTTTTGGACTCCGCAATTGCATCAGGCAGTGGTTTCTGGCAACTACATGCAACCAGGGTTTAAAGTTTTCTACCTCATGCTGTTGCAGTTTGCTGCACAATTCCAGGTAAATATCCATTACAGCATCTTTCGCTTTTTCTGCATCTTTAAAATATTTAAGACAAACACCAAATACAAGCTCCATATATCGCAGGTAGAGTGCACTCAGGAAATTCATATCACTGCTTTCTTTATAGGCAGCTATCAATTCCTGATCGGTAAATGTTGCTGTGCTGGTATTTTTAATGAATTTCAAATAGTTGGTTTCGGTATAGTTAATCAATTGATATCTCCGTAACTTTTACAGGCAATAGGGACAACAGGTAGTGAGTTTAATCGAAAAATATTTTTACCCGCTGGTACATTAGCCGGTTGTTAACGTATTGATTGGAGCTTTGCTGTTGCAATTCCGAAAAACCCTGCAACCCCAACAAACCAGCTGCATTACCCTTGTTAATGGCAATTTCAAGGTAGCCTGCGGAATTAAATATAGCCAGTTTTTCACCTTCAGGAACATCGGCGTAGGTTTCGCTGATTCTGTCAATCACCTCATCTCTTTTAAACGCAATTTTAAAGCCCCTGCCTTTGCGCTGTGTTTCAAAATCGTCTTTGCTGATGTTTACAATTACGTTCTCAAAATTATCTATAAAAATTATTTGCCCTTCCATCCAATTATTACCCAGCATTGGCCTTAAGGCATTTTTTACCTGAATCGAAATAGATGCATCTCCAATTTCTTCCAGACTTTTGCCTTTTTCAATTTCTGCAAATGCCTTGGCAAAAACCTGCGTGCAGTACAAAGTATTTTTGGGGATCGTTTTTTCTAAACGTAAGGCTACTACCTGTTGGGGAGTTTCTTCCAGTATCATGGTGAGTAAGCCATTATCTGCACAACCAATGTAAAATCCATTGTGTGCAGCTAGTAAAAGGTACTCTGGTTTTTGATCAAAAAGATTTACCAAAACCAGGTGGAATGTACCAGGAGGAAAATTTTTAATGGCGCTTCTGCAAACATAAGCAGCCTGCGGAAAATTAAAAGGAGGCAGCTGGTGCGTAATGTCAATGATAGAAAGTGAAGGATTGCTGTGTAACAATTGCCCTTTTACTGCACCAACTAAAAAATCGTGTTGGCCAATATCCGATATAAGTGTTACTAACGACATATGTAAACGAAAACAAAAATTAATTTATGGAAGATAGAAAGGTACAATTGCCTTTTTGTTAAATAAAATCCTGATAAAATTTAGAAAATGCAGTCGCCTTTTACAACGCTTAAAATTACCGGATTTCACGAAATTAAAAATAGTTTATCCATCGGTTCTGCAACACAAAAGGATGACTACTTAACAAGTTCACCGTTTTTAAAGAAGAATTTTTTTACTAAATTATCTGCCCATGAAGGAAAAATTTTGTTCATCCACACCGTTCTTTTTCCATTAAAAGTAAGTACCACGGTACGTTTTCTTTTTTCTATAGCAACCAAAATGTGTTGGGCACATTCTGCTGAACTCATCATAGCGTCTTCGTTCATCAGGCCTTCACCAAGTACCTCACCATCTTTACCCAAAGCTACATTGCGGATATTGCTCTCCGTGAAGCCAGGGCTTACCCACATAACATTTACACCACTATCCAGAAGTTCTGTTCTTATAGATTCCAGCCAGCCATTAACGGCAAATTTGGAGGCAGAGTAAGCGCTGCGGCCTGGTAACCCCCTGTACCCTGCAATGGAGGATATGCCTGCAATGGTTCCTTTACGTTCAATGATAGATTCAAGGGCCAGTTTGGTGCAATAGACAGTACCATAAAAATTAACGTCCATCACTCTTTTTATAACATCTATTTCCACATCTTTCAGCAATGCCCTCATAGAAATACCAGCGTTATTAATTAAAATATCAATACCGCCAAATGTTTCAATGGTGGAATTGATAAACCTACGGCAGTCTTCGTATCGGCTAATATCTGCAACCATTGTATGCATTAAATGATGGGAGTACTGCACCTGCAGGTTATACAGCCTGTCCTGACTGCGACCACAGGTTGCAATTTTTGCACCCAAGGGTATTAATGCATCAATCAATGCCTTGCCAATGCCATTAGTACCACCGGTAATAACAACTACCTTACCTTTAAAAAAGCTACTCATAAAAAAAATTATTTAACAAAATTAAGTTACTTCACCGGGTGTAGCTAAACAAACTTATTTTTTAAAAACATATTTCTGTAAAAAGATTTCTAAAAAACTTTGTGCTAAAACTGAATTCCCCTATTTTTGCAATCCCAAATAAATAACGGGACGAATTGGTAGCTCAGTTGGTAGAGCAATACACTTTTAATGTATGGGTCCTGGGTTCGAGTCCCAGCCAGTTCACAAACCTCTTATAAACAAAGAGGTTTTTTTTATGCCCTTTATTTATATTCTTTATTCCTCAAGATTGAATAAGTACTATGTTGGTGCCTGCACAGATTTAGAAAGGCGATTACATGAACATCAGACAGGTCATTAAAATTTACTTCCACAGGAATACCCTGGATATTGAAACATACCGAGGAGTATTCCAGTTTGGCAGAAGCCAAAAAGCGGGAATTGGTAATAAAGAAAATGAAATCCCGGAAATATATCGAAGGTTTATTTAGCTAGTTGTTTAGGTAAAGCATCCCGATTTTTATCGGGAGGGTCCTGGGTTCGAGTCCCAGCCAGTTCACAAAAGAGGAATTCATAGCTGAGTTCCTCTTTTTTTGTTTTTTTACCAATTAGCTTCCACCTTTGAAATTCCTTCCATTGAGAAAACAAGTATTAAAGTGTTCATTAGCTTTATAAAATATCATATCTACTAATTTTAGAGCATTGGTGGGGAGACCGACCACAGAGAGAAAGGATAGTATAAACCTCTTATCGGTCCTCCCCCCAAAATATTTATTAATTTTTTTTTGAAGTTCGGGAGAAACTAATTCCAGAAAAACAGAACCTGTTTTGTATCTAAACAGGTTATTAAAAGAATTGACTATTATTGACATTAAATATTTTAAAAGAGCAGTAAAATGAAACGATATTATTACCTGTTTTTGGCAGTAGTTTTTTGCACCACGAATACTAAAGCACAAATTAAAAATGAATCCTCTAAACCTATAAAAGTTGAAATAACAAAAACAGTGGAAGGGAAATTTCAGCTGTTGCGTGCCGGGCAACCTTATTTTGTGAAAGGTACAGGCGGGAGTGTATTCCCCGATCGCATTGCTGCGTATGGCGGCAACTCCATCCGAACATGGGACAGCAGAGACGGGCTAAAAGTATTGGATTCTGCTAAAAAATATGGCTTAACAGTGTTGCTAGGGCTGGATGTTTCATTAGAAAGACATGGATTTGATTACAACGATATAGCCGCTGTAAGAAATCAATTGGATCGTTTGCGTGCCGAAGTTTTAAAATACCGGAACCATCCTGCATTACTTGCCTGGGGCATTGGAAACGAATTAAATCTTCGATACAAAAATCAAAAGGTTTGGAATGCCGTGAATGATATTGCGAAAATGATACATGAATTGGATACAAATCATCCCGTTTGTACAGTGTTCGCAGGCATCGACAAAGACTTGGTAACAAATTTAAACGAACGTTGCCCTGATCTGGATTTCTTATCGGTTAACACTTACGGAGATTTGGCAGGCTTGCCTCAAAATATTCGTAACGCCGGCTGGACGGGTGCCTACATGGTAACCGAATGGGGGCCAACAGGGCATTGGGAAAGTTTAACAACGCCATGGAAATCGGCAATAGAAGAAACGAGCAGTGAAAAAGCTGCTGTTTACAAAATGCGATACGAATATTCTATTGCAAAAGATAAAGACAGGTGTTTGGGTTCGTATGTATTTCTTTGGGGACAAAAGCAGGAACGCACACCTACCTGGTATGGTATTTTTACAGAAGAAGGAGAAGAGTCGGAGGTAGCAGATGTAATGCAATATTTATGGGCTGGTACCTGGCCTCAAAATCAGGCACCGCATATTTATTCATTGCAGGTGAACCAGCAAAAACCGATCGATTTTTTGTACCTAAAACCCGGTAATAATTACAATGCTGCCGTTACAGCTTTTGATCCTAACAATGATCATCTTTCTTATCGTTGGGATATAATTCCCGAGCCAACAAAATTGAGTGATGGCGGCGATTTTGAAGCCCGCCCAAAAGCAATAGAAAATAGTGTTACCGGTAATGCCGATCAAAGCAAAATAATCTTTGTGGCGCCTTCCAAAGAAGGAGCGTACCGTTTATTTGTATATGTTAGCGATGGAAAAAATAAAGTGGGTACTGCAAACTTCCCGTTTTTTGTAAAGAATTAAAATTTTGTAAATGGGGATGAATCTGAAACTTTTAACGACATTGAAAGTATCAGGTTCTTTTTTTATTCCCGGAGTTTACTAAATTTTTTTATTCTTCAAAAGTTAAAGTTGGATATTCTCTCCACTTGAAGTCTGCTTTCGAAAATGAATACCTGCTTCAAATCATGGCAGCGTAATTTCCGAACCTATAAGGTTATGTTTGGTGAATTGAAAACTGTTATTCCTTCTCCAGAAAACTCAAATATAAATGTTTCATATCAGCAATTAATCGTTGTTTGGAGTAACGTTTAATTACATTTTCATATCCTTTTTTGCCCATTTTTTCTCTTAATGCAGGGTCTTCAATCAGCGTTTGAATGTGTTGGGCAAAAGTGGCAGTATCTCCTGCCTCTGTAATAAAACCGGTTTCTCCGTGTTGTACAATATCTTCAATGCCGCCCACATTGGTTGATACCACTGGTTTGTAAGCCGCCTGTGCTTCAATTAATGATACGGGAGTTCCCTCATTGTGAGAGGTAAGGACGATAATATCAAGACCAGCCAAAGCCTGGTCAATTTCGGTTTCCCAGGAGGTAACGGTTATATCTGTCTTAATTTGTGGATGGGTAATAAAGTAGGAATAACTGAGGTTAAGTTCTGCTGCTTTTTTTTCTATCAGCGTTCTTGATTCTCCATCGCCAATAATTACAAACCGGATATTATTGCCGCTATTTGCTTTTACCAGGGCAGCAACTTCTAAAAACATTTCATGGTTTTTTACCGGTACCAATCTGCCGATAATTCCAATTACAATATCAGTGTTTTCAAAACCGTACTTTTTTCTAAATATGTCTTTTTTTGCATCCTGGTCAACTGAAAATTTTTCTAAATTAAAACCGAGCGGTATGGTAAAAATTTTTTCAGGTGGGGCAATTTTGTAAACATCTATCAGCTCGTTCCGTTGCGAATCACTTATGGCAATAATAGCATCGGCTTTTTTGGCAAGGTATCTTTCTGTCCTGATGATAAGAGAAGTGAGAAAGCCATTAAAATAGGAGTGGAAAACATTGCCGTGAAAGGTATGTACAATGAGGGGTACTTTACACGATTTAGCTGCCATTCTCCCAATAGCGCCCGATTTGGAGGCATGTGTATGAACGATGTCTGGTTTATATTGGCGGATAATTTTTTTGATTTTAAAATAGGCTACAATATCATTGAATGGAAGAATACTCCTTCTCATTTCAACAATTTCAATAGGTTTAAGGCCCAAATGCTGAGCAAGATAAGTTGCATCCTTTTCAGCCGGATCCTTTTTGCCAACCAGAAGTTTGGTTTCAAATTCAGGTGAAAGATAAGCAGTAAGCAATGTGACATTGTGAGATGGCCCTCCTACAATTAGCCTGTTGTGAATTCTCAGTATTTTATACATATTGATGGGTAAATATAGCAAAACTGAACAAATATCAGTTTAGTTTCAATTTTTCTACCATTTTGTTTTCTGCAAAATTTTATACTTGTAATTTTTAATGCATGCTGGTTTGTTACTTTTTTCTCCAGATAAAAAATATTTGATTATTCATTTACAAATTATAAGGCCGGTATTTTGTTTATTTTGTTACTTTTAATATCCGGGCATTAAATTATTGTACACTAAAAATGCCTGCAATTTATAAATGAAAAAAGTTTATGCTACTGCAGCTGCAGCAATCAACGACATTGAAGATGGTGCCACTTTATTATTAGGAGGCTTTGGCCTTTGTGGTATTCCGGAAAACTGCATTGCAGCGTTGGTTAAAAAAAGACCCATCAACCTAACCTGTATTTCTAATAATGCCGGCGTGGATGATTTTGGTATAGGACTGTTGCTGCAGCAAAAACAGGTTAAAAAAATGATAGCATCTTACGTGGGGGAAAATGCTGAGTTTGAGCGGCAATTACTGAATGGTGAATTGGAGGTAGAGCTTATTCCACAGGGAACGCTTGCTACCCGTTGTATGGCTGCCGGTTATGGTATGCCTGCAATATTTACACCAGCTGGCGTAGGTACCGAAGTGGCTATTGGCAAAGAAGTAAGGGAATTCAATAATAAAGCCTACCTGTTGGAATACGCTTTTGATGCAGACTTTGCGCTGGTAACGGCATGGAAGGGTGATACAGATGGTAACCTGGTATTCCGGCAAACTGCCCGCAACTTTAATCCTTTAATGGCCATGGCCGGCAAAATAACTATTGCAGAAGTGGAGGAATTGTTGCCAGCCGGTGCCTTAAATCCGGACCATATTCATACACCTGGAATTTATGTTCACCGAATTTTTCAGGGGATTAATTATGAAAAACGAATAGAACAGCGAACCGTACGGAAACCAAATGATTAGCCAATCAATACAATTGGCTGTCACTATAATTTACCTTTTTTCATTTCTACATTGTTTCTTTTATGCTTAACAAAAATCAAATTGCGCAACGGCTTGCGCAGGAATTAAAGGATGGATACTATGTAAACCTTGGAATTGGTATTCCTACCTTGGTTGCTAATTATATACCTGCTGGCATTAAGGTGGTATTGCAAAGCGAAAATGGACTGTTGGGTATGGGGCCATTTCCATTAGAAGGTGCAGAAGATGCCGACCTGATAAATGCGGGCAAGCAGACGATTACAACTGTCCCGGGATCGGCATTTTTTGATAGTGCCATGAGTTTTGGGATGATAAGGGCTGGGAAAGTAGACCTCACCATACTGGGTGCAATGGAAGTGAGTGAGTTGGGTGATATTGCCAACTGGAAAATACCGGGAAAAATGGTTAAAGGCATGGGTGGTGCGATGGACCTGGTAGCAAGTGCTAAAAATATTATGGTGGCCATGATGCATACCAATCCAAAAGGAGAATCGAAACTATTACCCGCTTGTACCCTGCCGCTGACAGGCGTTAACTGTGTAAAAAAAATAGTTACCGAATTAGCAGTGCTGGAAATAGTTAATGGCAGCTTCAGGCTTTTGGAGCGGGCACCTGGCGTTAGTGTAGATGAAATAAAAGCCAAAACTGCCGGTAAGTTAATCGTAGACGGTGATATACCAGAAATGCTTTTGTAGGATTTTTTTAGCTGTAATTTTTTGCGAAGTATGATGCAAAAAAAGCTACCCCAAATAAACCGGGGTAGCTTCTTAACCAAAACCACTGTATGCCTGCTGTATAAACAGCACTATTATAATATAGCTATTTCTTTTGCGGCTGCTTTTTCCAATTCTTTTTTCGGAATTTCTACATTCAGGATGCCGTTTTCATATTTGGCAACGATATTGGCGCCATCAATTTTTTCATCCAATGTAAAACTGCGTTTAAAGGATTTGTTGGAAAATTCTTTCCTGATAGATTTTACCGTTTCATCTTTGGTTTCAGCAGTTTTTGCTGCGCTGATGGTTAATAGATCGCCTTCGAGCTTTACTGTAAAATCGGTTTTTTCAAAACCCGGTGCTGCCAGTTGCAGCAGGTAACCGTTTTGTTTTTCATCAATATTTACAGGAGGAAAACCTACAAATTCTTCCCGGATGGTTTTGCCTACTGCAGATGGGAAATCATTTAAAAACTGGTTCATCAATCCATCAAAATTTTTTGCAATTGGGTTGTTAACTTTTACGAGTGTCATTTTTATAAATTTTTTGTTGGTTAATAATATTTGAATTGATTGTTCAAACGCTATTCCAATAGCTTATTATCTGTAAAGATGGCTTAAAGCTATATACAAAGTGACACAATGACGCTAATTAGTGAGTTCGTGCGCCATTATGGCTAATTCTTATAATATTGAGAGGTGGTAGTTAAGTTGCTTACGCTATACGGTGTTACTTATTTTCAAAAAACGGGTGACTTGTGAAATGTGATATTTTTTCTCAGATTGGTATTTGCTACTATTTTTTTGAAAGCTTGTCTGTACTTTTGTGACTCAAAAAAATGTAAAGAATATGTATCCAGCAGAAATAGTAATACCAATGAAAGAAGAACTAACAGAAAACGGCTTTGCCGAGATGTTAACTTCTTCAGCAGTTGAATCTGCCATCACAGGTGAGGGAACTACCCTTGTAGTTATAAATTCAGTATGTGGCTGTAGCGCAGGTACTGCAAGGCCAGGTGTTTTAATGGCAGTACAAAACAGCGAAAAAAAACCCGATCATTTAGCAACTAGTTTTGCAGGATTTGATGTAGATGCGGTGAAAAAAATCAGGGAACATTTGTTGCCTTATCCTCCCTCATCTCCCTCCATTGCATTGTTTAAAAATGGCCAGTTGGTGCACTTTATAGAAAGGCACAATATTGAAGGTCGCAGTGCACAGATGATTGCTGAAAACCTGATAGGTGCATTTGATCAATATTGCAATTAAGAACTTACATTGAATAAAAAGTCCTGTAGCTATCGGTTACAGGACTTTTTTTATTTGCCAGATTTTTATTTAACCTTAGTTTTTAATATAACTTAACACAGCTGCTGTCTTTATTATTTGTATCATTGCTTACTATAATTCTATAATCAATGTACTGTTAAGTATTATTGAAGCAGAATGGATAACTTGCAGAGCTATATTTTTTTAAACTTTCATAAGTACTATGTATCCCAATTTATATTATGTTTTTAAAGACTGGTTTGGTGTTGAATGGAAACCACTTAGTTTTTTAAATACCTTCGGTTTAATGGTTGCAATGGGTTTTATTGTTTCTGCCATTGCTATTTCAAGCGAATTGAAACGGAAGGAAAAGCAAGGCCTGTTGTTTCCGAGAGAAGAGTTTATTACGGTGGGCAAACCGGCATCAATCTGGGATATTTTCTTCAACTTTTTAACCGGATTTATTTTTGGCTATAAGCTGGTTGGTTTACTTTTTAGTAAACCAGATTCAGTTACGCCACCTGCTTATATTTTTTCAGCAGAAGGTAATCTTGCGGCCGGATTAGCCCTGGGCCTGCTCCTTGCCGGATTAAAATGGTGGGAGAAAAAAAAGCAACAACTAAAAGTGCCGGAGCAAAGAGCCGTAAGAATCTGGCCACATGACAGGGTAGGAGATATCGTTATTATATCGCTGGTATTTGGTATAATTGGGGCCAAGCTATTCGATAATTTTGAAAATTGGGATGACTTTATTCAACATCCTATCGATCGGATTTTTTCTGCCGGCGGATTAACATTTTATGGCGGATTAATTGTTGCTGCCATTGCGCTTGTAGTTTATGCCATCAGAAAAAATATTCGTGTAATACATTTGGTGGATGCTATTGCTCCTGCAATGTTGCTGGCGTATGCTGTAGGAAGAATTGGCTGTCAGGTGGCGGGAGACGGCGATTGGGGCGTATATAACAGTGCTTATATTACCGGTACTGATGGTAAGGCTGTAGAAGCCACTCCTGTAGAATACCAGGCACAGCTTACAAAGTATTCAACTTATTTTTTACAGGGTGTTGTTCTCGATCCTGGTACTGCACAAATTGTGGTGGTAACAGATAGAAAAAGTAGTAGCCTTGATAAAGTTCCTTCAAGACATTTGAAGGCGCCCGCCTTTTTACCTACATGGATGGTTGCTTACAGTTACCCTCAAAATGTAAACAACGATGGAATTGTGATTGCTACATTAAAGGATGATCACAACAGGGCGTTACCGGTACCTGTATTTCCTACACCATTTTACGAAACTGTCCTTAACCTGTTATTATTTTTCTCCCTTTGGTCTGTAAGAAAACGCATTAAAACTGCAGGCACTATTACAGGTATTTATTTTATTTTAAATGGACTTGAAAGATTCATTATTGAAAAGATACGTGTAAACAATCAGGTTCATTTTTTAGGAATGCAGCTAAGCCAGGCAGAAATTATTTCTTTTTCACTTATAATAGCGGGCATACTAATTATAGCCTATGTACAATTAACTGCAAAAAGAAGCTCCGGAAAAATAATAGATTAATATAGCATTCTTACCTTGATAGTAGCCTTAACTTTCTTAAGTAATTCGGCTGCGTTTTTACTTAAATTTTTATCTACATCCAGCACTACATATCCAATGGAATCGTTGGTTTTAAGGTACTGTCCAAGGATATTTATTTTATGTTTTGATAGTTGTGTATTTATTTCACTGAGTACCCCGGGAACGTTGTTGTGAATATGCAGAATGCGATGCGTTCCTTCCTGCGGTGGAAGATTCAATACAGGGATGGTGTGTGAGCCATAGCTTTCACCCTTTTCCAGGTAATTAAATAATTTATTGCTTACATCATCACCAATATTTTGTTGTGCTTCCTCGGTACTACCGCCAATGTGTGGGGTTAGTAATACATTATTCAATCCTTGTAACGGAGATGTAAATTTATCGCCATTTTTTTCCGGCTCTACCGGGAATACGTCAATAGCAGCACCCCCTATTTGTCCATCATTAATACATTTAGCCAATGCATCTAAATCAACCACTTCTCCTCTTGCATAGTTAATGAGAATGCTTCCCTGTTTAAAAAACTTCAGGTTGGTTTTATTAATCAGGTTTTTAGTTGAGGGCAGATCCGGCACATGTAACGATACAATATCTGCCTGTGCAACCAGTTCTTTAAGCGTTTTTTTTGCAACTGCATTTCCAAGAGGCAGCTTGGTTTCCGCATCGTAAAATATTACTTTCATGCCCAGGCTTTCGGCCAGTACACTCAATTGACTTCCTATGTTGCCATAGCCAATTATGCCCAATGTTTTACCCCTCAATTCAAAACTCCCTTTCGCATCTTTAAGCCAAATACCGTTGTGAGCTGCATTATTCTTATCAACAATTTTTCTTATCAGCATAATGGATGCTCCAATTACCAGTTCTGCTACACTTCTTGTGTTGCTGTATGGTGCGTTAAATACTGCAATACCTTTGTTGGTAGCAGTTTTTAAATCTACCTGGTTTACACCAATACAAAAGCAACCGATGGCCTGTAATTTTTCTGCTGCGGCCAACACTTTGGCATTTATCTGCGATTTACTGCGAATACCTAACAGATGTACATTCTTTATTTCTTTCATCAACTGCTCCTCACTTAAGGCACCACCTATTTTTTTTACACTGCTGTATCCTGCGGTTGTAAAGTATTTAACTGCCACATCACTTATGTTTTCTAAAAAAAGAATATTGATCTTCTCTTTGGGATAACTCGTTTTATTTTTGTCAGGCATCGTAATTACGCTTTATTTTGCGCAAATATATTCATATACATTGTACTCACTTATGATGCAGGAAAAAAGAATTTCATCCGTCGCTTTAATTACGCCTTGTTTATTGGTGCTTTTTGTTACAGTTTCATCCCTGATGATGCTTTATTCCTGCGGTGCCGGTGGCCCCAATAAGCAGGCTGCTCTTGCTAATTCCGCCGATTCAATGTTACTGCCTGCTCCGGTACCACTTTCAGCTGCTACCAAACAAAATTACTACGAAGGATGTAAAAGATGGTACGACTCTGCATTACTCCGCGGTGGATTTAACGGTGGCATTATCGCATCAAAAAATGGTAATATTATTTTTGAAGCTTATCATGGTACAGGCCATTTGCCCGGAAAAGATACAATTACCGAAACGACTCCTTTTCACATTGCTTCTGTTTCTAAAACATTTACTGCCATGACGGTATTAAAACTATGGCAGGATGGGAAGCTTAATATTGATGATGAATTCAGTAAATATTTTACCTCTTTTAATTATCCCGGGGTTACTGTGAGAACACTGCTGAATCATAGAAGTGGCTTGCCTAATTATGTTTATTTTATGGAGCAGCTAGGTTGGGATAAATCTAAGTTTGTTAAAAACGAAGATGTTTTAAATTGGTTGATAAACAGGAAAGCTGAATTAACTAATATTTCATCTCCCAATACTCATTTTACCTATTGCAATACTAATTATGCATTGCTGGCACTGCTTATTGAAAAAGTGACTGGTGAAAAGTATGCTGCTTTTTTAGCAAAAACATTTTTAATACCGTTGGGTATGCAACATACGTTTGTATTTGACACTACAAAAATTGCATCGGTAAACCCTAGTTATGATTGGAGAAACAGGCTGATGCCGTTTAATTTTTTAGATGCCGTTTATGGCGATAAAAATATTTACACAACACCCAGGGATCTTTTAATATGGGACCGTGCGCTAAGGAGTGGAAAGTTTTTTACAGCTGCAACTTTGGAGCAAGCATATGCACCGTACAGTAACGAAAAAGCAGGGATAAGAAATTATGGTTTGGGCTGGAGAATGAACAATTATCCCTCCGGGAAAAAAATGATTTATCACAATGGCTGGTGGCATGGTAACAATGCAGCTTTTGTGCGACTTTTGGCTGATACTGTTACCATTATTGCGGTGAGTAATAAATTTAACAAGGCTGTATATCATGCAAAAGAAATGGCCAATGTTTTTGGGAATTATGAAGATTTTGATGAAGAGGATGAAGCATTACAAAGCAAAGATTCTACAACAATAAATAAAAAAAATCTGGTCGTACCCAATAAGCAAACTCACCCTGCAAAAAAGAAAATTATAATACGTTCAAAATCCAAGCAAAAAAGAAAATAACAACGCTCCTTTATTTACCGGCTAAAAAATAGCATTGATTACAACCCTTGATGGCGACAATTTTGCTGGTGTGCTATACCTGGCATCTATTCGCTTTTTTTTATCGAGCTGTATTTTTACAATGATTAATTTTGATAAGATGATTGATAAATCAAATGGATAAAAAAAGATTAGTAGTAATTGGTGGTGGTGCAGCCGGTTTTTTTTGTGCAATTAATGCTGCACAAATGAACCCTGCTTTGGAGGTAAT
>JBBQEA010000097.1:0-18169 GCA_038320245.1 Chitinophagales bacterium | reverse complement strand
TGATATCCATAATGCAAAAAAATTTTTTCAAAGGACTGTATACCAAGAAAAGGAACACCGATTGTTCTAAAGGCGATATGGTCATTTTCAATTTCAGCTTCATCAGCAATGACGCCTGCTGTTTTCATGGCTGCAATTATTCCGGGCACATCTGGTACACGTTCGTGGTACCTTGTCATCAGCCCATTTAATACTTTTTGTAAGGTTAATTCTTTCTGTTCCATTTTTTTATTTTAAAGTTCTTTTAAAGTTTCATCCAGGTATTGTATCAACTCATCTGCATTTTGTTTGTTGAAAGTAAGGGGTGGTTTTATTTTTAAAACGTTGTGCAGCGGCCCGTCTGTGCTGAGTAAATAACCTCTGTCTTTCATCTTTTCCACAACAGTATCAATTTCTGCTACGGCAGGTTCCAGTGTTGTCCTGTCTCTCACCATCTCTGCTCCAATAAATAATCCATGCCCACGTACATCACTTATGATGGGATATTTATTCATTAGTTTTTTTAATCCTTCCATTAAATAATTACCGGTATCCTTTGCATGCTGCTGCATTTCTTCCTGTTCAATTACATCCAGCACAGCAAGGCCGGCAGCCATTGATACCGGGTTGCCTCCAAACGTGTTAAAGTATTCCATGCCATTATTAAAAGCATCCGCAATTTCATTGGTTACAACTACTGCCGCTAACGGATGACCATTGCCAATTGGCTTTCCCATCACCACAATATCCGGCACCACATCCTGCAACTGAAAGCCCCAGAATTTATCGCCCACTCTTCCAAAACCTACCTGCACTTCATCTGCAATGCAGATGCCACCGGCTGCCCGAACATGACGGTACACTTCTTTTAAATAATTGGGCGGCAAAGGAATTTGACCACCAACGCCAAGTAATGTTTCACAGATAAAAACAGCCGGAGCTTTTCCTTCCTGCTTTAATTCATGAATGATGCGCTGCACATCTGCAGCATATTTTTCTCCTGCCGCTGCATCATCATATTTGTATGGGCCACGATACATATCCGGGTTGATGGCTTTATGTATCCATGGCATTTTGCCAAAGCCGCCTTTACTGTCGAATTTATACGGACTCATTTCCATTGCCACCGTGGATGTTCCATGATACGCATGGTCGAGTACAATGATATCTTTCTGTTTGGTGAAATGGCGGCTCATGCGAACTGCCAGGTCATTGGCTTCGCTACCCGAGTTAGTGAAATAGCAAACATTTAAAGAGGCCGGCAATGTAGCAGTCAGCCTTTTTGCATAGGCTGTAATGTTATCATTCAGGTATCTTGTGTTGGTATTAAGTGTGGCAATTTGTTGTTGCATTCGCCTTACAACAACCGGATGACAGTGCCCTACATGCGATGGATTATTTACACAATCAACAAAGGTTTTGCCTTTATCATCATATAAATATTGCAAAGCACTTTTTACTATTTTCAGTTTGTCATTATAACTGATGCTAAGGTTGCGGCCAACATGTTCTTTTCTTTGCTCCAATAAATTGGTATAATCTGTGTCGTCTATCACTCCTTGAAACCCACAAATTTTCCTGAAACTGTCCTGTGCTTTAATCGGGTTAATGCGGATGAGTTTGTACAATAAATCCCATGCCGGTATTTCTGAAATAAAATGATGTTCATTATTGGTTTCAATTGATGCATTGTAAGCAGACTGTGTAACGCTGATACAAAGCCTTGCTGCAATTAAATAATACAGGAGATCAAGTTCCTGCTCAGTTAATGGATAGGCTTCGTGATACCCCTTCACTACAAGCGTTGCAGCATGCAAAGGATCTTCCTGATTCATCATTGCATAGGTGCAGGCCACCGCCAGATTATTAATGAGTGTTGTGTAAACCATGTCGCTGAAATCAATCAGCCCGGTTACCTGATCTCCCTGAACCAAAATGTTGGTATCATTCGCATCGTGGTGTGCATAAGCGTGCCTGAGCGAAGAAATCTGCGGCATCACCATCGTTTCAAACTGTAGTAAAAAATATCCTGCAATCCGTCTGCGTTCGTGATTTTTTATACAAGCCAGTTTTTTATTGGCATCCGCAGCATTGTTAATATCCCACAAATAATAACGATGCATGGCGGGGTGTGAAAAATTTTCTAAAGCTTTATCCATTCTGCCCAGCACATTTCCGAGGTCAATTTTTAAAGCATCGGAATGACTGTCAAGATTCACCCAAAATTCCCCTTCGAGAAAAGTAATCAGGCGAAGAAAATAAATTCTTCCATTTATTGGCAGTACGGTCATTTCCTGTCCATCTTTATTTGAAATATAGCTAAAGAATTTTTCAGCCACTTCAGTTTGTGAAAGATAGTTAACTATTTTAACCTGTGCGTCAAAAAAATCATAACTATGTTCATCACTGGCTAGTTTAAAAATATATTTCTGTCCTGCAGAAGTGGTAACCAAATAATTCAACTCATATTCACCTGTCAACAGCTTTACACTTACATCAAGCTGGTAGTATTCTTTAACAAAACCGGCAATGTCTTTTTCTGAAAAATTCATCTTATTTTTTTAATAGCATTAACAAATGTGCAGCCGACCAGCTGAAATTAATAGCATTCAATCCTTTGCCGGTAAGCGGATGATAGTTCTCATAAATGGGTGCATCACTGAGCATTCCTGCTGCATTTTTAAATAGCTTGTTCTGTAATTCAAGAGCAAATGTATGATAGCCATATCGCTTCAAACCTTCCACCCCAAAATAAAATTGATCGAGCCAAACCGGGCCACGCCAATATCCATTTAAAGGATCAAACTTTGGGTGGCTGGCAGTAAAGGTTGGAAGTGGAACATAGGTATTGAATTTTTCTTTATCCTTCATAACCTTCCATACAGCTTTTGCCTGTGCTGCTGTGGAAATACCTGCCCATAAAGGAATCCATCCTTCTGTACCTTCAACCGTAATGCGCTCTTTTTTATCAAAAAGCTTATCGTAATAAAAACCTTTTGCATCATCAAAGAACTGATCATTTACCGTGGAGGCCAACCTGATTGATTCCTCTTTCAATTGCTCTGCGTCTTCTTTTTTATCCAGCGCAAGCGCCAACTTTGATAAAAATATTTTTTCCGCATAGAGGTATGCATTCAGGTCAACACTTTCCTGGTTAAGCGACCAGGCATGTTCATTATTCCGGATCATCACGGCACTGTCAAATCGCACTGCATTGTCCATGCCGCTTTCCCAGGCAGCGGCTATCCTTGTTCCATCGGTTGATCCGTACTCACACAAACCATTTTTATCATGATCTCTGTTGGCATACCACCATTGGTGATATTTCAAAAGCTTTGGATAGAGTTCTTTTACAAACCCAATATCCTTTGATTGCTGGTACACATTCCATACCGCCCATGCAGCCAACGGCGGCTTGGTATCTCGCCAATTATTTTCTTTTTTATCGGTATAGATGCAATCTGCAATCATACCATATTCATCCATATAATCAAACATGGATCGGATATTATTCTTTGCAAGTGACGTATTAAAATAGCCAAGACCTACAGCCTGTTTCCAGCTATCCCAGCTCCATACACCGTAAAAGCCCTGGTAGTTAACGGAAGGAAAAACGCCATCATGCAATATATCCTTAGCAGCGCTTCGCCAGTTAGTCATTAGTGTAACAATCGATTTTACTGCCAGTCTTTTTTTATTTTTATCCAGTGATGGAGCCTGTAAAAAATATTTTTGCAGATAACCATTCCAATCTTGTTCATTCTTTTTTAATTCAGTTGTAAAATTCCATGCTGTTTTTTTTGTCGGTTCTTCTTTGTTTTGCAAATAATAAGATTGCGACTGCACAAAGGCAATGGATTTACCGGATGAAATTTCTATTGCATCAGATACAGCATTGTATGCATTTTCATGGATACTGATTGTTACTGGCTGATAAAACGAAAGATTGAAATGATTTTCTTTTTCTGCCTGATGCACCATAATTGTATTATCTGCTGCCTTCATTAATGCACCCTGCAAAACATTGCCTGAAAAAGAAACATCCAGCTTTCTGTTTTCTTTTGAATGATTAATAATAGTTGTGCGTTGCAGTGCATCCCTGCCCGAAACAAAAATGAGCTCCTGTATAATCTCTAACTTATTAATGTGAAATACTTGTTTCAGTAATCCGGGATAGTAATGCTGTGATGCCTCGTCTGCAGCAAGATCAAGAACCTTACCATCTTCAGAAATTTTAATTTTACAAATGGTACCTGCGAGCCAGCTTCCTTCCAAATCCATTACCAGCGGACCTATAAATGAACCATAATCCTCTTTTCGTTCAGGCATTGCGTAAGCATGCCATGCTCCTTTATCACTGAAAACTGATTGCTCAATATCCTTTAAATCTGTTACGGATGTTTTGATATTTAAGACATCCGGATATAATAGACGCAAAGATTTTTGTGCAACAGAAGATTGCGTCATGGTAAAAAAAACAAACGATAAAAGTATAACGGATTTCATAATTATTTCTCTTTTGCCGACTCACTCAGCGTTGCAGTTGAAACAGGACTCAATACAAAACCATAAGTGTAATCCCTATAAGGAAGCATGTATTGCGAATGCGTTTTTGCTCCCCAACTGTTATCTCCCCCAACACCCATTTGTTTATAATCAATATTCCACCAAATCAAGTCTTCATTGCTCATAGAGCCACCATGATTGTTTTCAGCAGCATTCCTGTCAAACTCCAATCGCTTCATATCAAAATGTAAAACACCTGTGCTGATGGTTGGTTTACCTTTTGCCATCAAACCAATATTGTTTTTATTTTGTAGGGCTATCCAGCGCACATCAGTTCTGTAGCCGCTTTCCTGCGCACGGGCATAAGGAAAAAACAGGGAGTCTGCCGGCATGCTGTACAGGTCCACCGCTGCGGCACTCTTTCGGTCGGAGTAATTATCAAACGGGCCACGTCCAAACCAGGTTGCCTGATCAAATTCTTTATTTAAAATGGTACGCATTCCAAAGCGGGGCATTTCTGGAAAATCTTTATTACCCGCTTTCATACTAACCTGCACCTCCACATTACCACTGGCATTGATAAGATATTGCACAAAATATTTTGCATCAACACTTGGTAAATAATAGGCAGTTCTTATTTCAATTTGCTGATTGCTTAATTCAGTTACAGTAAACGAATCGAGCTTTGCATCATCGGCTGCATGTTGCCACACTGCACAACGCATTTGCTGGCTGTTGCCAATATCATTGTCTGTGGCCGCTCGCCAGAAATAAGGTAGTAAGGGCGCTTTTATAAACCGGTTATTTTGATAATCGAATGATTGCAGCCAGCCTGTTTGTTTATTAAAGGCTACTGAAAAATGGTCATTGAAAATTTTAATTTCGCCGGCGTCTTCCGTTTTTTGCAAGGTGGAAAACGAAGCTTCTTTTTGCTTCACAATCTCTTTGTGCCAGGGTAATTCAAACTGTTCCCAGGCAATAATATAATTTTTGTCAACCAGTTCTGTAGCTTGTTTTGTTGCAGCACGGATGGTTAAAAAATATTCAGTTGCCGGCTGCACATCTACAGCAGGAAAATTTATTTTAATTTCTTTTGACAGCCCGGGTGCAATGTCTATTGAAGGAATATTTCCCTGTGCAATAATCTTTCCATCGGCTTTTACAAACCAATCAAAACTGTACTGGTTTAGATTGGTAAAATCAAAACGGTTGCTGATGCGGAAATTGTTTTCAGAAAAGGGCGCAGCATCAAATTGTATATTCTGGTAAACTTTTTTTACTTCAAAAGCTTGCGGATGAGGAGTGCGGTCGGCATGCATCATTCCGTCTGCACAAAAGCTGGTATCACTTGTAGCGCCTACATTTCCCATATCCCGTCCATAGCCCCAAATAGCTCTTCCCTGTTTGTCATTTTTTTTAAAAGCCTGGTCAGAAAAATCCCAAATAAAACCACCCTGCAACTGTTCATGTTTATATATCATATCCCAGTCGTCTTTAAAATTGCCGCCACTATTACCCATCATGTGAGCATACTCCACTTGTATAAATGGCCGGCTTCTCCATTCTTTCACATACTCCTGCATTACGTTTAAGGATTTATACATCGGGCAAATAATATCTGTGTAGGCATTATCTCTTGCTTCATCATACTGCACCGGTTTTGTGCCGTCTTTCAATTTAAGATAATTGTAAGTGGCTATAAAGTTTTCACCAAATCGACTCTCATTGCCGAGCGACCAGGTAATGATGCAGGGAAAATTCTTATCCCGTTCAAACATTCTTTTTGTTCTGTCAAGGTAGGCCGCTTTCCAATTCGGTTTATCAGACAATGTTTTCAGCGGATGAAAATCCATCCCATCACATTCAATATTGGCTTCATCAACAACATAGATACCGTATTTGTCACAGAGTTCGTACCACTCTTCCCTGTTAGGATAATGACTGCAGCGCATGGCATTTATGTTATATTGTTTAAAAAGCTGAATGTCCTTTATCATACTTTCTATGGTAATCACCTTGCCGGATTGCATATCATGCTCATGCCTGTTCACTCCTTTTATTTTAATGGCTTTCCCGTTTATTAAAAACAACCCATGTTTGATTTCAGCCTTTCTGAATCCAATTTTTTGTACAATGCTTTCAATCGTTTTACCGCCTTTATCAAGATGATTTATAATGAGTGAGTATAGATTTGGTTGTTCCGCATTCCATTGCCGTACCTGGCTGATAGTTGTATTGAAATGGAAATCCGTTTGGGAATTGATCGTTTTCTTTTGAGTAAAAATTAGTTGATTTTTATTAGCATCATCCATCAATTTTACTTCTATTGATTGTGCAGATTTTTTTAGCGCCTGTTGATTGAGTGATACATCCAGATTAAAAATACCGTTGCTGTAATTTTCATCCAATCCTGCTTTTGCGAAATAATCTGCGATACATATTTTTGGCCGGGCTATTAAATAAACGCTCCGCTCAATACCACTCAGCTTCCACATATCCTGCCCTTCAAGGTAAGTGCCGTCACTGAAACGGAACACCTGTATTGAAACCGTATTGTTCCCTTTATGAAGAAATGAGGTAATATCAAATTCTGCAGGTGTTTTACTGTCTTTACTAAGGCCCACATATTGCTCATTGATCCATAAATAAAAAAATGAATTAACAGCACCGAGGTGAATGAAAATATTTTTTCCATTAAATGTAGCAGGAACAGAAAAATTTCTTTTGTAAGATCCTACCGGGTTAAAATCGAGTGGTACAAAGGGCGGATTTGGTTTGATAGGATATTCAACATCTGTGAAAATAAATTTATCAAATCCTTCCGTTTGCCAGTTAGCCGGCACTTTAATATTATCCCAATTACTTGTACCAAAATTATTTTTGTAAAAATCTACCGGCCGCTCTGCCACCGTGTTTACCAGATTGAATTTCCAAATGCCATCCAATGATTTAATAAAGGGAGAGCTGTTTTTTTGCAGTGCCTGCTGCTCACCGGGATAAGGAATAAAATGGGCATGAGGTGTAAGTGTATTTTTAGAAACAAGCTGCGGATTTTCCCAATCATTTACATTTTGTGCAGCTAAAGAAAATTGCAACAGCAGTAAAAAAATACAATACTTTATTTTTAATGGCATCATTTTTTGATTATAAAGAAAACAGGGAATTATTAAGACAATAGCTCCCTGTTTTCGTTTAAGTTACTCCGACAATTTAATTAAAACTAATAATCTTTGATTACCAACCGGAAGGTTGGTGAATGTTTGGATTTTTACTTATTTCAGATAAAGGCACAGGATAAATATCATGCTTGCCATCAATATAATTTCCTGCAAACTCTTGCTGGTGTGTTGTAAGGGTTGCTTTAATTTTTTCAGGTGCTACTTTGCTTTTTGACCAGCGATAAAGATCGGCCCACCGGATTGTATATTCCATTGCCAATTCGCAGGGACGCTCATGATGGCGTATTTGTGTACGCAATTGGTCTTTACTCATAATGCCTAGTGGCACAGCTTTTGAGCGGCTCCTCACACTATTTACCAATGTGGTAGCTTCAGTGGTAAATCCTCTTTCATTCAGCGCTTCTGCCTGCATTAATAGTACATCTGCATATCTCATCAGGTTTATATTAATACCTGTATAATTGCCATTGTCTGCAAGGTCGCTAGGATAGGAGTATTTTTTGAAGAATGTCGGGTAGTTCAAATCATTTTTTACCTCGGCATATGTTTTTACTACGCCTGGCTGATCCACTACTGCTGCCTTTGAGTTGGCATCATCAAAAAACATAGTGCCATAAACCCTTTCACTGTAAGTACCGTCCGTTTTCTTATCTTTCTTTAATTCATCCACCAGCCAGGGCGATGGATAAAATAATTCCCATCCGTTCAATGCGTAGGAACTTACTTCCCATGCCATTGGTGTGCGTTCATCATTGCCATTGGAGCGATCGGCCGAAAATTGTATTTCAAATAATGACTCCGGGCTGTTCTCATTTGTACCATTAAAATTGCTTGAAAAATCAGTTTGCAATTCATATTTATTGCTTCCAATCACTCCTGCAAATTCATCATTGGCCTGCTGAAATTTCTCCTGAAAAAGGTAGGCTTTTCCCAAATATGCCTGTGCAGTATATTTGGTTACACGGCCGGTTTCATCACCGGTGCGGCTTTCGGGCAGGTATTGTTTTGCGTCTGTAAGGTCTGCTTCTATTTGCGCCCATATCTGTGTTTCTGTTGCTTCTGTTGGGTAAAATTCGGCATCTGTTTTAGGGGTGGCAGTAATCAATGGAATATTTTTAAAATAATTCATCAACTGAAAATAAAAATGAGCCCGTAAAAACTTTGCTTCTGCTACCAATGATTTTTTTTCTGCATCAGTCATGCCTGTCTGGGCATTGCCAGATACGGTTGGAATATTTTCAATACACTGGTTGGCCCTGTTAATACCGGCGAAACACATATGCCACATATTGGTAAAACTGCTTTCATCCGTTGTATAGGTATAGCCATGTAAACTTTTACCATAGCCTTCTGCCTTGTTGTTAATGATCTCATCGGTTTTATAAGTAGCTGAGATATAAGTTTCTTCAAACCATGTCCACTTATCGCCTGATGCAGATTGTAAAGCCCCATAAGTGGCAGTGATTCCCTGCAGGGCTTGTTCTTTTGTTTTCCAAAAAGAAGAGCCGGATAATTCGTTCTGATTAGGTTTTTCCAAAAACGTTTTTTCGCAACTGGTTCCTGCAACAATAAGGGCAGTCAGCAGCAGTATGATGGTATATTTTTTCATATAATTTTAGTTTGTGTAATTTGATAGTAATGGTTCAATTAAAATTCTACATTTATTCCTGCAAAAAAACTTTTAGCCAAAGGATACAACCCTCTGTCTACACCACGGGAGAAAGATGAGTAGTTTACGATACCCGGGTCATATCCTGTATATTTTGTAACAGTCAGCAAGTTACTGGCTCCAAAATAAACCCTTAATGTATTGATGTTTTTTACTTTAAACCGGTAACCTAACTGTACATTTTTCAACCGCAGGTAAGATCCATCTTCTAAAAATAAATCAGAGGGCCGGGCCATATTTCCATTTTGATCATCGATGGTAACCCGGGGAATATTTGATCCGGTATTAGAAGGCGACCATGCATTTAGCAGATCGGTTGATTTATTGTAAATGGTATTTTGATACATCAATCTTTTTGCTCCGTTGTACATTTTGTTACCCTCTGTACCCTGGAAAAAAATATTTAAGTCGAAGTTTTTATACGTGAAATTAGCCGTTACACCATACTCAATTTTTGGGAGGCCACTACCCATGAATTGCCTGTCATCATCATTGAGTTCACCATCTTTGTTAGCATCCACAAATCTAACATCACCTAGTTTGGCATTGGGCTGCAGGGCAATTATGTCATCAAGTTCTTTTTGAGATTTAATGATACCATCTGTTTTATAAAGGAAAAAACGGCCGATACCTCCTCCCACTTCTGTACGTGTGGTTGGGAAATTATTGTAGTCCATATATCCATCTGTAAAAGATTCATCCGCAAATCCTAGTTTGGTAATTTTGTTTTTACTGGCAGATATATTTCCAGTAATATCAAACTTCAAAGCACCCTTATTTTTTTTGTAAGTAATCCCAAGATCAAATCCCTGGTTCATTAGTTCGCCTCCGTTACGGATTGGATTTTCCAGCAAGCCCGAACTTGGAGGAAGTGGAACCGTTACCAACATGTCTTTAGTATTTGTTTTGTAATAATCAAAAACAAATAGGAGCTTTTCATTTAGTACAGCCAGGTCAATCCCTGCATTGAAAGTTGCAGATTGTTCCCAACGAATATCCGGGGAAGATGCCCGGGTGATAATAGCTCCGATCGCTATTTTTTGTCTTAGTCCGGTACCGAAAGGATAATTCACCGCCGAACTTCCTGCATTAACTGTGGCCGGCAGGTAGAGATAGTCAGGGATACTCTGGTTGCCTAAAATACCATAACTGGCCCTTAATTTAAGATCACTGATACTCTTTATATTTTTTGCAAAGAAATTTTCACGGCTTACCCTCCATCCTCCGGAAAAGGAATAAAAAGTACCATATTTATTTTGTTCCGAAAATCTGGAGGAGCCATCCCGACGTACACTTGCGGCCAATAAATATTTACCATCATAAGAATAGTTGGCTCTTGCAAATGCTGACCTTAGTGAACTCTCCAGCAAAGAACCTCCGGAAGATTGATCTCCAATACCACCATTTAAAGACTGCAATATGTTAGATGGCAGGTTGGTATTGCTGCCCGATAAACTTTTGTATTTATCCTGCTCCTGTGAATAACCGGCAATGGCATTTACAACATGCAGGTCATTATATGTTTTATTAAAAGTAAATACGGCGTTCACTACATCATGAAAACTCCTGTCACGTGATTCATACAATTGTGCGGTTGGGTTCTGTACTTTACTACCCATAAAATAAGTGGGTATATGTGTGTAAGCGTAACCATCCCGTGTATTTAAACCATACTGCAATTTAAAACTTAAGGAAGGAGCTAACTCATATTCAGCAAAAACATTACCTATAAAATAAGAAGTTTCATCACTGCTTTTTACCAGGCTTTGATAGCCAACCGGGTTTACAGCGTCCGTCATTTGGAAACCAATGCGGCCGCCAAAGCCTCCGTCATTGTCGGCATTATACAATTGATGATGCGGCACCCTGTTGATCAATTCGTAGATAAGTGGATAGCCTGCATTCTGCCCGTTGGAATTACTTTCGTTGGAACCCTGTAGCAGTCCTCTCTTTGCCTGAGAATAGGTGAATGATTCGCCCACTTTTAATTTGCCTTTTGTAAAATCAGAATTTACCTGCAGGTTATATTTTTCGAAGTTGGTGTTGATGGCAATTCCATCCTGAGAATAGCGGCCAATGGAAATATTCATCTTCATATCCTTGCTGCCGCCATATACCGCCGCATCAATTTTATGCTCCGGTGCTGATCTGAAAAATTCATCCTGCCAGTTGGTGTTGGGATAAGTTTTCGTTTGCCCGTTAACATCCGTATATGTGTCACTGCTTACAAAATCCAGGGGAGTTGATCCGTCATTAATAGCAGCCTGTTTTAAAATACTGTTGTACTGCAAACGGTCGGCCAACGGCAATCGTTTTGCTAATTGGCTTACACCATAATAAGAATTCAAAGCAATTTGCATTTTGCCATTACGGCCTCTTTTGGTGGTAACAATTACAACACCATTAGAAGCACGGGATCCGTAAATGGTAGCAGCAGATGCATCCTTCAAAATATCAATGGACTGTATATCGATTGGATTTACGGCATTGATATCGCCTGGCACTCCGTCAATTACATACAATGGCTGGTTGTTGCCAATCGTATTGATACCTCTTATCAATACTACGGGTGCAGCACCGGGGTCACCAGAACCGGGTGCTGCATTCACACCTGCAACCTGCCCCTGCAGCAAGGTAGCCACATTAGCACCAGTTAATTTCTCCATATTTTTTGTGTTGACAGAAGCCACAGCTCCTATCACATCTTTTTTACGCTGGGTACCATAACCCACCACAACGACATGGTCTAATACTTTAGATGCTGCCTGTAATACGACGGCTATATTGTTCCTTCCTTTCAATGGTTCTTCTAATAGTTCATAACTTATTAAAGAAATTTCAAGTACTGCATTTTCAGCAACATTATTTAATGTAAAATGTCCATTGGCATCTGTAGATGTACCTGTTGAACTGTTTTTAACTTTTACACTTACACTTGAAAGTATTTCTCCGGTTGACGCACGTACCGTACCGTTTACATCTATTTCATTTTTTGATGTATTGGACACACTCTTTTTATCCTCCGGCTTCACAAGTACGATATCCTTATCAATTTTAAAAATAAGCCCAGACTGTTTACCAACCAGGTTCAAAAGATCTCCCACGGTTCTTTCTTTTGATTCAATATTGATTTTTTTTGAATCATTGATATCCTCCTTATTGTAAGAAAATTTAAAGCTGGTTTTTTCAGTTATCTGGCTAAAGACGGATAATATTCCGGCATTTTTAAATCCGAGATTAACCTTAACAGCTTGTTGCAGTGTTTGTGCCTTTAAATGTGGCGATAGTAAAATGACAAATAACAGAAATACAACCGATTTTAGAAAATATAATCGGGGAGATGCAGTAGCTTTTTTCATCAGCAAATTTGTTTTGATTGTTTAATTATGGTTATTGTGTTAAAGAAACGGATCACTTAGAAATGATTGTGATTTCTTTGTTGTTTAAGGAATAGGTTAGTTTGTTTACGTAGGTAATGGCAGCAAGTACTTTATTGATATCCGTATTGAAAAACTCACCATTGAAACGAACCTTTTTAGCGTTAGCTATTTCCAGGTTTACTTTCAAGCCATACCAGTACTCCAACTGTTGAGCAATTTCAGGCAGGGACGCATCCCTGAAAATGAGTTTATCTTCCTTCCAGTTATTTTCAGCGCTGATGTTAAACCGGCTTTTGACAATATTTGCAGATACGGCATTGATGCCAGCCTCTTCACCGGGTAAAAGCAATTGCGAAAAATGATGATCGTTTGCAAAGCTTTTCACATCCACTTTTCCTTCCAGCAAGGCCACTCTCATAGCAGTATCAAAATCGTAGGAACGAACTTTAAATGATGTGCCCAACGCTTTTACGGATATGTTTTTTGAAGAAACAATGAATGGCTTTTCTTTATTCTTTGCAACATCAAAGAATGCTTCACCGGTTAATTGAAGATTTCTTTTTTCTACGTTGAAATCCGAAGGGATTTTTAAGGTACTGTTTGAATTAAGTATGACGGAACTACCGTCAGCCAGTTCCAGTGTTTTTCTTTCACCTGCACTGCTGCTGTACACGGTGTAAGCCAAAACAGTATTGGTATTGGTTGTTCCATTTAAATCAGCAAGCCATTTTAACGCATAGCCGGCAAATAACAATAAACAGGCGGCAGCAGCAATGGCGCTCCATCTCCAAAACCTGCTGCGTTGAGGCATTTCGATTACAACAGCTTGTGTTTGCCGTGTTGCTGATTTTTCTTTTAAAATACTTTCCTGAATCAGCTTTTTCAATTTTTGAAACTCTTTGTTTTTATCAGCGGGGCTAAGCCTTAGGCCGAGTGAAAACAATAGTTTGCGGGCTGCTGCTATTTCAAGTTCCTTAGCTGGATTTTGCTGTATCCAGTTTTCCCAAAATTGAACATCCTGCTCATTTGCCTGCAGGCAGTAGCGCACAAATGAATCATCAAGTAAAAAATCTTCGGTGGAGTATTGTATTAATTCCATTATACAGGTTTATACTGTATAGTGTACCTGGGCTTTTACTTTTTACCAAGAAAAAGGAAACTTTTTTAAAAATAATACCGATTATACGCTGTTATTAGTACAATGCCGAAATCGATCGGCACAGGTCGGTATTTACCAAATCCCTTCACACTGCGCCATGGCACATAATTTCAGCCAGCATTCCCTTGCTATCGGGAACCTATAATGAAATTATATTTGGTATAAATTGCAAGAAGGGGCAGCAGCACAGAAATAGATGAATCCCCAAGCTCTATTTTAAGCCTGTTAATAGCAGCATGAATGGTATTGTAAATAGTTCGGATTGATGTATTTGTTTTAGTGGCCATTTCCTCAAAGCCCATGTCTTCAAAAAAACGCAGTTGTATTAATTCCCGCTGGCGATCGGTAAGACTGTCAAGCGCTTTTCTTATCTTTTCTTTGAGCTGCTCATTATTTTCGATGCTGATCAGTGTTTCTTCGTAAGATTTTTCCTCCAGTTCCAATGAAAGTATGGTGGCCTCATCTATAAATTGCCTTGCTTTATTTTCCTTAAGCTGTTTATACAGCTTTCGTTTGTACCAGATAAAAACATAACCACCTACATTGTCCAACTCGGGAAGCGAAATCCTTTTTTCCCATATTTCTGTAAAAAGCAGATTGATAGAATCCTTCACCAGTTCCGTATCCGGGCAAATACGAATGCCATGCCGGAAAAGCCGGTCATAGAGGAAATGATACAACTTGTACAATGCCTGTTCATCATTTTCCCTGATAGATGCCCAAATTAATGTTTGGTCAAGCGTACTGGGCTGCATGTTGATTCTGGATAAAATTTTTCATTACAAAAATGAATAATTGGTTAGTTTTTTCGAAAGCTATATTAAAAATAGGATTGTTTTAAAACATATAGCCTGTTGATTTTAAGAATCCGGATTAGCTGTTAGAAATGAAACCTTTAAATTAAACTATCGACGTATTTTAAAATATTTATTGATTGGCCTTTTTGATTTTACTTCTTAAAAAAATATTCAGCGAAGCAGATGATGGGAATCCTTCTAATTTAACAGTATATCTTTTCAAAATTTACCAAGGAAATTTTTTATCTGCTTTCAAAACAGGATTATAATAGACAGTAAGCGTATTTATAAAATTTACTTTGTGATTAAAGCCTGATTTCTCATCGAAAACATTTTTTACTTTATCGGTATTAGCTTTCTGCTTATTCCACAATAATAAAGAAGAGAAGATAAAAGCTAACCGTCATTAAATAAATCTTCATCACTTTTTCCTTTTTGAAAATCTATTCAAAATACTACTTTGTTATAGGTACAAAAAAGTCCTGAAAACCTAATAACTAAATTAAAAATATTAATTCTTTGGTACACGGTTTTTGATTCGCCCCCTATTGAAATATACGACAGAGAGATAAATAATTTTATAGCAGCTATATTATTTGTTGATACAAAAAGTAACGATAGCTGTATTCATTGCTGTTTGGGGGGATGGACAACAACAGGGCAACACAAAAACATAACAAAAAGAAGGCAAGGGTAAAATCTTTTCTAATTAAAAAACAGAAACTACTTTGGAGTTGCCTCTCCTGTTTTTTCGAATGTAATTGTTTTAAAGACCGTAATTAAAAACGGTATCGGGTCATCTTTCGGGAGGCATAAATCGGTGAATGCTTGTCGTTTCCGCATCATTAACTTTTCAGGCTTTGTATTAGAAAATCGGTAGTTATTACTGTTGCAAATTCTTCATTTAAACTTGCAAGTGCAGTTTCATGTATTAGTTCTGCTGAATAATTTTTCCCATCTGTTCCTTTCCTGTTAAAAGTTGCTGTTGCGTCCGAAACAACGTAAGTATCAAATCCAAAATTCCCTGCCATTCTTGTTGTTGTTGAAACGCAATGGTCTGTTGTTAAACCTACAATAACAAGCTTATTGATTTTTGCATAATCGAGTTGCTCTTTTAGATTTGTGCCAATGAAAGCACTGTTTACTTGCTTCTTAATTACAATTTCATTTTTAAGTGGTTTTACCAAATCTTTAAACGCATTACCCAGGTTTGTTTCGTGATGTAAAGCAATTGGATTTATTGAGCAGTGCTGAATATGAAAAATTGGAAGACTATTTTCTCTCCAAAATTTTAAAAGAATACTTGCATTTTCTTCAGCATTTAAATTATTCCTTTCAACTCCCCAATATTGAATATTTTCAAATGCTTTTTGAATATCAATAAGGATTAAAGCAGGCCTGTCTAATTTTGTCATAATTAATTTGTCTTAAAATTTATACCAAGAGATTATTGTAAAATTGTTTTCATTGCCTTTTAAACGTCGCCCAAACCGCATGTAGCATACAATGCTTTAACTATTTCATCCAGAAAAGGACTTTCCCGCTTTTAGCCGTTTTACTTTCTAAAATAGCTGTCTTAAATTCTTTCAGGGAATATTTTCCCGCAACTTCCATTGTGAAAACGGGATTCATAACCTCATCAATGATTTGTCGCCAAACCATCTCTATTTCAGCTGCTGTTTTAGTGCTCATCCAAGCGTCAATTCCAAATCCTTTAATCACAAGGTTTTTAAAAATCACCTTAGCATTATGATACATTACTGGTTTATCACTAAATAAGCCATAATGTATAACAATACTATTTGCAGAAATAAATTCAATGATTCTGGAAGCAAGTTCCCCGCCCACGGCATCTAAAAAACCTGCTATTTTTTCATTGTTTACCAGTTCAATAATTTGCCTTTCTAAATTATCGTCATTTGATCTTACCACAGCAGATGCACCCAACCTAATTAATTCATTATACTGATCGGCCTCTCTAACAATTGCAATTGTTTTTACCTGGCGGCTTTTTGCGAATTGAATGAGCAATTTACTTACAGCCGAATTACCCGCAGACAATAAAACCCATTCACCAGCTGCGGCATTCAGTTCGTCTAATAGCGCCCATGCTGTTAATGGATTCAAAGAAAGCTGGGCGGCTTGTTCAACGGGCATATTTGCTGGTAAAGAGATGATTTTATTTTTGGGAACATTCACAAATTCGGCCCAGGCATTTTTGTGGCGAAATGCTACCAGTGTGTTAATTGGATAGTTGTTGGCTCCGCCATTATTAACTATAATACCGGCTCCTTCAAAACCCGCAATTTGCGGATAAACAGGTTGTACCCGGTACGTTTTTTCAATAAACATGAAGTCGGCAGGGTTAATGGGGCTCGCCAGCATTTTCACTCTTACTTCTCCCTCCAACAAATCAGGAATATTTCTATCGCCATACTCCAGCATATTCTCTGCTGAACCTTTTTCCCTAAAGTATAATGATCTCATAGTAAAAACATTTTTTGGCAACTAACTATTTTCCGAAATATCCAGTTTTAATTTATAGCGATAACGGTTGTTAAAAAGATCTTCTTCTTTTATTACAATCCGCTCTTTCTTATCAATCCAAAACTTTTGGTAACTCCCGACAGATTTTCCTTTATGCTCCATCACCCAACAACTTATTTTTCTTCCTGAATAGGTGGTGAGTACATCACTGCCTGTTACGGAATAAATTTCTTCTGCGGGTTTTCCAAATCCTGGATCATAGAAATTAATTTTAAAAGACCGGTTTTCTTTGTACGGCAAAAGTGCAAAAATAAATAAGTCTGAATGCCAGTTAAGATTATAGCTGGCAAAGGAGGCCTCAAAAGCTTCCGTGATTTTTGCCTTGTTTGAGTCAGCCACTGTTCCTTCGAAGGATACATTTTTAGAATCAAAGTCAAACTTAGTTGAATAGCCCAGGCCTTTCCAATAAGTTTGATGTAACCGGGTAGAAAAATTGCTAAAGCTCAAAACGGTGTATGCAGTGTGAATAATGGTATCTCTGCCATCCCATTGCTGGGTAAGTGCAACTGCAGGTTGATGGTTGTAGCGTATCGAAGCTACATCCATATTAACTACGTAAAGTCCTTCTGCAGGGCTTTCCTTAGTTTTCTTATTATATACCAGATAACTGATCTTACCGTACTTTGCATAGTTTGTGTTAAGGTTATTTGCCCTAATTTTTACAGTATCTGTTGGCAAGGCATAGGATTGAATTGATGGCGTTAAATAAGTCATCAAACTAAATAAAAATAGTAGCCGCTTCATGTTGATATTTTATGTTTTAGATTTTAATTTTAAATTTTCTGTCTCGCTCATTATTAAATTAAGTTCCCGGTTAAAATAGAATGATTAATCAACCCCAACTATTTTACTTCTTCTTTCCAGTATCAGGTTGTCCTTCCAGTTATTTTTTAGTTTTCCAATTTTTTCCCGGTAGCCAATTACCCGAAACCCAACTGCCTCATGAAGTTTTA
>JBBQEA010000096.1:0-18189 GCA_038320245.1 Chitinophagales bacterium | reverse complement strand
AACATATAGCATTGCAGCAATTTGTATAAATAGCAGTACGAGCAGGCCGCCGATCATTTTACAGATAGCGGCTACAATATTGTTGTGTGGAATACTGGTAACTATTTTTTGTTCCAGAGAAAAAAGAAAATTATTTTCTTTCGTCCGGATGGCATTGTCATTTACCTTTTCTGTAATAGTAAAGTTGTTTTCTAAATCACTGCCAATTACAAAAGTATTTTTTAGGTACTCATTGGTAATAGAATAGTTCCATTTTACCGGTATCAATGCTATTGCAATGGAATTGGCACTGCTTTTTTTTCGCCACACATAATAACCATTGCTCAATTGTATAAACCCTTCTGTGGTTTGTCGGAAAAGTAGCAAATCATCTGGCTCAATTACCTGATTATTCCAAAATACCATGTTGTACAATCCTGAATCGCTTTTGCTGTATACAAACAGGAAATAAGGTTTTTCCGCTAAAGTTTTAAGTTGTTGCTCATTGTAATTCTTATTCAAAACATCTTGTATCAGTACTGTATCAGCAGCAACAATATCAAAATCATTTTCCTGCTGTAAAATATATGCCGCTAATTTTTTAGTTACAACATTTGCCGAAGCATTATCCGACCAGTAATTATCTATTACAAAGGAAAGCGTAAAGAAGAATGCAGCAGTTAACAACAAATAGCTATTATTAACAAAAAGCCTTTTTAATGAGTAATCACTTTTCAACGGTGCGTATTTATATTATTTTTTAAATGCTACGTAACACTACTTTTTCTTAATCAGGTTCCAAATGGCATCCATTTCTTCCAGGGTCATATCCTGCAAAGCCTTGCCTTTGGATAATGCAGCAGCTTCCATTTTAGTAAACCTGTCAATAAATTTTTTATTGGTTCTCTCCAAAGCGTGTTCTGCATCTAACTGCAAAAACCTTGCAAAGTTTATAAGTGAAAAAAATAAGTCACCCAATTCTTCTTCAATGTGTAAATGGTCTCCCGATTCAATGGCCTCCAGCAATTCATTTTTTTCTTCCTCAACTTTCTCCCAAACCTGGTCTTTGTTTTCCCACTCAAAGCCTACCTGTTTTGCTTTTTCCTGCAGGCGCATTGCCTTTACTGTGGCTGGCAGCGCTTTTGGTACGCCACTTAAAACAGATTGTTTGCCTTCCTTTAGTTTTAGCTTTTCCCAGTTTCGTTTTACATCTTCTTCATCCTTTACCACTACATCGCCGTAAATGTGCGGATGTCGGAAAATCAATTTTTCACAAACCCCATTAATCACTTCTTCCAGGGTAAACTGGTTCTGTTCGGTACCAATTTTAGCATAAAAAACAAGGTGGAGTAAAATATCTCCCAACTCTTCTTTAATGCCTTTCCAGTCTCCTTCACTAATGGCATCAGTTAATTCGTAGGTTTCTTCAATGGTAAGCTGGCGAAGGGTTTCAATGGTTTGTTTTTTATCCCAGGGGCATTTTTCCCTTAGTTCGTCCATTATATTTACCAATCGGGTAAAGGCTAATTCGGTTGTTGAAGACATAAATATTTAATTGCTAAAAAAATAGTTAGATTAAGCGTGGTGTAAATTGGCCAGCCATAAAAAATCCGTGAATCAATTTTCAAAAAAGAAAAAATGCTTCCCTATCCTTTAAGTGGCTCACTAAACAGTAATTTTGTTAAAAATAGTCAAAATAATATTGGCTGCTTTTCCTGGCATAATTTGCGTGCCGATTATCCCGTAATTATTTTAGTCGTTTATTTATTAAAAATGAAGAATAGTATGAAGAAGTATTTTTTTCTGACAGGTTGTATAATAGCTGGTATGCTGCAAAACAGCCTGCAGGCACAGTATTATCACAAAGACATTGTAAGTAATAAGCAAGCATTAAAAGAGAAAAATCTGCTGCAGGAATTAAAGATTAAAAAAGTGATTGTTCATAGTTTTGAAGGAGACCGCAGCGAAAGCGAAGGGTTTTTCTGTGAAAAGAAAATTACTAAAAATTACAGGCTGATTGAAACATATACCAAATCTTATATCAGCGGCCGGTCAATACTTACCGCCAGTTATAATGAAAATGGATTACTACAGCAATCGATAGATAGCTCCGATATGGCCGTATCTGCCAGCCAGTATGAGTATGATGCAAAAGGTAATATTATAAAAATAACCTCCCGGTCGCATTCTTTTGACGACGATTTTGCAACCAGTTTAATTGAAGTGCATCAATATAAGTATGATGACAAAAACCGGCCTGTTCAAATGCTTCGTATTAGAAATGGTAAGGATTCTGCATTAATTGATTTTTTGCAGGATGAAAAGGGCAACATCACCGACGAAATAGAGCCGGGTAGTAACGGCAAACATTTTTATTATTATTATGATGATAAAAACCGCCTTACAGATATTGTAAAATTCAATGC
The DNA here is from genome assembly GCA_038320245.1 of Chitinophagales bacterium. Classification (GTDB taxonomy): domain Bacteria; phylum Bacteroidota; class Bacteroidia; order Chitinophagales; family Chitinophagaceae; genus Ferruginibacter. The sequence goes on along the minus strand of JBBQEA010000096.1, from coordinate 15,784 downwards.
TGTTAAAGGCGCTCTAAAGCCTGATTTTATTTTTGAATACAACCGGCAGAACCAGCTTATAAAAATGGTTGCAATAGAAGAAGGCATGTCTGGTGATTACTATAGCTGGCAGTATGTTTATGGCGATGAAGGCCAAAGAATTATTGAAAAGTGTTTTTCTAAAGAAAATATTTTGCTGGGATACTTTGAATACGAATACAAATAAAACAGTTGTAAAAAAACTCCCCCTAAAAAGGAGGATGTTTATATATTGATAACTGAGAAACTAACTAACTTTTTATTCGGCTGGCTTCACTTTCTAAACCTGTTTTTCTATCTCTCGATTTTTTAATCTGGCTGCTGCCAAAGCGCCAATTAAAACTAAGCCTCAGTGTGCGGCTTTCCCACGATCCACTACCCTTTATATAGACGCCTCCAAAATCATTTATAGACGTCCAGGGTTGCGTAAACAATATATCTGTTGCCGAGATTTTTATGGAAGCTTTCTTCTGTAACAATTGCTTTTGAAAACCAATATCCAAACCACCTTGTGCCTGAGATTTCCAGGTACCTCCCCATACGCCGGGGCCATTGTATGACCCACTAATTTCTGCAGAATAATCTTTTCCTAAATTAAATGTTTGCTGCAGGTAGGCACCATACATAGAAACCTGCGTGTTAATTTTATTTACACCAACAACCCCATTAAAAGTTTGGTAATTATACCAAAAATTAACATACCCATTCCACCAGCTTTTGAAAGGTGTGGCAGCGCCAATATTGAAACTGTAAATTTGTTGGCGTTCTAAGTTTTTCATTTGGATAAAAGTGGCATTTTTTGTAGTATCCGTTGCCATTGTTGAATAGTCTTTTACGTAGCTATAACCAATGGATGTATTAATAGAGCCCATAAATGTGTGGGTAAGTTCAATGTTATCCGTGTATTGTGGTCGCAGAAATGCGTTACCCTTTTGGTAGGTTAATTCATCCAGCTTATTCTCAAATGGGTTAAGATCCTGGTACGTTGGCCGGTCTATCCTGCGGCTGTAGGTTAGGTTGAGGCTGTTGTTTTTATTGATGTTGTAGGTTAATGCAGTAGATGGAAAATAATCCAGGTAATTTCTTTTTACTGTATTATCTGCTTGCACTATTCCATCAGCTCTTGTCAGTATACCCTTGCTGTTGGTTTGCTCTAAACGAAGGCCGGCTTGAAGGCTCCATTGCTCATTTAGTTGTTGTTGGTAATTTACGTATGCAGCATTTACATTTTCTGTGTACTTAAAGCCATTGCTTTTGGACAATACTTTTTCCGGTATCCCCAAATTATTATCATTAAAAAAATCAAAAGTATTTCGGGTATTTACAAAAGAAGTTTTAGCCCCATAGCCGAGTTTGCCTTTACCTAAATTTTGCTCCACATCAATTTTTGCTGTATAAATATCAATATCAGTTGGTGTGTTGTTTCTGTTGGTTATATTGTACAACAACTGGTTGTTGGCATTCAAGTAATTGTTTGGTTGATAACTGGTGCCGGTGCCTCTAAAAAAGCCATAGTCTCCATCAAAATTAATTTCTCTGCCAATGGTATCAATATAACGATAGTTGATATTGAATTTAGCATTGGTACGATTACCTGGCGTAGTATTAAATGCCTGTAAAGTTTTAATAAATGTATTGGTTGGTAAATAAGTGATGGGTGTATTGCTTACATTTTTTCCTTCATTATTACTGAAATTACTGCTGGCCATTATACCAATCGTATGTTTTGCATTTATAAAGAAATCAGCACCTGCTTTTATATTAGTGCTTTGTCTGTTATCAGTATTAATGCTTTTCTGATCGTACAGGGTATCGTTTTGTTTGCGGTATAAATCCATTTTATTTTCGTAGGTACCGCTGTTAAATCCGGCGTTGCCAAACAGATTTATTTTTTTATCCCGGTAATTAAGATTGACAGATCCATTTCCCTTTGTAGTGATACCCTGTACAAGACCTGCATTGATACTGCCATTGGTGCCATACTTTTTGTTTTTCTTTAAACGGATATTTACTATGCCCGCATTTCCGCTTGCGTCATATTTTGCACTTGGGTTACTAATCATTTCAATTGCTTCTATATCGTTGCTGTTGATACTTTTTAAATAATCTGCCAGGTCTTTGGTGTTTAACTGTATCATTTTTCCATCTATGTAAACCTTTACCCCGGTTTTACCCTTCATGCTAATGTTTTCATTATTATCTACCTGCATACCAGGACTTTTTTGCAACAGTTCCAATGCATTGCTGCCGGTTGCATTTATGCTGGCTTCTACATTAAATACAGTCTTGTCTGCCTTTACTTCTATCAAAGGTTTTTTATTGATAACAGTTATCTCTTTTAAATTACTGCTTGCAGGTTGTAAAGTAGTATTGGCTGCTGTAATTTTTTCACCTGATTTAAATTCGGGTAAGGCAATAAAAGTTTTTTGAAAACCCACCATGGAATAGCGCAGCAGAAAACTTCCTTCTTTATTTGTATTAATTTCAAAATTGCCGTTGGCATCTGTAATGGCTGTTTTTAGCAAGGCAGAATCTTTTAATCTTAACAAAGAAATAGAAACAGATTGCAGGGGCTTGTTGTTTTTATCCTGTACATATCCCTTGATTGAAGCGGTATTTTGAGCAAAACTTGTTGCAGCTAGGGTATACAGTAAAAATGCTGTAAATATAAAAAGTCTGGTCATTGCAATATTTTCTTTTGTTGAGGATGTATTACGCAAAAAAATAAAAAAAGTTACAGTACTTATTAATAAAATGGATAAACTGTAGGTTTTAGGGCATGAATGGCAGGAAATTAAGTATTCCTTTGTGATGGAAGGCAGATAGTGGGTCTAAATGGAATGTATCAGCTTTTAGATTATTGTGAGGCGATGTACAATAATAAAAGTTGCCCAAAGTGTATATTGAAAAATCTGTTTTATTTTTTAGTGCTATTAATTTAAGGGATTAAGCAACCTGCTTTCATTATAAATATTACAATGCAGCATACGCTTAAAATAAAAGCCATTTAGTAAAATACCGGGCTATTGACAAATCAAGCCAAGCGGTTTGTAAAAAAAAAGTGAAGAATTAAATTAGACTTTTTCTACCTGTTCTGTAATATCATCCATGGAAATGCCAGAGTGGCTTTCATCATAAATGCAACTACCATTTTTTATAATAAGTATTTGGGGAGATTCATGGAATACATCAAAATCTGCAGCGATTTTTGCTGAAATATTTCTATGTTGAATTAAATCGAGGCAATAAAAATCAACATCTTGCGGCGTAACACCTCGTTCCAGCCTGCTTTTGGCAACACTGCTGATGGAGCAACGGGTGCTATGTTTAAAGATAACCTGCGCTTTATTTTTGGAGTTTTCCTTTAGGGTGTCCAGCTGACCTTCCTTTGTTAATTCAATCCAATTCATGTAATGTGGTATGCTTTTTTAATGGATAATCTTATCGCTCATGGGACAACCGGTACCACGTCTGCTTGTGTTACAAGAAGTAAATACTACTAATGCGGTAATAATAAACAAGGCGAAAACAAGAATTTTTTTCATAAAATTTTTTTTATTGATGCATCCATTTTACGTATTGCAAATATACGATGCTATTAATAACGGATTTCCTGCAAATTTATTTTAACTTTAATTTGATTGTGGTGAAAGGGCAATGGTCAATGGGCAATAGGCAATGGTCAATGGGCAATGGTCAATGGTCAATGGGCAATGGGCAAAGGGCGAAAACCTGTGAAGGCCGTAATCCCAAGTCAAAAATCAAAAATTCACAATTTAAAATTCATAAATCACAAATTAATGAGACCTTATATTTTAGCAGAAGCAAATTGGAAGCAAATTAAAGTAACACCAGTAGAACTGGCCATACTGCCCTGGGGTGCTACGGAGGCGCACAATTATCATTTGCCTTATGGAACTGATATTATCGAAGCAGATACTATTGCAGCAGCAGCAGCAAAAATTGCATGGGAAGCAGGAGCCAAAATAATGGTATTGCCCACAGTTCCTTTTGGCGTTAACACAGGACAAGCTGATATTACCCTGGATATAAACCTTAACCCAAGCACGCAACTCGCTATATTAGATGATATAATTACCGTTCTCAACAGGCAGGGTATTTTTAAATTGTTAATTGTAAACAGCCATGGCGGCAACGATTTTAAAACATTGCTACGGGAGCTTGGTCTTCGTTTTCCGGCAATGTTTTTAACTACCTGTAATTGGTTTCAGGCGGTAGATAAAACATTGTTCTTTCAACAGGAAGGTGATCATGCAGATGAAATGGAAACCAGTTTGCTACTATATTTAAGACCGGAACTGGTGTTACCGCTTACCGATGCAGGCGATGGTAAAGAACGGAAGATGGCCATGCAATCATTTAAAGAAAAATGGGTATGGGCAGAAAGGAAGTGGTCGCAAATAACCGAGGATACAGGTGTTGGGAATCCTCACCACGCAACTAAAGAAAAAGGAGCTCAATATTTTAAAGCAGTAACTGAAAAATTAGCGCTGCTATTTATTGAATTGGCTGCATGCGATGCTAACAATTTATACGAATAAAACAACGCTCTTCTAGAGAGGGTTTCCTGTTTCAGCTCAAAAATATTTATTATCTAATTAGTACACATGTTTTCCGCAAAATCTATTGCTATTTTAAAATATGTTTTATTCATTCCTTTTTTGTTGGTATCACTGTACAGTTTATTCCTGGTTAAAAAGATACGTTCGCAAAAAAGAAGAGCAGCTATTGATGCACAGGTGGGTAAAAAATTTCCATTTAGCTACGGGATAGATACCAATGGAAATAGGGTGCCACTCAATTTTGCTCAATCGCCCATTACCATCATCGATTTTTGGTTTAAAAACTGTCCCGAATGTATAGAAGAAATGATGCAGTTTGAAAATGCCATTAAAAGTGCAACGCAACCGGTTAAAATTATCAGTATGTCGATAGATAAATTTCCTTTGTGGAAACAGGCTTTTGATACTACCAACACAAGGCTTGCTTTTTTATCAAGGCCAGTTCCTGGCTGGCAGCACCTGATGGTACCAACAGATAGTATTTTAAATTTAGGAGGCGGACAGCTAGTAGCCGAAAAGTTACCTGTTACAGGTTATCCATCTTATTTTGTATTGGATAAAAATGGAAATATAATTGCCACACCTGGCAGTGCAGTTGCTTATTTAAAAGCCAATCCCAAAAAACAAAATGAATTCTATCGTTTCTTAACCAACAAATCTACCTGGAAGTCGTTTTCCTTGCTGTTGCTTTTACCTTTATTATTGCTGGGCTATCTTTTTATTTTTGAAAAAATACAGGCTGCTATTATCAAAAAGAGTACGTCCTAAAGCAATAACTGAATCAGCAGTTATTTATTAATTGTTTGTCATGAGGTGCTTCCTCTAAACTACTAAACGGCTACACATTAATGAACGAATGATTTTAATACCACTCAATTACTAAACTAACTAAACCATACCCTCTCATTGCAAATTGATATAACAATACCACCTATTTTTGACAAATGAAATATTACATCATAGCAGGTGAGGCAAGTGGCGATTTGCATGGCAGTAATTTGATTAAGGAATTAAAATTGCTGGATAGTACAGCCACTTTCAGATGCTGGGGTGGAGATAAGATGGAAGCAGCCGGTGCCAGTTTGGTAAAGCATTACAGCGAACTTGCCTTTATGGGTTTTATTGAGGTAGTGATGAACCTTAAAACCATCTTCAATAATTTATCTTTTTGTAAAACTGATATACTACAGCATCAGCCCGATGCCCTGATTTTAATTGATTACCCCGGCTTTAATTTACGCATGGCCGCATGGGCAAAGCAACAAGGTTTTAAAGTAATTTATTACATTTCCCCACAAGTTTGGGCATGGAAAGAGAATAGGGTGAAAGGAATAAAAAAGCATGTAGATAAAATGCTGGTGATACTTCCTTTTGAAAAAGATTTTTATGCAAAATGGCAGTACGAGGTGGACTATGTTGGTCATCCATTGGTACAGGTAATAGATTCATTTAAAGAGCATGACTCAACTTTTGCTAAAGAAAAAATTATTGCTGTACTACCCGGCAGCAGAAAACAAGAAATTACAACGAAGCTTCCTATTATGCTTGCTGTTGCAAATAAATTTCCCGAATACCGTTTTGTAGTAGCTAAAGCACCGGGTATTGAAGCCGCTTTTTACGATGATTTTTTAAAAGATCATTCTAATGTGCAGGCAGTAAGTGATAGTACGTATTCCTTATTGTCAAAAGCAAGTGCAGCGTTGGTTACAAGCGGCACCGCTACTTTAGAAACGGCGCTGTTTGCGGTACCGGAAGTGGTTTGTTACAAAGGCAGCGCAATTTCTTATGCAATTGCAAAGCGTTTGATTACCATTAAATATATATGTCTGGTAAATTTGATAATGGATAAACCAGTGGTAAAAGAGTTGATTCAAGATGAACTAACTCCCGAAAATATTGAAAAGGAGCTACATGAATTACTGAACAATAAAAACCGGCAAGGGCAATTACAGGATGACTATAAAGCGCTCAAACAATTATTAGGTGCTGGTGGTAATGCATCCGCAAATGCTGCATTAATTATCGGTAAATTTCTTTCAAAATAGAGGTAGCCATCAGCTTGTGTTCAGGCTACTATTATCTGTAAAATATCAACTAGCGAAAACTTCTCTCAACACACTGGCCAATCTAAGACCGGCGGTAAGTAATTGGATTTTTATTATTCTTGAATTATTATCAATGTAACCCTTGTCGAGAAAATTATCCTGAAAGCTATAAACAGTATCTAATAAAGACCGGGATTGGTACATCCACTTTAATTCATCAATCTTATTTAGGCTGGCAATAGTTTTATCGTCGTAAGTTTTATATATTTCCAAACAAGAGTCCAATCCTATATTTTTATATTCCAGAATTTGGGTATCCCAAACGCTGTGGAGATTACCAGATACAAATGGAGATTTTATTTCAACAGTGTTTCCTCCTTTATCTATGGCATAGCCACAATGTAAGGGTTGGTGCAAGTCGCCTATTAAATGAAATATTAACAGCAGGTCTCTTTTTACATCTTTTTTCTTAATAGTTTTATAGGTTCTTAATTCCGTAATGGCTGAATGTAAAACAGTAAGAATATTTCTTTCAGATGATCCTGTGTATTTTTCTCCTTTTTCCATATCCAGGTAATGCCATGTTCTCATGTAATTGTAATACGTATTGCCTTTACTATCATCCATCCAATTGGCAGCTTCTTCAATACTAAGGTTGCCTAAATAATCCTGTATTAAATTTTTAGTTGAATCGTCTAAAAAATGAAAGGCTATTTGAGCCACTAATTCATGCCCTGTTTTTCCCCATGCAAATACTTTTTCTGAAGCCGTAGCCAACGTAATAATCAATAAAACCTGAGCAATTTTCTTTTTCATGCAAAATAATTTCGATGAAGGTAAATACAATTGTTGTAAATAATTTTCCTTATGTTGCAGCCTTGAATTTTTTTAAAATTTCATAATTATTAAAATGTTACCTAAAATGGATGTAGTTTATTTTAAGAAATTACCTCTAAGTTTGTTCTCTTTTTAACATAACTACCATGCTTACTACAAAACCACTTTTTTTTACATCCTTGTTATTATTATGCCTTGCATATCCAACATTTGCACAGGAAAAAACAAACAAAGACACTACTTTTATTTTAATGGGTGATTCAATGCTTGCAGATGAAGCAAAGAGTAGCCTGCTTGACAACATCCCTGTTGTTTCATTAGATGAAAATGATAACCAGGATGGCAGTGCCCAAAACATTTCATCACAGGCAAATGCAGGCAGAGATCCATTTCACAGGGCAGCAAGTTTTAATTTTAATGCTGTAAGATTTAGGCTGCGGGGATATGATGCAGACTTATATGGTACTTACATGAATGGTGCGCCAATGGAAAATCTTGATAACGGATTTACCCCATTTGGCTTATGGGGAGGCCTAAATGATGTGCTCCGAAACAGACAAAATACCTATGGCTTACAAACCAGCACAATGGGTTTTGGCAATATTGGTGGTGCTAATTTTATAGATACACGAGCATTTAAACAACGCAGGCAAACCAATATAAGCTATTCATTATCTAACCGCAACTACGTACACAAGTTTGCAGTAACACACTCAACGGGGTTTAATAAAAAAGGATGGGCATTTAGTATTTCAGGTTCACGCCGTTGGGCAGATGAAGGGTTTACAGACGGTACTTATTATAATGGCTGGTCTTTTTATACAGGGGTAGATAAAAAGATAAACGAAAGACATACCATATCGTTTGTAGCGTTTGCAACACCAACAGAAAATGGGCGCCAGGGTTCATCAGTTGATGAAATCAGGGATATTGCCGGCACCAATTATTACAATCCATATTGGGGATACCAAAATGGCAAAAAAAGAAATGTCAGTGTGGCAAGGTCATTTCAGCCTTTTGGCATATTAACACATGATTGGAAAATTGGCCCCAAAACAAGCCTTTTAACAGCCGCATCTTACACAACAGGTAACCGCAGTACAACTGGTTTAGACTGGTACCATGCGCCTGATCCAAGACCGGATTATTACCGCTATTTACCGAGTTACTATGATGACCCTGCTCAAAAGGCACAAGCAAACCTTGCATTTTTGCAAGACGTAAATCTGCGGCAGGTAAATTGGGATAATTTATATAATGTAAACTACCTCAGCAATGCAACTATTAACAATGCAAATGGTATTCCGGGTAATACTGTGAGTGGCAGACGATCTTTATATATTTTGGAAGAAAGAGTAATTAATACCAAGCGTTTTAATTTAAATACTACTTACAACACATCAGTAAATAAGCACGTAGATATTTCTGCAGGATTAACCTATGAAGCACAAAAAAATAACTACTATAAAAAAGTAAATGATCTTTTAGGAGGATCCTTTTATATAGATGTAAATCAATTTGCAGAAAGAGATTTTCGTAGTGATCCCTTGGCTTCTCAAAATGATTTAAACAGGCCCAACCGTATTTTAAGAGCAGGAGACAAGTTTGGATATGATTATAATATAGATATTCAAAAGACATCGGCCTGGGCACAAACGGTTGTTAAATTCCATAGCCTTGATTTCTTTGTTGCAGCAGAACATTCCTATACCCGTTTTTGGAGAGAAGGTAATGTAAAAGCGGGCCTTTTCCCTGACAACTCATTTGGAAAGTCGGCAACGCACGAATTCTTTAATTATTCATTTAAAGGCGGGTTAACTTATAAGATCAATACAGGTAATTATTTTTTTGTGAATGCATCTTACACAACAAAAGCACCTTTTTTCGAAAATGCTTATCTGGCCCCACGTTCAAGAGATTTTATTCAGGATTCTCTTAAATCTGAGAAAATAACTTCAATAGAAGGCGGTTATGTTTTAATTGCACCAACTGTTAAATTCAGGGCTACCGGTTATTATACCAAATTTAAAGACCAGGTTAATGTATTAACTTTTTACAATGATGCAACCAGAAGTTTTGTGAATTATGCCCTTAGCAATATTGGCAAAGAACATATGGGAGTAGAGCTGGGTGCCGAAGTAATTTTATACAAAGGCTTAACATTAAATGCTGCAGCAGCAATTGGAAGATTCCGCTACAATACAAGGCAAAATGCCACTGTTACGGCAGATAATACAGCATCAGTAATTTCGAAGGAAACTATTTATTCTAAAAACTTTTATGTTGCAACACCACAGGAAGCATACAGCGTTGGGTTAAATTATCGTTCTCCTAAATTCTGGTATATAAACCTTAATGTAAATTATTTCGATCAGATGTGGCTCGACTTTAATCCTATAAGAAGAACACCTGCTGCCGTAGATGGGGTTAAAGAAAACTCCTACACCTGGCATCAGATTCTTGACCAAACAAAATTGAAATCTCAGTTTTCTGTAGATGCATTTGCAGGATACTCCTGGTTACTGAATAAAAGATTTAAGAGTTTAAGTAAACGTACATTCCTTGCCTTTAATTTTGGAGTTAGCAACATTTTAAACAATACGAATATTGTTTCAGGAGGATATGAACAACTTCGTTTTGATTTTGCAGGTAAGGATTTAGATAAGTTTCCGGCAAAAAAATTCTTCGCTTACGGTACCACATTTAATTCAAGTATATCCCTCAGATTTTAATAATAACCACCAATAATTTTAGCTAAAAATAATACGCTCAACCATGAATAAAATAATTAAAACCTCACTTACCGCAATAATATTTGTTGTTGCTTTAGTAACAATCAACAGTTCTTGTACAAAGCAATTTGATGCGCCACCAGCATATGTTGCTCCAAATATTAAAGCCAATACAACCATTAGACAATTAAAGGCTTTACACACAGTTTCTGGAAACATTGACCAGATAAAAACTGATCTTATAATCAGGGGAATTGTAAATGGCGATGACAAGAGTGGTAATCTTTTTAAAAGTATTGTAATACAGGATGAAACGGGTGGTATTTTAATACGGATGGAAGGCAGCAGCTTATATACTATCTACCCTATCGGGCAGGAGGTTTTTGTAAAATGTAATGGACTGTACCTGGGAGATTATAACAAATTAATTCAATTAGGAGGTGGTGCAGATATGACTGTAACGCCAGCTAACCTGTTAACTATCCCCTCTGCAATTTTTAACCAATACATTGTAAAAGGTACTTCCGGAAATGTATTGGTTCCAAAAAATGTAACGATCGATCAGCTGAGTACCAACATGCAGGATACCCTGCAGAATGTTTTAATTAAATTAAATAATTATGAATTTGCTGCTGCAGACACCAGTAAAACATATGCCAATGCTTCTACCAATCCACCGGGAACAGCGAACTTTATTTTAAAAGATTGCAGTGCAAATTCAGTAACCCTGCGTAACAGCGGTTATGCAGATTTTGCTGCTATCGGCGTACCCAACGGAAACGGTTCAATTGTTTCTATTTATACAGTTTTTGGCAGTACCAAGCAGTTAACCATACGTGATACAAGCGATCTTAACTTTAACGGCCCACGTTGTACTGCAGGTGGCGGAGGCGGTGGCGGTGGTACTGGTACAGGTACCGGCAATTTATTAAACGAAACTTTCGAGTCTCAGGTTGTACCTGCAGCTTCACCATACAATGCCATTGCAATAACTGGCTGGACAAATTTACCAGAGGTTGGAACGCAGAAATATTTTGGCCGTTCATTTGGAACACCCGTTAATAAATACGCTCAAATGTCTGCTTTTGGAAGTGCACAGGCAACTGTAACATCCTGGTTGGTTACCAAAGGCATCGACCTTGGAAGCTTTGCTAACAAAACCCTAAACTTTGAAACAAAAGCTGGTTTTGCAAATGGGGCTACCTTAAAAGTATTGGTTTCTTCAAATTTTACAGGCACTGGCAATCCATGGGCAACAGGTGTTACCTGGACGGAACTAACAGCTGCTTTTTCAGCAGGTTCAGCAACAGGATACCCTGCTACCTTTACTTCATCTGGCGACGTAAGTTTAAACAGCTACAGCGGAACTATTTATGTAGCCTTTAAATATGAAGGCGCTGATCCAACAGGATCTGCAAGCGATAAAACAACAACCTGGCAATTAGATAATATCAAAGTGTCTGGTAACTAAAATATGATTGTTTTTGTAAAAGGCCCTGCTATTGCGGGGCCTTTTTACATGGTATAAATCGATTTATGTGTTTGTCAATTCGATCATCTTAGTTAAGAGTAGTTTGTCAGCTTGTCAGCAAACCCTCCAATGGCATTGATTTTGTAAGATGCAAGTAAAATTATTCAACTATGCAAAATGGAAAAATACGGGTACAAACGGAGAATATCTTCCCCATTATCAAAAAATTCTTATACAGTGAACATGACATTTTTTTAAGAGAACTCGTGAGTAATGCTGTGGATGCTACTCAAAAATTAAAAACTTTGTCATCTTTAGGTGAGGCCAAAGGAGAACTGGGTGATTTACGCATTGATATAAAAATTGATGCTGAAAAAAAGACATTAACCATTTCTGATAAAGGAATTGGTATGACGGAAGAAGAGGTAGATAAATACCTGAACCAGGTGGCTTTTAGTGGAGCAGAAGAGTTTTTAGAAAAGTACAAAGGCCAGAATGAAAACAATATCATTGGGCACTTTGGATTGGGCTTCTATTCTTCTTTTATGGTGAGTGAAAAAGTAGAGGTAATTACTAAATCGTTTAAAGAAGATTCAAAAGCTGTAAAATGGGAGTGTGACGGAAGCCCTGAATTTTCTTTAACTGATGTTGAAAAAGCTGATAGAGGTACTGATATTGTTTTGTACCTGAATGAAGAAAGTAAAGAGTTTTTAGAGCCGGTAAGAATAAGTACTGTTCTTGAAAAGTTTTGCCGGTTTTTAGCAGTGCCTATCTTTTTTGAAGACAAGCAAATTAATAATCCAACACCAGCCTGGACCAAAAAACCAGCTGAACTTACCACAGAAGATTACCAGAATTTTTATAAAGAATTGTATCCCTTTAATGAGCAACCATTATTCTGGATTCATTTAAATGTTGATTATCCTTTTAACCTTACCGGTATTTTATACTTTCCAAAAATTAAGCAGAGTTATGAAATACAAAAGGACAAAATTCAATTGTACAGTAACCAGGTTTTTGTAACGGATGAAGTAAAGGATATTGTACCAGAATTTTTGATGCTTTTGCAGGGCGTACTCGACAGTCCGGATATTCCATTAAACGTAAGTCGCAGTTACCTGCAGGGCGACCCTAATGTGAAAAAAATAAATTCACATATCACCAAAAAAGTAGCGGATAAGTTAGACGAAATTTTTAAAAATGACCGTAAAGCTTTTGAAGATAAATGGGAAAGTCTTGGTTTGTTTGTGAAGTATGGTATGATGACTGATGACAAATTCTTATAAAAAGCCAATAAGTTTTTGATTATGGAAGATGCAGCTATCCTGCCTAATCCGGATGGTTTAGATACTGTTATTCCTTCTAAATTTTACACATTAGAAGAGTACAAAATTGCTACTGAAACACTGCAAAAAAACAAAGATGGTAAGCAGGTTATTTTGTACACCACCAATCCTATACAGCAAGATGCTTTTATACAAGCCGCTGTAGCTAAAGGATACAAAGTAGTAAAAGCAGAAACATTGGTAGATGCTGCATTTATTAATACAATGGAGATGAAGTGGGACAATGTGCAATTTACACGGGTAGATGCAGACATTGCAGACAATCTGATTGATAAAGCCGACCATACAGAAAGTGTATTAAGTAAAGAAGATACAGAGCAATTAAAAACATTGTTTGAGCAACAGCATGCTGCATTGCATATAACTGTTGAAGTGAAAGGTTTAAGTGTAACTACCGCACCAGTAGTTGCTACAAGGCCAGAGCAAATGCGAAGGATGAAAGATATGGGTGCTGCAGGTGGTGGCATGGCTGCTTTCTATGCAAATATGCCCGATGAGGTAACACTAACTGTAAATGGTAACCATCCTATTTATAGTTCCATATTATCCGAAACAGATCAAACAAAGCAGGAAAAACTTGTGAGGAATTTATCAGATCTTGCGTTGCTTTCGCAGGATTTATTAAAGGGTAACGATTTAACCAGTTTTATAAACAGAAGTGTTGAATTGCTGGATACCAGTAAAAAGGAAGAGGCTTCAGTTACAGCATAAAAAAAATTTTGCTTCCGGTATTGGTTTCAATACCGGAAGTTTAAAATTGATACCTCAAAATAATTCATCGTTTTACTGTAGTAAACTTCTGTAAAACCAATATCTTCAAAAGCCTTTTTATACAAGGGGTTGGCATAAACTATCTGTAAAAATCTTGGAGTAAATTCAAGATTTTTTTTTACGGCATTAGCTACTTTTTCCGTCATCATTTCATCAAAAGGATTAAATAGAAAAATACAGTCTACGTCGCCGGGGATATCGTAATCAAGTACATTTTTATTTGTAACTGCAAATTCAACCGCAGGATATTTTTGCTGCACAGCAATTATATTTTCGGAAGCCATCTCACACAATAATGTAGAAAAATCTACGCCGGAAATTTTTCTAAAACCGTTGTTAGCTGCCACGCAAATAGCTCTTCCTTTTCCGCATCCAATATCAAGGAAATGTTTTCGTGGATTTACAGGCAGTTGGTTGAAAATGTTTTCTAATAAAACATAGCTAACCGGCATGTAAATAGTGGCGTGTGATATGTCGATATCTTGTTGCGAAAGTTTTTTTAATTCATCAGCTCCTGTAGTATTAATGCCATATTTTTTTTCGCCCCATATTTCCTGCCTTATCAAAATAGTAGCTATTTTCCAGTTCCAGTTAATTCCAAGATAAAAATAATATCTGATGTAGGCTAGAATGTTCATGATTGGGTATCAGGCTCCGGCGATGGCTCTTTCAGTAAGCCGGATATCAATGATTTTTAATTGTAAAGTTGTATTGCCGTTCCATTCATTTTCATCAAGGGTGAATACAATATCTAAAGGCTTTTTAGATTGAACAAGAATAAATTTTTCAGCTAAATTAAAAGCGATACCCGTAAAAGTTTTTCCATTTTGGGTAAGCACAAAGCGAATGTGTAATTCTTTTACAACCTTGGAATAGCCAGTGTCTGTAACATTTGAAGCAATAAAAACAGGTCTCATATTTTCTGGTCCAAAAGGTTCCATCTGGCATATGATATTGTAAAATGAGGGAGTAATGTTAGAGAAAGAAACCTCCGTATCAATAATGATTTCCGGGATAAGCATATCAGGTTCAATTAGGCTTGTTACAACCTCTTCAAATAGCAAACTAAAGGCCGGAATATTTTCCGGCAGTAAAGACATACCTGCGGCAGCAAAATGTCCTCCATACCCTAGCAAATGCTCCCTGCAGGCATGGATGGCTTCGTAAAGATTAAACCCCGGAACACTTCTTGCGCTGCCCGCAGCAATATCGCCGCTCCTGGTAAGTACAATAGTGGGTCGAAAGTAAGTTTCAATCAGCCTGCTTGCAACAATCCCAACTACACCTTTATGCCAATGTTCTTTGTAAACTACGGTAGAGTTTCTGTTTTTTTGTTCCGGGTCATTGGCTACTATCGCCAGCGCTTCCTCGGTAATAGTGGTATCAGCCTCTTTTCTGTCAAAGTTATCACTATGGAGTAACTCGGCCAGTGCAAGCGCTTTTGTGAAATCCTTTTCAATAAATAATTGAACTGCTTTTTTTGCATCATCCATTCGGCCAGCTGCATTTATCCTCGGGGCAATTACAAATACCACGGTACTAATGGTTAATTTTTTTTGCAGTGATGCCAGTTGCATCAAGGCCTTTATTCCTGCACATGGTGCATTGTTGATTCGTTCAAGCCCAAAGTAAGCCATGATCCTGTTTTCACCAGTCATAGGCACAATGTCGGCAGCAATTGCAGTAGCCAATAAATCGAGGTAGCAATAATATAGCTCGTCAGGAACGCTGTATTTTTTTGCAAGCGCTGTTATTAATTTAAAGCCAACACCACAGCCACAAAGCTCTTTGTAAGGATAGGAGCAATCAATTTGTTTTGGGTTAAGAATGGCTACAGCAATGGGTAATTCTTCATCAGGAAGGTGGTGATCACAAATTATAAAATCGATTGTAAGCTCATGTGCATAAGCAACTAGCTCTATGGACTTAATACCACAGTCCAATGAAATAATCAAATTAAAATTATTTGCAGCTGCATAAT
>JBBQEA010000095.1:0-18248 GCA_038320245.1 Chitinophagales bacterium | reverse complement strand
AATGGACTGGACGAAAAATTTTATTGCGCTGTATCTCGACAATCAATTACTGAATAAGGTATCCCTTGATGTTTTAGTAAACAAGGATGGAAGTGGTTTTAATCCATTTAAACAACCACATTATATGTTGCTCAATCTTGCTATCGGCGGGCAAAATGGAGGTGATCCCAGTAAAACAAATTTCCCGAAAAATTTTGAAGTGGATTATGTAAGGGTGTATCAGCTAAAGTAGGTGCAAGTCAGTTGCTCTGCCCTTCAGGGCAAGGATAAAATTTATACATTTATTTGTGGGCTTTAGCCCTGCTTGTTTTGGGCTAAAGCCCGGGTTATTTTTGTTTTTCATAGTCCCTGTCCTGAAGGGCAGGGCAAAAGGGCCTATTTTTAGCACATGTTTCAAATATTTTTTACTCATGTAAAAGAAAAGGTGGTACTTACTGTTGATGAACAGGGTTTGATTAAAACGTATTTTATCCCTAAAAAGCTGCGTAAAAAGCAATACCTGTTGCAGGAAGGCGATGTGTGCAAATACTTTGTATTGTATTTGCAGAAAACGGTTTGCTACGTTCCTATAATTTAGATGAAAAAAGATGAATCAATATTTTTTTATTTCTTGTCATCAAACAAATCCTCAGCTTAATATCGTTCCAAATTACCCATTTTGGTTAACTGCTTTAGTTTGCACTTGGTTCAGTAAAATCTCACCGGTAGAATCTACCAGTACCAGGGTAAAAGAAATAAAGAAATTTTAAGCAAACGTTTGCGTTAATAATGCAAACGTTTGCGTAACAGTTATAAAATTGTGAACCAACTGACGAGTTGGTTTTTATAAATAATACCCTAACTTGGCTTCAAGAAAAGCTTTTAGCAGCAATGTTAGCAAGCTTTATCAAAATCACCAACAAAACAAATGCTATATGAATGTGAAAAATCCCTTAAACGTCTTACGTCTATTTTTATTTAGTACGCTGCTCATTTTTTTTACCACTAATGCATTTTCTCAAAACAGAAAGGTAGCAGGTAAAGTAGTGGATGAAGCAGGGAATGGAATTTCTAATGTAACGGTAATGGTGAAGGGCACTAAAGTTGCCACACAAACTGATGCTGAAGGAAATTACTCAGTAGATGCTACCGAAAAGGCAATACTTGTATTTTCTTCTGTGGGTTTTACTACAAGTGAAGCCAGAACAGATGGAAAAAATTTAGTAAATGTTACTTTAGTAACACAGGCAGATAGGTTAAATGACGTAGTGGTAGTTGGATACGGAACACAGAGAAAAGCCGATTTAACAGGCGCTGTAGGATCCATTTCCAAAAAAGATTTTGCGAATAAGCCATTTACAAGCCCTGATCAGATTTTGACTGGTCGTATAGCAGGCGTTAATGTAACCAATCGTAGCGGCGACCCTGGCGCTCCCATCGAAGTTAGAATCCGTGGTATTGGTACTGCCGGTAATAACCAGCCGCTTTGGATAATTGATGGAGTGCCCGTTGCAACAAACACAAGCACAATACAAGTGAACACATCAAGTGCAACTGAATCGAACCCTTTAGCTGGTCTCAATCCAAGCGATATTGAAAGTATTGATGTATTGAAAGATGCCTCTGCTACTGCTATTTATGGCGCCCGTGCAAACAACGGAGTTATATTAGTAACTACTAAGCGGGGCAAAGCCGGAGTAGCCGTCTTAACTTACGATGGTTATGTAGGTGTTCAGGCTGCACCTAAGAATAAATTATTTGATGTGTTGAACACAGCGCAGTATATTAAATACCAACAAGATGGATTTGGTCAGGATTTTTCAGCGTTTGCTTCACAACCGACCGTTGATTGGCAGAATCTGGTGTTTAAAAAAGGAAATGCAACTTCTCATAACCTGACTATATCTGGTGGAGGTCAAAATGCCACTTATAGTTTTGGAGCAGGTTATTTTAACCAGGAGGGTATTCAGTTGGCCCAAAAATTCACCAGGTATTCCGCAAAGGCAACTTCGGATGTAAAAGTTGGTAAATATTTGAAATTCGGAGAGTCTATTCTGTTAAGTAGAATGGAAAGGCAGATACAATCAGAGGATTTTGCAAATGCAGGAGCCGGCGCTGCTAGAAATGCACCTTTTTTTCAGCCCTTTACAGCAGCAGGCGAATATAACCCGGTTAATAACAGCACAACAGGTGGCGCTAATGCGCAGAATTTCTTATGGAGTGCAGATCCTAATGTAGGCTACACTAAAGTTGGTAGTAATAAAATATTGGGGAACGTGTATGGAGAAATTGAACCTATTAAGGGGCTAAAATACAAAGCCAGTTTGGGACTTGATTATAATGAAGCTACCGGCGTTTTCTTTCAAAACGCTGTAGATTTTTCTGGTATTGGCAGTCCAAGAACCGCACTTATTGTAAATGAGCAGCCAAAAGAAGCAACACTCACTTTAACAAATACGATTACCTACGATAAAACATTTGGCAAAAATAAAATAACCGCTTTAATAGGGTACGACCAAACCAGCTATCTGCTTCGTAGATTAAGGGTGCAAGGTAATGGCCTGTTCAACCCTGCTTTAGGGCTAGCGGGCGGATCAGCTGCATTTGGTTCTGCAGAAACAGCAGACCATTGGAATATTCAGGGTAAACTGGCCCGCTTATTTTATTCTTATAATAATCGTTACCTCTTAACTGCAACGGTAAGAGAGGATAAATCTTCTCGGTTTGCTAAAGCGAACAATTCAGGAACTTTCCCGTCTTTCTCTTTAGGATGGAGGCTTAGTGAAGAAAAATTTTTACAAAAGTCAAATCTTATCAATGATTTAAAAATCAGGGCTGGTTGGGGACAGTCAGGCAACCAGTTTACGGGCACCAATTTCTCCTACCTTCCTGCGCTCAGCAGCTTTGTTAAATACGTGGTAGGATCGGGGCAAACCATTGTAACTGGCTATGCGCCCGTGCTGTTTGCTAACCCAGACTTAAAGTGGGAAACGGCTATTCAAACAAATATCGGCCTCGACTTTACTATGCTTAAATACAAGCTTACTGGTTCTATTGATTATTTTAGCAGGACCACGAAAGATTTGTTGATAAGCGTTCCTGTAGCATTATCCACCGGCTTTTATCAGTTCGCTGATTTAAACTCAGGTACTCTTACCAACAAGGGAATGGAGTTTAGTGCAAATTTTAGGAACAAAATTGGAGATTTTGGCTATAACGTCGGTGGCAATTTTACCCTGGTAAAAAATGAATTCACAAAACTACCCGACGGAATAGATTACATCCAGCTCAACGATAAGCGAATTTCGCTGGGCAGACCATTGGGGTATTTTTACGGATACAAAACTGATGGTATATACCAAACTGATGCTGAAGTGCCTACCACAGAAGGATACCTTGGGGCGCAAGCGGGTGATATAAAATTTGTAGATTTAGATGGGGATAAAAAATTAACTGATGCTGACAGAACTTTTTTAGGCAGCCCTATTCCTAAATTCTATTATGGGATCACTTTGGGTGCTGATTATAAGTTATTCGATCTATCAATTGTATTACAAGGAGTAGGCAATTATACGGTATATGACGGGCCCCGTGCAGATCTCGAAAGTATGAACGGAACAGGTAACCAAAGTATTGCTGTGTTAAACAGGTGGACGCCCACTAATAAAAGCAACACCATGCCCCGTGCTAATAGTGGATACAACACCAACAATGGCTTTAATGACAGATTTTTAGAAAATGCTGCATTTCTTCGTGTAAAAAACCTGCAGTTAGGTTACAATATAAAATCAATTTCCAGTATCACTAAGGGAGTTATTACATATGCCCGCTTTTATGTAGGAGTATCTAACCTTTTTACATTTACCAAATATAAAGGGTACGATCCTGAAGTTACTAGGCAGCAAAGTTTCGCCGGTGGAGAAAACCAGTTTTTAAATGGGTACGATAACGGTAATGCGCCACAACCAAGAATGGTTCAGTTTGGATGGCAAATTAATTTTTAAAATACATTCATCAATCACACGACTAAATAACATTATAATGAAAAATAGAATTTATCTAAAGTTTTTTTTGGTGATTTTAATTATTGCTGGTGCTTCGGCAATTATTGTATCCTGCAATAAACTCAATTTAACACCGCTGGATAAAACAACCACTGCTACTTTTTATACAAAAAAAGCGGATTTTGACGGAGGTATATTTGCTGCTTACTCCTCTATGCAGGATTTATGGGCAATAAACAGTGCCACTTCTTTTGGTGGTAAAAACGGATGGGGCTCATTTTGGGTAGTAAGCATGCTCGCTAGCGATGATGCCGAATTCAATACCTCCCAAAACAATACAACATCTGACGTTCAAGATGTAGATGCCCAAATTTTAAAAGCAAACAACCGTTTTATTTTTACTGTGTATGCAGAAACGTATGAAGGTATAAACCGGGCCAATATTGTGTTGGAGGCGGTTGAAAACGGTAAGAATGATCTTACTGATGCGGAGAAAAAGGCAGTGGTGGCAGAGGCAAAATTTATAAGAGGTTTTTTTCATTTTTTAGCGGCCCAAATTTGGAAAACAGCTCCGACAGTAACAGAAACAGCAAAATCGCTTCAGGCTACTTATAAGAATAGCGATCCAACTGCTCTTTTGCAGGCCAGTTTGGATGATTTCAAGGCTGCAGCTGCAGATTTACCAGCATCATGGGACGATGCCAATACAGGCAGAGCCACCAAGTGGACAGCAAGGGCTTACGAAGGAAAAGTAAATGTATGGATGAAAAAATGGAACGAAGCCGTTGACGCTTTTGAAGATGTTGAAAAAAATGGGGGATACGATATTTTACCGATCTACGAAGATGTTTTTGCTGCAGCAAATGAAAATAGCAAGGAATCAGTTTTTGAAGTTCAATTTGGCGGACCTTATTCAGACGATAACAGCTGGATATTGGACGACAATGGAAATGAAGACTTTAAGTCTACCCAGGGTATTGCCCGTACCTCGTTCTTTAATGCCCGTTTAGACGGAGGCGGGGTACGTTGGTTTGTACCCACAACAAGATTAAAAGCTTTGTTTGATGAAGAGCCAGGTGACAAAAGACTGGATGCAGCTTTGTATTACAAAGAAGGGGAAGATTATACCGCCTATGTATCAGGATCAAATGTAGTAACACCGGGGGTGTTTACTAAGGTGCTTCCTCCAGATCCTAAGTCTCAGTCGCCTACCGGGTTAGCCATAAAAAAATACATGGGGCTCAAAAATATTGATTTGAAAGATTATAGAAATGGCGTTGACTTTAACAATGAACGTTTTTTCAGGTATTCTGAATTATTGCTATTACATGCTGAAGCTTTGATAAGTGGTGGTGCGCCCAAAGGCATAAGTGTTTATCAAACTGCAGATGCTTGTATAAACAAAACAAGGAACAGGGCTGGACTAAGTAATTTGTCTGGAGCTACGTTAGCGCAACTTCAAAAAGAAAAACAAAAAGAGCTTTGTTTTGAACCGGCCCGGTATTTTGACATGATCCGTTGGAATGTAGGTGGGGCAAAAATATTCCCTTTTCCGCAGGATGAAATAGATAGAAACCACGGTTCGTTAGTACAAAATTAGTTTTCTATCTTTCTACTTGCTTTTCAAACCTTTAATTTGATAGCATAAACAACTTTTTCTATAAGCACCACAACAGGCAGATCAATCTGCCTGTTGTGGTGCTTATCGATTTATAACAATAAGATATTTCAATTCATTTTTATTCAATGAGTACAAAAATTGTATTTTCTAAAAGGTTTGGTTTATTTTTTTTATTAAGTACCATACTTTCTTGCAACAAATCCAAAACTCTTTTTCAGGAGCTACCCGTTTCAAAAAGCGGCATTCAGTTTATTAACAAACTCACCTATTCCGATAGCCTTACTGTTTTAGATTTTGAATACATGTTTAATGGAGCCGGTGTGGCTGTTGTAGATATAAATAATGATGGACTACAGGATATATTTTTTACAGGTAATATGGTTTCTGCAAAACTTTATCTAAATAAGGGCAACCTACAATTTGAAGATATTTCAGAGAAAGCCGGAATTACAACAGAGGGATGGTGTTATGGAGCGGCCGTGGTTGATATAAACCAGGATGGATACCAGGATATTTATGTCTGCAAATCTGGTAATAAATCTACTCCTCCCGCCCAACGAAAAAACTTGTTTTTTATCAACAACGGCAATAACACTTTTACTGAGTCGGCCGCTAAAATGGGGCTTGATGATGACGGGTACGACGTACAGGCCGCCTTTTTTGATTACGATAAAGACGGCGACTTAGATATGTACCTCATGCGCAATTCCTTTGTTAATTACAACCGGAATAATGCAAGGGAAATAAAAAAGGATTCGGTCGAAACATCGTCTACCACAGGGAAGATTTATAAAAATAATGGCAATCTTACTTTCACTGATGTGTCGAAAGAAGCAGGAGTTACAGTAGAGGGTTTTGGATTAGGTCTTTCTATTTGTGATATTGATAATGACAATTGGCCTGATATATATGTATCCAACGATTTTATTACAAATGATTTGGTTTGGATAAATAATCACGATGGCACATTTACCAACAAAGCCAAAAATTACATGCGCCATCAAACTTATAATGCCATGGGCAATGATGTGGCCGATTTTAATAATGATGGTTTTGAGGATATGGTATCTGTTGATATGCTACCCCCCGACAACAAGCGCTGGAAACTAACCATTGGCGGAAACCGATACGATGAATTCCAAAATAGTTTGCGGTTAAACTACGCCCCACAATACATTCGCAACTCACTTCAGTTAAATAATGGTGACGGAAGTTTCAGTGAGATTTCGCAGTTGTCTGGCGTAAATGCAACTGAATGGAGTTGGGCGCCACTATTTGCCGATTTTGATAACGATGGATGGAAAGATTTATTCATTGCCAATGGTTATAAAACAGACATTACCAATCTCGATTTTGTAGTTTATGGTAAGCGGGCACTGTTTATGGGTACCCCACAAGCTAATAGAAAGGAACGCCTTAAAATACTCGAAAATTACCCGGGCATTCATGTGGGCAACTATATGTACAAAAATAATAAAGACCTCACTTTTACTGACGTCTCAAAAAATTGGGGTCTCAACAAACCTTCGTATTCTAATGGAACGGCCTATGCCGATCTGGATAATGATGGCGATCTGGACCTGGTTATTAGTAATATCGATGAACCAGCCCAGGTTTACGAAAACAAAAGCAATGTATTAGTACCTGCTACAAAATGGATTAAAGTAAAATGCAAAGGTCCGCAAGGAAACAGGGACGGTCTTGAAGCCAAAGTTTGGCTTTGGCAAAATGGAATGGTGCAATTCAATTATTGTGCGCCGGTACGGGGCTATATTTCCAGTGTGCCGGCAATAATGCATTTTGGTTTGGCTGATAAGCCCATCGATAGCTTGAAAATACTTTGGCCTGATGGCCGCCAGCAAATACTAAAACAACCGAAGGAAAATCAGTTACTTGTATTAAATTATGGAGATGCACTTCCCGCTGGCTCAATAATTAATATAATTAAGCAACCGAAATACACTACAGAAGTTGATTCCCTTCTGCAGATCAATTACCAGCACCAGGAAGATGACTATGTGGATTTTAAAGCGCAACCCATTTTAGCCCGTACCTGCTCACATGAAGGTCCGGGGCTTGCTTCCGGCGATGTGAATAATGACGGTTTAGATGATTTTTTTATAGGTGCCGCCTCCGGGTATAATGGTTCATTTTTTATACAGCAGCCCAATGGGAAATTTATTGAGAAACCGCTGCCGGCATCAATCCATGCGGATGATATGGGTGCATTACTCTTTGATGCAGATAATGACAAGGACCTGGATTTATATGTTGTAAGTGGAGGAACCACTGCCGAGAAAAAAGAAAATCCTATTTACCAGGACAGGCTTTATCTGAATGATGGAAAAGGCAATTTTATTCTGGCACAGAATGTATTACCCAATACCGCCAATAGCGGCGCCAGCATTACCGCGGCCGATTATGATAAAGATGGCGACCTGGATTTACTGGTGTGCGGAAGAGTGAGCCCAGGCGAGTATCCATTGCCGGCTAAAACTTATTTGCTTCGCAATGATGGCACAACAGGTAAGCCCAGGTTTACAGACATAAGCAATCAATTGCCACAGCAAGGCCAGATGGGGATGGTAACTACAGCTTTGTGGACAGATTACAACAATGATGGCTGGGTAGATATTATGCTAGCCGGAGAATTTATGCCCATTACGTTTATTAAAAATGATAAGGGCAAATTAAATTCGGGGCCAGCCATTGCATTGGAAAATACAAAAGGTTGGTGGAACAGTTTGGTAGCTGGCGATTTTGACAACGATGGGGACATGGATTATATAGCAGGAAATCAGGGCTTGAATAACTGGCTGAAAACATCACCGGCAAACCCCGTATGCGTATATGCAAAAGACTATGATAAAAACGGAAGAATAGATCCGATACTTTGCCATTTTCTAAACGGAACTGAATACATTGTTCACGCCAGAGATGATATTAACATGCAGATGACTGCTATGAAAGCCCGTTTTAAAGATTATACAACCTATGCAGAAACAAAGTTTAAAGATGCGTTTTTAGAAGATGAAATAAAAGATGCTTACCTGCTAAAATGTGAAACATTTAGTAGTATGTATATTGAAAACAAAGGCAATGGAAAATTTGAAGCGAAGCCATTGCCAATGGGAGCCCAATTGTCACCCATTTACGGAATGTATTGTAGCGATATTAATGGAGATGGAAACATAGATGTAGTATGTGTTGGCAACTCCTTTGCACCAGAAGTACAGACTGGTAGAAATGATGCACAGGGCATGTTGATTTTGGAAGGAAACGGAAAAGGAGAATTTACAATAAACCGTAACGAGTATAACGCTGCCAGCGATAATAAAGCAATCAGTTGTTTGCAAACTGCCGATGGATACCCGATGTACCTTGTTAGCAGTAATAGTGGCAGACTGAAGGCGTATAAAGCAAAACAAAAATCCACGTATGTAGCGTTGGCAGACACAGATAGTTATGCAGTTATCATGTACAAAAACGGAAAATCATCAAAATCTGAATTTCAGTTTGGTAATTCTTATCTTTCTCAAAGCAGCCGGAACTTATTTGTATCACCTCAGGTTAAAGCAATAACAATTTACTCCGTTACCGGAACTAAAAGAGAGCTAGTGTTTTAATGAGTATAAAAAAAATTATACTGCTAATTCTGACTGTAGCGTGTTGTATTTCCTGCACCAATAACAGAGCTTTGTTTAACCTCCTTCCTTCATCAGAAACGGGAATTGGCTTTGTAAACAAAATAGAGGAAAACGATACAATCAATGTGTTGGAATACATGAATATTTACACAGGTGCCGGTGTTGCCGCAGGGGATATAAATAACGATGGGCTAATTGATTTATATTTTAGCGGAAACCAAACAAGTGGAAAACTGTATCTGAATAAAGGCAATTTTAAATTTGAAGATATTACTGAAAAAGCTGGCTTGCTAACCGACAGGTGGTGTACCGGAGTAAGTTTTGTTGATATCAACCAGGATGGGTTCATGGATATTTACGTGAACGTTGCAGGCAGCTCTAAGTTTGGTAGCACAGCAAATCTTCTGTACATTAATAATAG
Organism: Chitinophagales bacterium; assembly: GCA_038320245.1. Taxonomy (GTDB): domain Bacteria; phylum Bacteroidota; class Bacteroidia; order Chitinophagales; family Chitinophagaceae; genus Ferruginibacter. The sequence goes on along the minus strand of JBBQEA010000095.1, from coordinate 8,576 downwards.
AAATGGAACTTTTACTGAAGCAGCAGCCAGGTATGGAATTGCCGATACCAGGTTAACAATGAATGCATCTTTCTTTGATTATGATAAAGATGGCGACCTCGATTTATTTTTAATAACCAACCCCGCAGATGAGCGGGTAAGTTTTGTAAACGTAATTAGCGAAACGGACACTACAAAACAGGTACCCGGTATAGATATTTTGTACAGGAACAATGGCAATGGAACCTTTACCGACGTATCGGGGCAGGCGGGAATTATAAAGGGTGGATATAGCCTTGGTGCAGCCATTAGCGATGTAAATAATGATGGCTACCCTGATATTTATGTAACCAACGATTTTCTTACAAGTGATATACTTTACATCAATAATGGCAATGGCACTTTTACCGATAAAATAAAAGAGTGTTTAAAACATAGCAGTTTTGCATCCATGGGCTGCGATGTAGCCGATTTTAATAATGATGGCCTTCCTGATATCTACACGCTTGATATGTTGCCTGAAGATAATTTCCGTAAAAAGATGATTATCCCTGCCGCAAGCTATGATAAGTTTCAGCTTTTGCTCCGAAATGGATACGAACCTCAATACACCCGAAACGCCCTGCAGCTTAATAACGGCGATGGCTCATTTAGTGATATTGCTTTTATGGCAGGCGTAAGCAGTACAGACTGGAGCTGGGCCACCCTCTTTGCCGACTATGATAATGATGGTGATAAAGATTTATTAGTTACCAATGGATTTTATCGTGATTTGGGCAACCTGGATTACATAAATTATCAATCCCGGCAAAATAGTCCCATGGGCAACCAGGTAGCCAAACGTAACCAAAAATTACAAGCTATAAAAGACCTTGCCAAAATACCATTACAAGACTACCTGTTTGAAAATAACAATAACCTTACGTTTACTAAACGCTCTACAGAATGGGGCATTGGCAAACCCGGTTTCTCAAACGGAGCTTGTTATGCAGATTTAGATAATGATGGAGATCCAGAAATAATCATTAACGTGTTTAATGGTGAAGCCAAAGTATACCGCAATAATGCGGAAAAAGTAAGAACAAATAATTACATCAGTATAAAGCTACAGGGCTTATTGCCAAACCTGCAGGCAATAGGCGCTAAAGTATTTATTTATACCGGACCAACCCTGCAAATGCAGGAGATGAATCCTTACAGGGGATTTGAATCATCGGTAGACCCGGTACTTCATTTTGGAACCAATCAGCATAAAACTATTGATAGCATTAAAATTATCTGGCCAAATGGAAAGGTTGAACTTAAAAAAAACATCACTGCCAATCAACGCCTTACAATAACCTACGGACCTGAGAATGATAGACCATTTAAACAGTCAGTAGCACAAAACGCTGAATTAAATAAAACAGGCTTATTTACCGAAATAACAGGCACCCATGGGCTTATTTATAATCATACCGAAAATGAATTTGTTGATTTTAAAATTCAGCCGCTGTTACCGCACATGCATTCCCGCCTTGGGCCGGGGCTTGCCACAGCCGATATTAACAACGATGGATTAAGTGACTTTTATACAGGTGCCGGAGCAGGTTATCCCGGATGTTTTTTTATACAAAACAAAGACGGAAATTTTACAAAGAAGCTGTTGACGCAAGATAGTTCTTGTGAGGATATGGGTACGCTTTTTTTTGATGCAGACAATGATGGAGATGCCGACCTGTATGTGGTAAGTGGCAGCAGCGAATTTTCACCAGCAAGTAGTTTGCTGCAAGACCGGTTGTACATAAATGATGGCAAAGGTAATTTCGAAAATAAACCCAATGCGCTGCCCAATACGGCATCAGCAGGTTCCTGTGTGGTTGCATGTGACTATGATAAAGATGGAGACCTTGATCTATTTGTCGGTGGCCTGGTAAGCCCAGGCAGCTATCCCTTATCCCCTCAAAGTTATTTGCTTAAAAATAAGGGTGGTGTGTTTACTGATGCGTCTGCAACCGAGTTACCTCAATTGGGCAAAATGGGCATGGTAACGGCCGCTTTATGGACAGATTATGATAACGACGGTTGGACTGACTTGATGATAACAGGCGAGTTCATGCCCGTAATGTTTATAAAAAATGAGTCAGGAAAACTAAATTTCAAAAGCCCAATTATCCTTCCGCACTCATCTGGCTGGTGGAATGGCATATCCGCAGCAGATTTTGACAATGATGGCGATATAGATTATGTAGTAGGAAATCTTGGGCTAAACAGCAGGCATCATGCATCTGCCAATGAACCACTTTGTATCTATGCCAAAGATTTTGACAAAAACGGCAGGATCGACCCCATTATGTGTTACTATGTTGAGGAAAAAAATTACATTTATCCAAGCCGGGATGAAATGATAAAGCAAATGCCCGCTGCCCGGGGCCGGTTTCCAACCTATAAAGATTTTGCTTCGGTTACTTTTCAAGAGGCCTTTACATCAGATGAGTTAAAAGGCGCCACCATTGTGAAAAGCGAATGTATGGAAAGCAGTTATTTTGAAAATAAAGGAAACGGAGTGTTTGAAAGAAAAGCACTTCCCCTGCTTTGCCAGGCTTCACCCATTTTTGGCATGCTCACTGGTGATTATAATAGCGATGGTAATGTTGATATCCTTATAACAGGCAACTCCAATTCCACCGAGGTATCAACAGGGGCGTATGACGCTATGAATGGTATATTGCTAGCGGGGGATGGCAAAGGAAATTTTACAGTAAAAAATTCTATGCAATCTGGTGTAAGAACGCCGGGAGATATGAAGGGAATTGCAAGCCTGAAAAATGCAGACGGATCCTTATTGCTTTTGGCTGCTGCCAACTCCGGGCCGCTGCAATCATTCCGTATATCAATGCCGGGGCAGGAGTTCGATGACGCTGGTAACAGCAACGTGTATGCAATTATTACTTTAAAAAATGGGAGAAAAATGAAGCAGGAATTTTATTGGGGAGATGCCTACCTGTCTTCATCAGAACGCTTGATTTGGTATAATAAACAAAATACAGCAATGATTGAGTTTTATGATGCCCATGGAAACAGAACTAAAATTTTAAAGAAATGAAAAAGATTCTTGCAGTTGTATTGATTTCGGTAACAGTTATTAGTTGCAAACAAAAAGCAAAAGATGCTGACATAGAAAATTTCTGCAATGCCCGGTTTAGTGAATGGAACAAAAAGCTTACTAATGTAATTCTGACCGACATATTTTCTCCACCGGTTTGCAGCCGCATTTATGTATATCCAAACATCGCAGCTTATGAGGCGCTGCTACCTCAAAACAACGGGTATAAAACCTATGGGGGTAGGTTGAAAGGTTTGGGGACGATACCCCAGCCAAATCAGGGGGAAACAATTTGCTACCCTCTTGCAGCAAGTATTGCATTTACAACGGTGGCAGCAAAATTAGTATTTAACGGCGATGGGATGGTAGCGCAGGAAACCGAATACCTGCATCAATTAGACAGTATGGGTATCAGAAAAGAATTGTTGGAAAACTCATTAAACTACGGCAGGAAAGTAGGCAATTATATTCTGGAATGGTCAAGGAAGGATGGCTATCCGGAGCGTACAGCTTTAGGTGGGTATATTGTAAAAAGAGACTCCACCAAATGGGTACCTACTCCCCCGGATTATGCAGATGCAATAGAAAATAACTGGGGCCGGTTACGTACAATGGCATTAGATTCTGCATCTCAATTCCGGCCTTCGCCCCCAACGCCCTACAGTACCAATAAAAATTCGCAATTTTATAAAGAGTGCTACGATGTGTACACTGCTATAACAAAGCCCAATCCAGGCGATTCTGCTACGGCCTGGTATTGGGACGATAACCCAAACACATCCGTTACAGACGGGCATATCACCTATTTTATTCAAAAAAATTCACCGCCCGGCCATTGGATGCATATTGTTTGCTCAGTAGCCGACAAAGAAAATTATGATCCTGCTAAAACAGCCAATATTTTATCTAAAACAGCTATTGCTTTGTACGATGCTTTTATAGCCTGCTGGGATGCGAAATACTATTACAACTATTTAAGACCAGAAACTTTTATCAATAAAAATATTGATAAAGACTGGCAGCCAATTATTCAATGCCCTGGGTTTCCTGAATATCCCAGCGGACATAGCACCATATCTGCCAGTGCAGCTACGGCGCTTACAAGGCTCATTGGAGATAAATATGCGTTTACCGACTCTACAGAAGTGCCATATGGAAGGCCTGTAAGAAAATTTACTTCATTCTACGAGGCATCGGATCAGGCAAGTATTAGCCGGTTTTATGCAGGGATACATTTTTTACCATCTTTAAACACCGGTGCAAAATTTGGAAAAGAAATCGGCAATTATATAATGGATAAGGTTAAATAATTTAAGACGATTAACTAGTATAGCCACAAGAAGCTCTGTTGATAAAAACGCCCCGCCAGCACTTAATGGTAACCCGGCTGTTCTAGCTATGATCCAGAAGAATTTGAATGTGGCAGAAGAAGAGTTGTCAACTCAAACTGCTTTTATAATTATACGCTGTAAGAGACAAAAATATGGGAAGAAACATTCACAGAATTTAATTATGTGAATTAGAAAGCTGGCATTGAAATATCAAGATGACTTAGTGGACCGAAAGATGAAAGTCGCAGCAACAACGGAATTATAAAAAATTATTTTTCGCCTTACTTTTTTGAACAAACGTTTGCGTCGAATTATCAAACGTTTGCGTAGGAATAAACTATTGAACAAGCTTCGTTGCAGGATTTTTTTCGGAATTTAACCCGTAGATTTATTTAGTTATTTATTGAAATGCTGCCGTTTTTTACAAATAATCCTTTATCCTGTTGAACTAAGCGATATCCTCTACCTGAAAAAACAACCAATAAAAGTAAACAGTAAGATTTTAATGATTGCTGCTGAAATTGTGCTGTTTTTCGGCTTTTGTAAAAACCTGTTCAATTTAATTTCTAAACCACTAATTCTATGAGTAACCTTGAAAGACGGGACTTTATTAAGAAGACAGTGATGGGTGGTTTAGGCGCCACTATCTTCGCTGAAACTGCAACCGGCCAAGCGGTTAAAGCAGCTGCTGAGACACAGATACAACAAAATGCATCCCCCAAAAAAGTGATTGTCGGTGGAGCCGGTCTAGCGGGGCTTTGCTGTGCTTATGAGTTAATGAAGAAGGGGCACGATGTAACTGTACTCGAAGCTTCCGGCAGGCATGGAGGCCATGTATTTACAGTGCATGATGGTTTGTCTGATGGTTTGTACGGCGACTTTGGTATGGAGCATATTGCAAAGCCAGGCTACAAATTATATCTTGAATATGCCAAAGAATTGGGACTTGAGGTGCTTCCTTATCCCAGGCGCCGTGGCATACAGCGCCGCATTGATGGCAAGTATTACAGTGAAGAGATGTTGGCTGACCCAGTTGTATTAAAAAAATTCGGCTTTAACGAACGGGAAGTAAAGTTTCTTGGCGAAAATGCCTGGGGCGAATTACAAACATTGTACACGGCACCTCATCTTGAAAAATTTACAGACGAATACCAACCCTTTGGTGTGGGGTATGATGAGTACGATAAAATTACTGCGGCTGATTTTTTCAAAAAAGAAGGAGCTTCAAAAACAGCCTTAGGCTTTTTAGGTGGTGAAGGTGAATCAGCTTTATTCAGCTTGTGGTATGCCGCCATTCTTAACTTAAGGGGTGTGCCTGTTTTTCCAACGGATGTACACCGCTTAAAAGGCGGCAATCAAATGCTGCCAAACGCATTTGCAAAAAAATTAGGTCAAAGAGTTTGGTTAAATAGTCCTGTTCTGTCCATTAAAAACAGCGATAGTGGCGTAACCGTTACTTACAAAAAGTTTAATGAAGAAAAGCAAATGCAGGCAGATTATTTTGTGAATTGTATTCCGTTGCCTGCCTTCCGCAATATCCCGGTGCAGCCGGCTATGCCACCGGAAAAGCAATATATTTTTGATAACCTCACATACGATTCATATTCAAGATTTGTATTTCAGGCAAGCTCAAAATTCTGGCTGGATGATGGCTTGCCCAATATCAATTTGTTTATCGGACACCCTGATCTTGGCGATGTATGGCACTCTGCAGATGAGGTGGATACGCACAGGGTTATTGTACTTGGAACCGGCCCTGGCGGTGTTTCTCCACAAAGAGCACTCGCCGCTTTTAGAGAAACTTATCCGGGAAAAAGAGATACGATTGAACTGGCAATTAGTCGTGACTGGACAAAAGAAGCTTTTTCTTCCACTTGCGAAAGACTACCTTTTCCAGTGGGAACACTAAAGAAATTTTGGCCCAATTTAATGAAGCCGCAGGGCCGTATTCACTTTGCCGGTGCTTATGCAGATAATCTTAACTGGGGTACGGAAGCAGCAACAAGATCTGCCAATCGTGTGGCTAACGAAATACACCAGGCATAGTTATATCCTTACAAAAATTAAGATGACCAAAACAAAATTACTTTGTGCCATGGCAATTTTAACGGTTGTTTTTTGGCTGATGACAGCCTTTGTTTCTTCCAGTAAAAACGCACCAAACGTCCAACCAAAAGTATCCATTGCAAGCCCTGTTGCTGAAGGAAAATTTGGATGGAATGAGGTGTTACGGTACAGCATAAAAGTTAATGATACAGAAGATGGTAACTCTGAGTATGATGAGATAAATGCCAAAGAAGTGTTGCTGGAAGTGAGTTATTTTAAAGATGTTAGTAAAGCAAAAGCATACATGACAGCAAAGGAAAAGATGATGAGTGAACACCCGGGATTAACGTTGCTGAAAAATTCAGATTGTTTTACCTGTCATGCGTGCAAAGGGAAATTAATAGGACCTTCTTTTGAACTGATTGCTAAGAAATATCCGCTGAGCAAAGCGGTAATTGACAGGCTTACCGTTAACGTGATGAATGGGGCAATAGGTGTATGGGGGCCTGTTGCGATGCCGGCGCACAAAGCCATGAAAGCAGCAGAGCTGAACCAGGTAATCAACTGGATACTAACGAAAAACAGTAATGCTGACATTACCTATTATCCTGGCATTGAAGGCTCTTTTCGTACAAGGGAAAAGCCGCTTCGGCAAAGTGGTAGTCAAGCAATTGTTTTAACAGGCAGCTATACAGACCATGGAGACAAAGGATCAATGCAAAACAGGAAATTCGGGCAGCATTCGGTGATGCTTAAAGCAATTGAATAAATTTTATCAAAGACTTAATCATAAACAATAACCTAAAAAAAAGCTATGGAAAATTTTACAATACCAGCAACCGCTACAACGGCTAAAAGTAATTCAATTGCGGCTTCAATTCCAGTTAACAGAATTGCTTCGGTAGACGTTTACCGCGGCCTTGTAATGCTGCTGATGATGGGGGAAGTGCTATCTTTTCAATCGGTGTCACAAGCTTTACCGGGCAATAGTTTCTGGAGTTTTATGAACTTTCACCAAAGCCATGTGGAATGGACCTGGCTGGGATTACACGACATGATTCAGCCTTCATTCACCTTCCTTGTTGGCGTTGTGTTACCCTTCTCCATGGCCAGCAGAAAAAATAAAGGAAGCAGTACCGGTCAACTTATTTTGCATACAATTAAACGGTCATTGATATTGATTTTTTTGGGCGTCTTTTTGCGTTCAATGGATTCTACACAAACCTACTTTACATTTGAAGATACACTTTCACAAATTGGTTTGGGCTACACGTTCCTGGTATTACTGGGTTTATATTCGCAGCGGGTGCAGGTGATTGCATTGGTGATAATTTTAGTTGGTTACTGGCTTGCTTTCTTTTTGTATCCGTTGCCCGGTCCGGGCTTCGATTATGCAAGTGCTGGCGTTACGCCAAACTGGGAGCATAACCTTACCGGCATTGCTGCACATTGGAATAAAAACACCAACCTGGCCTGGGCATTTGACCGCTGGTTCCTGAATCTCTTTCCACGAAAATCACCTTTTACAAATAACGGAGGAGGTTACTCAACACTCAGTTTTATCCCAACCCTTGGCACCATGATTATCGGTTTACTGGCGGGTAATGCCTTGCATTCAGCCAAGGCACCAAAAGAAAAATTAAGCTTCTTCATAAAAATGGGATTGTTGTTGCTTGCCATTGGAATACTCTTGCATGCTACGGGCATCAATCCAATTGTAAAGCGCATCTGGACACCAGCATGGACAATTTTCAGCGGTGGTATCTGTTTTTTATTCCTGGCCTTTTTTTATGGCATAGTAGATCTTTCCGGCAAGAAAAAATGGTCCTATTTCCTGATGATAATTGGTGCTAATTCCATCGCTGCTTATGTAATGGCAGACGGTGGTTTACGGTCATTGATACATCATTCACTGTACATTCATTTGGGAGAAAATTTTGACAAAATATTTGGCAGCCCGTATGCTACACTTGTAAGTGGTGGTATCACCTTGTTAATACTTTGGCTTATTCTAAACTGGATGTACAAGAAGAAAATATTTATAAGAATTTAGTCTTTGTGCTCCCTATTATTGGTCATCATTTATTAAATACTTCACCTTTAAAAATTATTTTATGAAATTGAGTATTTGCATT
>JBBQEA010000094.1:0-18253 GCA_038320245.1 Chitinophagales bacterium | reverse complement strand
AATATTTTTTTTGTGACGAAAAGATATAGCTCATCAATATAAAATTTATGATAAGCTGCTTTGTACAATCCACTTAATGAAGCAGCAATTTTATCCGGCAGGCCATTTTGTTTTTTGTACATCGCCATGGCAAAAAATATTCCTGATAAACCCAGTGCAACAGGTGCAATGGAGAACTGCAAATGAAATTCATTCGGTAAAACTTTTCCATCCTAGCTAACAAAATTTCCGAAAGGAATAAAACCAGCTGCTGCAGCGCCAACGGCCAATAATATTAATGGTAACATCATTGCAAAACCACCTTCGCCGTGCCCTTCACCATGTGGGTGATGAGCTTTGTTCCAAAAAATACTGAAGTACAAACGGAACATATAAAAGGCAGTAAGTCCGGAGGTAATTAACGCCACCCAGTAAATAGCCGGGTTGTGATTGTAAGCTGCCAATAGAATTTCTTCTTTGCTAAAGAACCCTGCAAATGGCGGTACGCCTGCAATAGCGAGACAGGCTATTAAAAAAGTGATGTGAGTAATGGGTAACAATTTTCTTAAGCCACCCATGTCTTTTAGTTCGTTGCTGTGTACATAATGAATGACAGCACCAGCACCTAAAAACAATAGTGCCTTAAACATGGCATGTGTAAATAGATGAAACATACTTGCGGTATAACCCAGTCCTTGTTCGCCGCCATATTTTGAAACACCCAATGCAAACATCATAAAGCCAATCTGGCTCATGGTGGAAAATGCCAGCACTCTTTTTATGTCTGTTTGTGTACAGGCAATTACCGCTGCAATCAATGCAGAGACAGCGCCAACATAACCCACTATATTCAACGCATCGGGAGCAGACAATGCAAATACAGGGAATAATCTTGCCACTAAAAAAACACCAGCTACCACCATTGTTGCAGCATGTATCAATGCAGAGACAGGTGTTGGACCTTCCATTGCATCAGGCAACCAAATGTGCAACGGGAACATCGCACTTTTTCCAGCACCACCAATAAATACCAACAACATTCCCCATGTTAACGCAGAAATGCCCAAAAACGAGGAACTAAGTGCTGCAGTTAATTCGCTGGATTCGGGTGAAGTTAATCGTTGTATCAGCGTATTAAAATCTAATGTGCCTGAATAAAAGGAGAGGATCAAAATTCCGATTAAAAATCCAAGGTCAGCAAAGCGGGTAACAATAAATGCTTTCTTACAAGCTGCTACTGCACTGGGTTTATCGTAATAATAACCAATTAATAAAAACGAAGAAACACCCACGAGTTCCCAGAAAATATAAATCTGAAAAATATTAGAAGCAATAACCAAACCCAGCATAGAGAACGTAAATAATCCAAGAAATGCATAGTAAGTAGCAAAGCGTTCATCGCCTTTCATGTAGCCAAGGCTGTAAATATGCACCATCAGGGAAATGAAAGTTACCACCACGAGCATCATGGCACTAATAGGATCCAGTAAAATACCCATGTCAATTGAAACGCCTTCTGAAAATTGTAACCAGGTAAATTTTAATGGTACCAGTTTTTGATAGACACCCTCCATCTTTCCATATTCAAAAAAATATCCGTAAGCTGTATAGAGTGCTAAAAAGGTAGAAGCCAATAATAAAACAGTAGCGATTATGCCCGCTGATTTTTTAAAATATTTTCTTCCAGATAAACCCAATAATACAAATGCTGCCAGTGGCAATAAAGGGATCAGCGCTATCATCCATCCTGCATGACCAGGCAGCACCTGCAACAATCGAATTTGTAAAAGAAAAGTATTCATAAAAAATAGACTGTTGTTTTTTAATACACCTGCCTTATCCTCCCCCTTTGGGGGAGTTAGAGGGGGCCACTAATATTTCATTTCTTCCGCATGCTCCACGTCGATGGAGTGATGGCTTCTGTATAAATTTATAATGATGGCAATAGCAACGGCTGCTTCTGCAGCAGCTATGGCAATAATAAATATGGTAAAGAATAAGCCGTCTAATTTATCTGGCCATAAATATTTATTGAAGGCAATAAAATTTAAATTCACGCTGTTTAATATCAACTCCACGCTCATTAAAATGGTAATTAAATTTCTCCTGGTAAAGAAACCATATACACCAATAAAGAAAAGGGCGGTGCTGATGAATAAGATATGATATAGTCCCGGTGTTAACATAAAACGGCCCCTCCAAACCTCCCCAAAGGGGAGGCTTTTGGCTCTTTTAAATAAAAAGAGTTTGTTATTAATATCGATTTAATTCTTCCCATTATAATTACTATTTCAAAATTTAAGGCTTTTCTAAAGCCCCTCCTTTGGAGGGGTTTGGGGAGGCTATTACAATACAACCAATTAAAGCCGCCAGTAATAAAATACTTACTACTTCAAATGGTAGTGCATAGCCTCCTTGTTCTACACCTAGCATTTGACTGCCGATGTTGACTACAGTTGGTTCTATGGCTGTTGCTGTTGTTGCAGTAAAACTATGTTTGAATAACTGCAGCATGATTAATGCAAAGCCGCAAAATGCTGCTAATGCAGAAAATAGCTGCCTGCCAATTTGTTGCTTCGGCATTTTTTCACCTGCCTGCTGGGTTAAAAAAATGGAGAAAATAATCAGTACAGTAATGCCACCTACATACACTACAATTTGTACCGCTGCAATAAATTCATATTGCAGCCAGAAAAATAGTCCGGCAATACCAATGAGGGAGAATAATAAAAAGATTGCAGCTCTAAATATCTGCCGTGTAGTAACTGCCAGCAACGCACTTATAAGCGTTAGTGCCGCCAACATAAAAAATATAATTGTTGATCCGCTCATGTAAGGGTTAAAAAATTTAGTGCTGTTAAATCAATAACTAAAAACTTTTTTATACTAAATAAAAAATATTTGCTTTAAACGAACCTGTTGCCTTTCACCCCTTTGGGGTTGGGGGCTATTCTACTCCGTCCATTATCTTACTACCGGGTTTATTTAATATTTTCGTGAATTCACTTCTGTCAAAAACACTGTGTTCAAAGGTTTGTGCCATTACAATGGCATCCGAAGGACAAGCCACAATACATAAATTACACATCGTACATAGTTCCAGGTGGTACACTAATTTATCAATGGCTTTTTTCTTTTTGCCTTCCGGTGTAATATCGAATTGCGTAATTACTTTAATAGTTCCGTTAGGACAAGCCAGTTCGCAAGCCGTACAACCGGTGCAGCGATGCTCATTGTTTTCATCATGCGGCATTATCACTTCGCCTTTAAATCTTTCGGCCATCACCAGTGTATCCCGGTTGTCCGGGTATTGCTCGGTGATGATTTCTTTGTGGTGCGTAAAATAATACCCTGTTCGCCTGAGGCCAACTGCCAGTGATTTTAAGGCACCAAAAATATCTTTTATGTATTCTTTTATAAACATAAGTCCCGTCCCTCTTAAGGAGAGTTATTTAGAGTTTGAATAATTTATTCTTTCATAATTTAATTGATGTAACTATACTTTTACTCTTGCCCATTCCCCCCTTTAGGGGATGGGGGCACACCTTAAAAATGCCAGCCCAAAATCGCCATCGCTGTTATCAGTAAAATATTAAACATGCTGATGGGCAACAAATATTTCCATTCTAAATTTAATAACTGGTCAATACGCAATCTCGGGAATGTCCACCTGAACCACATGATCAGAAATATCATGAAGAAAGTTTTTCCAAAAAACCACAAACTAGAAGGGATATAATCCATTACATGATTAAATGATTCCCAATGACCAATATGAAATGGCATCCAGCCGCCTAAAAATATTGTAGCTCCAATGGCGCAAACAATAAACACGTTGATATATTCTGCCAGAAAAAATAAGGCGAATTTCATTCCTGAATATTCTGTATGAAAGCCGGCTGTCAGTTCACTTTCGGCTTCCGCCAAATCAAAAGGCGCCCGGTTTGTTTCTGCCGTTACTGCAATAATAAAAATCAAAAATGCAATCATCACCGGAATATGTCCTTTAAATATCCACCACCCATCTGCCTGCGATAAAACAATTTCATTTAAATTTAAACTGCCAGTCAAAACAACAATAGCAAGTACAGAAAGCCCGGCAGATAATTCATAGCTCACAATTTGAGCACCGCTTCGCATGGCGCCCATCAACGAATATTTATTATTACTTGCCCAGCCTGCCATTAAAATTCCAATTACAGAAACAGAAGAAATTGCTGACACATACAATACGCCAATGTTCATATCCCACATCTGCAAATCTTTTGCAAATGCAATGGGAGCAAGTAACAGCATCGCAACCATCATGGTTATGTATGGAGCCAAATTAAATAAAAATTTATCTGCACCACTTGGTGTCAAACCTTCCTTCACCAACAATTTTACTGTGTCTGCCATGGACTGCATCATTCCGTTTGGTCCTACACGGTTTGGCCCAAGGCGTATTTGTATCCATGCGGCAACCCTTCTTTCCATTATTACCAACGCCAATCCTAAAACGGCAAATAATCCAATTGCACAAACGCCCACTATCACCATTTCAAAAACAGTTGCCAGGGTTGAGTTGAATGTTTGATTCAACCATTCATGTATTACGTTTGCTATTTTACTGAAACTCCACAAAATGATTTATTTTTTTGTTACTAACATATTTACTTCTGTCAACATCGTTGTGTCACTCCCTTGTGCTGAATAACTTTATTGAACTTTTCCCCCCATATTTTATTTCGGGCAAATACCGACAAGTAGCAAAGAAGTAATGACAATCTTTGCATCTTTTATTGCCTTTGCGTCTTTGCGTGAAAAAACAAAGACAATCTTTACATCTTTTATTTTCTTTGCGTCTTTGCGTGAAAAAACCAAGAATTAACTCTTATTATTTTCTAACTTTCTTCCTTCCTTCACTAATTGCCAATTCAATTTGTGCTGCATCGTCTTTTGTAAAGCCATGTGCAATTACTTCTTTACCTGCATGAAAAAATCGTAAGGTACTATAGCCAACCATGGGCGAATCAATCTCAACAGACGAAATATGTTCGTAAGAAATAAACTGCGTCTTGCCACTAAAAATACCCGGTTGCCGCAGCTTTATACCTGTATCCTCTATATAGATTTCTTCCGGAAAAATTTTGTTGCCTTTAGATAGTCTTGATGCTACAAACTTCATTTGTTATAATTTTTTAAACTAATAAAAGCCTTCAATTTCTATTTTAATTAATCCTGCTAACAAGTAAACACTTCAAAATATAAAGACGCTGCCTTTACCCCCCTTTAGGGGATGGGGGCCTCCTACCTGTCAATATCCGGTATCACCAAATCTAATGTACCCATCATCGCCACAAGGTCTCCCAGTTTACTACCTCTTGCCATATGGTCGAGTGCAGATAAATTAGAGAATCCGGGCGAACGGAATTTAATCCGGTAAGGCGTTGTACCGCCTTCGCTTACAATGTACACACCCAACTCGCCACGGGCAGTTTCAGCCCTTGTATAAAATTCTCCTTTAGGTAATTTTAATACCACTTTTGTTTTGGCCACAAAATCACCTTCAGGGATCGTATCAATTAACTGTTCTATTATTTTTATCGATTCATTCATTTCTCTAATCCGCACCATGTAGCGTGCAAAAGAATCGCCGGCAGTTTCCAGCACTTCATCAAATTGAAGTTGATCATAAATACCATACGGATACAGTTTTCTTATGTCGCAACTTACGCCGCTGCCTCTTGCAGTTGGTCCGCTGCAGCCATAGGACACAGCATCTTCAGCAGATAAAAATCCCACGCCTTTCATTCGGTTTTGAAAGATGATATTGCCGGTAACCAGTTCTGCGTATTCACCGATTTTTAATTTATATAAACTGATAAATTCTTTAACTTTTTTCTGAAAGTTGGGATGGATATCCTGCATTAATCCGCCGGGAACAATATAGTTCATCGTTAGCCTTGCACCGCAGGTTTCTTCCATAATTTCGTTAATGGCTTCCCGTTCCCTGAACGCATGAAAAAAGGGCGTAAAAGCGCCCAAATCCATGGCCATGGCTCCCCACCACAATTCATGCGATGCAATTCTTGTCAATTCATCCAGCAATACTCTTATCACCTGCGCTCTTGGCGGCACTTCTATTTGTAAACCTTTTTCAACACACATGGCACAGGCGTGGTTGTTGATGTGCGATGAAAGATAATCCATCCGGCTTGTAACATAAATAAACTGGCGGTAAGTTAAACTCTCACACATTTTTTCAATGGAGCGATGGATATAACCAAGATGTGGTTCTACCTTTTTGATAGTCTCACCATTCAGCGTAATCACCAAATGCAACACACCATGTGTAGCAGGATGCTGTGGTCCTACATTGATGATTAAATCACCGGCCTCCCCAACCCCTCCAAAAGAGGGGCTATTAGAGCCGTCTGATATGATGTCTGTATTTCTGTACATTTCGTAATGCTGTTACCGATAATTATTTTATTTACCCGTCATTTAAACTTGTATCTGCTGTATTGGTCTCGCCTCGGGCGAGACCAATACAGCAGATTATTTTAACTCAACTTTTTCCACATTACTATTTATTCACAGGCTAAATAGAGAATGTTCCACTCAAAAATTGCTTGCCTTTAAGTCCCCCCTTGGGGGATTTAGGGGGCCTATAATTTTATCATATTTACCGGGTCTTCAAAATCTTTTAGTAATGGGTTTTTCCCTTCCCATCCATCTGGCAAAATCAGTAACCGTAAATCAGGGTGGTTTTTAAAATGAACACCAAACATCTCATATACTTCTCTCTCATTAAAATCGGCTGTACGCCAGATATTAGATACCGTTTCTATCACCGGATCTACTTTATCCAGTTTTGATTTTACTACAATGTTGTGTCTGAATTTTGTAGAAGACAGGTGATACACCATCGTTAAATGCGTCTTCCAATCAATACAGGTAAGACAAAAAAGATAATCAAAATACAACGATTCATTGGTACGCAACTGCTTTGCAAATGGCAGCCAATCTGTTGACTCTATATTTATAGTAAGCCATTCGCCTCCCTCCTCATAGGTAGCGGCTGGAAGTAATTCGGTAATCGATATTTTTAATTCTTCAATGGTCATCTAATACTGATCTTATTTTATTTGATTCAACAAATCGCCGCCGGATGCAGGTTTCGGAACCTGAATCTGTTCTCTCGTTAATCCGCTTTTTATTTTTTGCTGTAAACTTATCAATGCATGCAACAATGCTTCGGGCCTTGGCGGGCAACCGGCTACATAAACATCAACCGGTATTACATGATCGGCGCCTTTTACAACTGAATAGGTATTGTAAAAAAATGGGCCGCCGCTAATGGCGCAGGCACCCATCGCAATTACATATTTTGGGTCGGCCATTTGGTCGTATAATCTTTTTAAAACCGGAGCCATTTTATTTACAATGGTTCCCGCAATAATAATTACATCGGCTTGCCTTGGTGAAGCTCTCGCCACTTCAAAACCAAAGCGGGAGAAATCGTATTTGGCGCCTGCTACGGCCATGTATTCAATACCGCAACAACTGGTAGCAAAAGTTAATGGCCACAACGAATTGGACCGTGCCCAGTTGATAACATCATCCAGTTTACTTAATACAATACCACCACCAGGTGTTTCATGTATTTGCCCCGGAAAGGAGGCCTCCCCCAACCCCTCCAAAGGAGGGGCTTTAGAAGCCTGGGAATTATTTGTTTCAATACTCATTTTGTAATTACTGATATGTTTAAACGAAATGAATTTAAGTTAAAAAATAAATTTTTGCGTTGCATACACCTGCCTTCCTCCTCCCCACTTTGCGGAGGCCGGGAGGGGCTTTTTAAATCCATTTTAAAGCACCCTTTTTATGAGCGTATAAAAATCCCATAAATAATATAAAAAAGAAAATAATAATTTCAATAAAAGCCATCCACCCAACTTTTTTTGCCACCACAGCCCATGGATACAGGAATACAAGTTCCACATCAAAAATTAAAAATATCAATGCAAATAAATAATAGCCAACGTTTAATTGTACCCATGTTTTACCAGTGGTAGGAATACCGCATTCGTACGGTTCTCCCTTTTGTGGATTGGTAGTAGAAGTGGTAACTATTTTAGCTATAAGGATGGCAATGGCAGAAAAGGCAAGTGCAGCTAAAATTAAAACAATCATCGAAGATGCTCCCATAAGAAAATCGGTTGTATGAGATAAATTTTATGTTGACAAGGTAGCGAAAAAATGAGAATTAAAGATAGCCAGTCAAACATGGATTGGTCATGTGCAATAATGATATTAATCATTACATCACAGCTGCAGTATTTTTACAAACTATCCATAGATTTCCATATGAATCGCTTTTTTATCATAGCCCATTTCGAGTATCCTTTTTTTTGCTTCATCCAACATTCCTTTCCATCCACATAAATAAAAATAGGCTTGTCGTTTGTCTGCACAAATATTCTCATACACCTGGTGGACATAACCGGTTTTTCCTTGCCACTCCTCTCTTGATAAAACCGGGATATAACTAAACCCCGGCAACTCTTGTTGTAATTGAACAAGCTCATTGTAATATAACAGGGTGCTTTGTGTGCGACAACCAAAAATGAGGTATATATTTTTATGGGGTATTTGTTGATTTTTTATATGGTGAACCATGCTTCTGAAAGGTGCAATACCGGTGCCGGTGCATATTAAAATAAGGTCTTCATCCAATGTTTCCCTTAAAGTAAAAATGCCCTGTGGACCTCTCAGTGTTAATGTATCACCTTCATTAATGTTATTAAAAAGATAATTGGTGCCAACTCCCTCTTTATCCAAAACGATTACCAGTTCAAATACATTGGTGCTATCCGGCCAGGAAGCAATAGAGTAGCTGCGCCAGCGCTTATTTACTTTTTCATGAATGGGTAAATCAAGGGTTACAAACTGCCCCGGTACAAAATCAAATCGTTCTATTTCCGGAACCTGAATCCAGAATCTTTTGGTATCGGCAGTTTCATCTGCTATTTTTATAACGTGGCCTGTGCGCCAGGGTTGTAATGCCATGTGGTTTTGTTTGTACAATGTTACAAATAAAGTAGCTTAACGGCCCTTAATATCCAAAATTATACCTGTAAGCAAGCTGACATTTGCACCATTAAAAACCGAAAGACTTCTGATGCTTGTATTGGAATTAATTACAGGATACCTTGGTTGCCCGGAAAGAATAATTACATCGGTATATTGATCGGGAACAATCCCACAACTCCAGTTGCCGGCAGCAAACCAGTTGGTAGAACTGGCTCCCGTCCACGTATTTCTAAATTGGAGTATGTTTTCATTACCGTTAACACCGTTGACGACACAACGATATTTATAACCTGTATAGCTCGTTGGCAGGCCTGTTAATTGTAAAGTGTTTTTGTTAGCGCCATTGTAATTTATTCCGTTTGCAATATTGGTGTAGCCGCTTCCATTATTTTCCTGCCACTGGTAAGTGGCGCCCAATGGAACTGAATAAGTAACTATGCTGCCTGCACATACGCTGCTTGCCGGAGGTAAAATGAAATTATTACTTAACCAGTATTCACCAAAACTACTGATGTTGAATTCTGCATAATAGCCATTTCCGTGCGGATAAATATTGGTATTAGCTGGAGACGTAAACTGGTATACACCCTTGGTATTATCATCGAGTGTACCATTATATTCCGACGGATTTCCATTGTATGAAGTGAGACCTAGTTCGTATGCATTGGCGGGCTTTACACAACCGGTGCAATTAGTGGCACTGATTAGTGCGTTAACATCATCATCCGTAAAATACAACCTTACGCCCACATTGCCCGTTGGCGGAATGGTAGATTGAATAACAAAATTCCTGTTTAGGTAATATTGATTACTGGTATTTCTTACCGGACCGGGAAAGTTTAAATAGGGTTGTATGGTAACAGTACCAAGGTTCTGGCCGTTGGAATTTATTTCTGCAATACTGTACAATGGCCCCGGCGATACACTGCCAAAGGTAAAAGGTACCCAATTGTTTGACCAGCCACCAGTAACTGTACCTGAATATACAGTGCCTCCACTGCCGGCAATAACAGATTTTTCATGCACCCGCACATCATCAATGCCAATGCCTTCCTGCGTAACGCCCACATCGCTGCTAAGTACAAAACGAAAGCGTATATTGCTGCCGGTTACAGGCAAATCGATACTGGCCACATGCCATTTTGTATTAGATGCCCGCCAGTTATTTGCAGGTGCATTATCATACCAATTAGTGCCACTATTTACAGTTCCTAATTTTTGCCATAATTTACCATCGGTAGTATATTCTAACCAACTGAAATCATAGTCTAGTTCAATATCAATAACATGACTAAAAGATAAAACCGGATGCGTTAAGCTACTGATATCAAAACAGGGAGAAACTAAATAAGAAGTTTCGTTGTCGGTATAATTGCCCGAGAGATTGGTAACCCAGGCCTTGCTGCCATTGGGCGCTTTGTTAATTAAAGCCTTTGCGGGAGTGCCCCACTGCCAGCTGCTGTTGGTGCCGTTGGTATAAAAAAATCCATTGTCATTCTCAAATGTCTGCAGGTAGGGATAACTATTAATTACCGGACTGTTGTGGATGATGTAATTGAGAATGCTATCATTTGCGGAATAGCTATCGGTGGCATATTTCACCCATACATTGATATTAAAATCAGAATAGGCAGAAAAATCGTACAACTGATTAAATGAATAATTCAACAATTGATTAGCAGCAATGGATGGAATATTTTCAGTTACAATACTACCACCATTTACCTGGTAGCTTACCAGCAAATTGCTAAGAATGGCATTGTTATAATTTTTTATATTAATGCTGATGGCACTATTACTGCTTAAGGAACAACCGTTTTTATCAGGTGAAGTGATGTTTAATACGGACACATCATTTACAGCTTTATTAAGCACCAGGTTATCAAAAGTGTAGCCATCGTCAATGTCGGAAACGGGGTTGGGATTATTGGCCGATGTATTACCTTCCTGCCCCAGTTTAATTTGAAAAGTGGCTGTTAAATTCTGCGCCGGTATGGCGGTTGCCAGTAAATCATTTATATTAATAATGCCTTTTTTCCATTTACCAAGGTCAGCCTGGTTTTCAAAAAGATTATAGGCTTCAAGCCAGTTATTGTTTTCACTTCCACGTATCCATACTTTATTGCCAGGGTTATTAGCCTGTCCATGGTTTTTATAATAAAAATCAAAGCGCACCTGGTTGCCACTAAGCAGCGAAAGATTGTAATTGAAGATAGCACTGTCTGTTGATGTAATATCATTGTACGGCGTTTGGTCAAGCGTAAGCGCCTGGTTACCGCTCAATGCAAAGCCGCTGTTTACGAGGGTTCTGGCCCTGCCTCTTGTGGTATTGGTTGAAAAGTCGAGGTACTTATTACCCCCGATAGCCATTTCGTTTTGCCGTATTTCTACTGCAGACATCGCATCAAAATTTTCAATGATTGGCGTAACAGTAATCGCATCATTGTTGATGTTCTGGACTGTTTTATAAGCCGTGTCATTCTGATGATTTACATCAGCAGCCTTGGTTACCCATGCTTTAAAATCATATCGGTAACCTGTAGCCGGTTGTGGGTATATTCCGCTAAAAGTGTAGGTGAAGCTGCCGCCTGCCGCAATAGTTGTATTAATTGTCTCTGTAATTGTACTTCCGCCACTATAATTGTAAGATGCATTAAACGGGCCACTAACCGCAACATTGCTTTGGTTTTTAATAGAGATTTTTACGGGCTTTGTTGCATTGGCAGCATTGGCAAATAGTTGCCTTGCTGTAGAAGGTTCAAGGATAGTATCTACCTTAATATCATTATTAAATATGGCTAACGTACAAGGCCCGCTGTTAGGTTGAACTTTTACAGAAACTGAGCGCCTGCCTTGAACTGTTCCGTTTTTTGCGGCAACGCCTATCCAGTATGTTTTGTTTTTATTTAGCCCGGTAAGCACAAAAGAATTGGAGGTGGTATTGCCAACTATCTGCATGGTATCATTTACCAGTTCAACAATATTGTAAGAAGTAGCTCCCCCAATAGCTGCCCAATCTAGTTGCACGGCACCTTCACAAACATTGGCAGCAGTTACGGCCGGCTGCCCTAATACACTAAAATTAAAGTCAGATTTATCTGTTAAGGAAGAACTATTTCTGCTCACTCTTATTACTGCATTGTTGGTAACGGTTGCAGGCACTACCCAGTTATAAATTCTGGTACTGGCGGCAACACTATTATTAATCAAAATCCAGTTAATGCCGTTATCGGTAGAGTAATCAATGGTAAATGTATTGGCATCATCGCCTGCATCATTCCAGCGGATGCTTTCAGTTTCGCCGGGTACCAGTGTTTCTCCGCCAAACGGATATTCTACAGTTACACCTGCCTCAACAATTTCATAACTAATTACATAATCCTGGCTACCAAAGGGAATGGCATATCCATAAATATTAATGGTATAAAGGCCGGCAGGAGGGTTATCAATTACTACCTGTTCTATATTATTTGTATGGTCCTGCCCTTCAACAGCAACATTGTTAACATTAGCAGGAACAGCACTTAAAATTAATGGCCGGTGTACGGTAGTAGTTGGTTCTACTACAATTAAATCAAGATCATTAACCAGGGTAGTACCCACATTTACGGCTGCTGCTGAATCAGACCAATACAACATAATCTTCAACTTTTTTGTATTGGCCGGAACAGAAATGCTATGATTGGTGATGTTATTGTTGCTGACACTGCTGATAATATATCGATTGTTCTCTATGGCTTCTACGGCCCGCCTTGCGTTCAACATACCAAAGCCAAAAGTATAATCAGGGCCTGCATTACCAAGGTCTTGTGCAGTATTGCAAACCAATGTTTTCATCAATGCAGCACTGGGATTGCTACCGCCATTCAATTGCCGATAGCGTTCATACATCAAAGCCATCGCACCTGTTACTGCAGGGCATGCCATGCTGGTACCCGTGTTATATGCATAATTATTGTAAACATTGGTAGATAAAACATTTACTCCACCACTCGTAATTTCGGGCTTAATTCTGCCGTCGTTTACCGGGCCCCTGCTACTGAAAGAGGCGTTTGTATAATCTTGTGTTTTCATAGCTCCTACCGTCAACACATTCTTTGCGGTTTGCCAGCCAGATTTAATGGTACCAAAACTTGCGGGATAAGGATTGCAGGTATTGGCGCCATCATTACCAGCCGCCACAACATGCAACACTTCTTTGTTTTGAGCAAGTTGCCGATCAACAAAATTGCTTAAAACATTATACTGGCCTTCTCCTGCGCAACCTGTTTCCGCAGCATGGTAGGAGTTGTTGCTAAGCACCATATTGTAATCTGTAATATAGGCCGGTGTATTTACAATGATGTCACTAAAATACTGGCTGATGATAGTGGCTCTTGGAGCCATTCCGTGATTTTTTACGTCGATGATACCAGCACCTGCTGCAGTACCCGAAGTGTGGGTGCCGTGGCTTTCCGGTGTAGTGGAAGTTCTGTTAATTAGTCTGCCTGCAAAATCAATATGGGTAGATATATCTGCATTATCACCCACGCCGATGGTTACATTTTTGCCATTCAAATTTTTTCCATTCAGGGCATTGAGGCCGCTGATACCGTGTGCTGCAATATCATTGTAATTAAGCGTTTTGTCTTTTAATGTTTGTAAAGTAATACTGCTTACAAATGGCAGCGATGCTATAGCATCAACGATAGCAGTATTTACCTGTATAAAAATACTATTACCGGCGTCAAACCTTGTGCTGGCAATTACTGCACCCATTTGCTGCAACGCCGCTTTAACCATTTTTTTATCAATGGATTGATAAAAGGTAACTGCCATATTATACGTCTGTTCTTTGTCGGCAGGCTCCTTAAATTCAATTAATTTGTGATCAATTTTATAAAATGGCGGAACGGAATTGATAGCAACTAACTGAAAAGATTTGGCTTTTCTAAAATCAAAATTATTTTTGATAGTTGCCAGATAAGCATTGCCCGGCAAATAGGTATCTAATAAAAGGCCTTCCTGTTCCAGCCGCTGTTTTGCGGCGGCAGAAGGCAAGCTGCTAAATTGAACCATCACATAGTACACATCATTGTACCTCCCTAAAAGTATATCCTCGTTTTTAAACAGTCCGTTGATAATATTGGTATTGGTTTTAAAATTACCATTGGCAAATTGAATAGGTGTTACCTCCTGTGAAATGCCGGCAAGTGAACTCAGTTGAATGAAAAAAAGCAAGATACCTTGAAGAATGTTTTTCATAGAATCAAAATTATAACAGGACCGGCTGCAACCAGTTTTAACCCGAATGTAAATATTTTTAAAGTGAGAAAGCAATACTGTTGAACATATTAATAGTTTGTTGCTTGTTGCAAAGATGCAGCATTTACTTTTTTCTTCTCCTATCTTTGCAAAACGGATGAATTTAGATGCGTTGATGAATGGATATGCAAATGACCCCCGCTGTTTTAAAATAGTGGATGGAATCACATTGTCTAAACCGAACCAAATTCATATTTCAGGCTTACAGGGCAGTGCTGTTGGTTTTGTTGTTTCAGCCGTTTTTGCCCATCCTGCCGCCAGCCAGCTCAATCATATTATCATATTACGGGATGCTGAGGAAGCTGCTTATTTTCACAATACATTGGAAAATCTCACCAATGCATTGGATCTTTTTTACTTCCCTTCTTCTTTTAAAAATAAAAAGAATTACGCCCTGCTCAACAGCAGCCATGTAATGTTACGTACCGAAGCCTTAACAAGGATTACGGCAGGTGGCAATAAAAAAATCGTTATTACGCATCCCGAGGCGTTGTTTGAAAAAGTGGTGCTTTCAAAAACATTAGCAGAAAATATCATCGCAATTAAACAGGCGGATGTGTTGGATGTAAATGGTATGCTGGGCAAATTTGTTGACCTTGGCTTTGAAAGAACCGATTTTGTATATGAACCAGGACAGTTTGCTGTTCGTGGTGGTATCCTCGATATTTATTCTTTTGGCAACGAAAAGCCTTACCGCCTGGAATTGTTTGGCAACGAGGTAGACAGCATCCGCATATTTGACCCCGAAACACAGCTGAGTGAAAGGAAACTGTTGCAGGTAAATATTATACCCAATGTAGAAACACAGTTTCAAACAGGGGAGAAGGTTTCCCTATTTGAATTTTTGCCGGAGAACACTGTTGTATGGACGGAAGACTGGCAATTTATTAAAGAAAAAATTGAACAGCAGGAAGAGGATTTGGAATTGTTTTTGGAAGTGATGAAGACTACCGTTGACCGACGACTGACGAACGAATATGACACTGATTTGAATGAAAAAACGGATGTGGTAGCAGCCGACTTTGTAAAAGCGGCAGTGCTGGAAGAAGCCATCAAAACCCACCACATTATTGAGTTTGGGAAGAAGGCATATTTTGGAAGGACCGACGACCGACGACCGACGGCCGACGACCGGAAGGCAACAGTAAACGAGATTGTTTTTAATACCAGGGAACAACCTCCGTTTAACAGGCAATTTGATTTGCTGATAAAAAATCTGCAGGAATACGAAAGCAAAAAATACAACATTTATCTCTTTGCCGAAAATCCCAAACAGCTGGAAAGGCTGCACAGTATTTTTATAGATTTAAAAGCTGAGATACAGGTAATTCCGGTGCCCACTTCTATCCACGAAGGGTTTATTGATGACGATTTAAAAGCGGTTTGCTATACCGATCACCAGATATTTCAACGCTACCATAAGTACAAAGTAAAGCAGGCCTTCAATAAAAATAAAGCGCTGACCTTAAAAATGCTGAGGGAGTTACAGCCCGGTGATTATGTTACGCATATTGACCATGGAGTTGGCGTGTACAGCGGCTTACAGAAAATTGAAGCCAGCGGTAAAATGCAGGAGGCGGTGAGGATTCAATACAAAGACGGTGATTTGCTGTATGTAAATATTTCGTCGCTGCACAAAATAAGTAAGAACAGTGGCAAAGAAGGTACCGTACCCAAAATGAATAAATTGGGCAGCGATGTATGGAATAAACTGAAGGAGAAAACCAAGAAGCAGGTAAAAGATATTGCAACTGATCTTATAAAATTATATGCCCAGCGCAAAAGCCAGGAAGGCTTTGTTCACAGTCCGGATAATTACATGCAAACCGAACTGGAGGCTAGCTTTATTTATGAAGATACGCCCGATCAGGCCAAGGCTTGTGAAGATGTAAAAAGGGATATGGAAAAACCGATGCCGATGGACAGGCTGGTTTGTGGCGATGTAGGTTTTGGCAAAACAGAAGTGGCCATCCGGGCTGCATTTAAAACCTGTTGCGATAACAAGCAGGCTGCCATTTTAGTACCAACTACAATTCTGGCATATCAGCATTTTAAAACCTTCAGCGAGCGCTTAAAAGATTTCCCGGTAACGGTAGATTTTATCAACCGTTTTAAATCGGCTAAAGAGAAAAAAGATACACTGGCAAGATTGGCAGAT
The DNA here is from genome assembly GCA_038320245.1 of Chitinophagales bacterium. Classification (GTDB taxonomy): domain Bacteria; phylum Bacteroidota; class Bacteroidia; order Chitinophagales; family Chitinophagaceae; genus Ferruginibacter. Next base: position 1,734 of record JBBQEA010000094.1, on the reverse strand, counting down.
GGTAAAATTGATATCATCATCGGCACCCATTCTTTATTGAGTAAAGATGTTCAGTTTAGGAACCTCGGCATTATGATTATTGACGAGGAACAGAAGTTTGGTGTAGCCGCAAAAGAAAAATTAAAGCAGCTGCGAACAACGGTAGATTCACTCACGTTGACAGCTACCCCCATACCTAGAACCTTACAGTTTAGTTTGATGGGCGCCAGGGATTTAAGCATCATCAATACGCCACCGCCCAACCGGCAACCCATACAAACGGAGGTGATGGTATTTAATGAAGATGCCATCCGGGATATGATTTATTACGAGACAGAAAGAGGCGGCCAGGTTTTCTTTATACACAACAGGGTAAAGGGTTTGGCAGAGATGAAAAGTTTTATTCAAGGGCTTTGTCCGGATGTTAGTATTGCCTTTGCACACGGGCAAATGGATGGCGATCAACTGGAAGATACTATCCTCGATTTTATGGATAAAAAGTACGATGTGTTGGTATGTACCAACATTGTAGAAAGTGGTGTGGATATTCCAAATGTAAACACCATTATTGTAAACAATGCCCACCAGTTTGGTTTGAGTGATTTGCACCAATTGCGGGGAAGAGTTGGCAGAAGCAATCGTAAAGCCTTCTGTTATTTATTGGCACCGCCCATGAGTACACTGCCGGAAGATAGCCGAAAAAGATTGACAACTTTAGAACAGTACAGTGACCTTGGAAGTGGTTTTCAAATCGCCATGAGAGACCTAGATATTCGTGGTGCCGGTAATATGCTAGGCGGCGAACAGAGTGGTTTTATTGCGGAGATTGGTTTTGAAATGTACCAGAAAATTTTAGATGAAGCGGTGAGGGAATTAAAGCGTTCCAGCTTCAGAGATTTATTTAAAGAAGAAATTCAACAACAGGATGATTTTGTATCTGACTGCAGCATTGATACCGACCTGGAAATTTTGATACCCGATAGTTATGTAGAAAGTATCACCGAAAGGTTGAGCCTATACAGCAGATTAGACAACTGCGAAAATGAAAAAGATCTATTGGATTTCCACAAAGAAATGCTTGATCGTTTTGGCCCCATTCCAGCACCTGTAGAAGATTTATTTACAACCGTAAGAGTACGTAAACTAGCTGTAGAACTGGGTTTCGAAAAATTATTGCTGAAAAATGAAACCCTCAAAGGCTTCTTTGTAAGCAACCCCGATTCTCCTTATTTTCAAAGTGAAACCTTTAACCGCCTGCTGCAGTTTTTACAAAAAGGCACCAACAAAGCCAAACTAAAACAGGTAGGCAAAAATGGCATTTTGGTTGTAGAAGAAATGAAGCAAATGAAAGACCTCTGGAATTTTTTGAAGCGGATGCATGGGTTTGTTACGGAGACTGTTGCGAATAAACAGCCAGCTTAATTACTATCCTATCGCACCAAACGCCTGCTCTTAAACACTTATTAAGTAATCCGCGTATTCCAATCCGTCATACAACCGCATCATCTTATAATTTTTAGTTTATGCATCAAAATCTATTCTATTAATGCATCGGCATTTTGTGAATGATCAGGCTTTTATCTCCACCCTCGCTTATCGCCCTTACAATACATGTGCACAAAAACGCTGCTGTATATTTTTATAAAGCTTTATACTTTGGCTTTATTTGAATATAGTTTTCCATCTTTCTACCAGTAAAATATACCCTCTTGAAGGTATAATAGTAAAGCCTCTTTTACGTTAGCTTTGAAAAAA
>JBBQEA010000093.1:0-18361 GCA_038320245.1 Chitinophagales bacterium | reverse complement strand
TCAATGCCAAACGATATTAAGTGTCCCAACTGTGGTCATCATTTTGATGTGGAAAATGTAATTGCTGCAGAAATTGAGCAGAAGTTCCAGCATCAGTTCCAGGAAAAATTGCAGCTGTCTTTAGACGTAATAGAACAGGATAAAAATAAATTGCTGGCAGATCAACAAAAATTTGAAGAGACCAAGAAAAATGAAAATGAATTATTTACCCAAAGGCTTCAGAAAGAAAAATTAAAATTAGAGACCGAACTACAGGAGCAATTAGGAAAAAGTATTGCAGCCGATTTTGAAAACAAAGTCCGGATGCTGGAAAGCAACAATAAAAACAATGAAGAAAAGCTGCTGGAAGCAAGAAGAAAAGAACTGGAATTTTTACAAAAAGAACAGTTGTTGAAAAATAAAGAAGCCGAGCTGGATATTACGCTGCAAAAAAAATTACAGGAAGAAAGAGTGGTGCTATCTGAACAAATACACAAGCAGGAAACAGAAAAAAATCAATTAAAAGATACAGAATTTCAAATGAAACTAAAGGAGTTGCAGGTGCAGCTGGAGGAGCAACGCAAATTGGCCGAAGAGATGAAACGCAGGGCAGAACAGAGTTCTATGCAACGGCAGGGAGAAGTGCAGGAGTTATTGCTGGAGCAGATCTTAAAAGAAAACTTTCCTTTCGAGATGATTGAAGAAGTGGGCAAAGGCGTAGAAGGTGCAGATTGTATACAGGTAGTACGCAACAATGCAGGCAAGGAATGCGGAAAAATAATTTATGAAAGTAAACGCACCAAAACCTGGAACAATGCGTGGATAGAAAAACTAAAAAATGATAAAAGAAACCGTGCTGTTGATGTTGCCATTTTAGTAACACAGGCTTTGCCGAAAGATATGGAGCGGTTTGGTGAAAGAGATGGCATTTGGATATGTACATTTAATGAAGTAGGTAGCGTGGCTTACCTGCTAAGGAAAGGAATTATACAAATACAGGAAGTTCAAAAGAGCCAGGAAAACAAAGGAGATAAGATGCAGATGCTGTATGATTATTTGACCGGTATAGAATTTCGTGGCCAAATAGAAGCTATTGCAGAAGGTTTTATGACAATCAAAAACGGCATCAGCAAGGAGCGGATGCAGATGGAAAAAATCTGGAAAGAGAGAGAAAAACAATTGGAAAAAGTATTATTAAACACCAGCGCCCTTTATGGCTCTGTTAAAGGGATAGCAGGCGCTTCGGTTGGCGATATACCCTTGCTCGATGGAACAGATACTGATTTGATTGAAGGGTAATGATTTGGTGAATGGGCAATGGGCAATGGTGAATGGTCAATGGTCAATGGTCAATGGTCAATGGTGAATTGTGAATGGTGAATGGTCAATGGTGAATTGTGAATTGTAAAATATTCACCATTCACCCTTGACGCTAGCTTACCACCCAGGAAACACAATTATTATTGAACCATAAAAAGTGAACCTGCAATTCTCTAACTGTGTCTTTTAGAAACCGGCAATTAGCAATTCCCTGGTTGTCGTTAAGATTTATGTGTTCAATATGCAAATGCTCAATAAAATCAACTTCATTATCGCCATACCATTTGTACAAAGATTCTTTAATACTCCAGGTAGTTGTAAGCAATTGGTGAAACAATTCAATTGAATTATTTAATGCAAGTCCATCTATCATCGCCTGTTCCATTTCGGATAGAAACTTATGCTTCACCCTTACTACCTTGGTAGTCATTAATTCCACATCTACCCCTACCCTGTTACCTGTACTTACAATTGCAGCCGCATAAGCACCACAATGAGAAATACTAAAATGATACAATTCATTTTCAAGAAAAGGCTTACGGGTATCTGCAATCCGAATAAGATTGTAGGGGAATTGGGGATACAACTCCTGTAGCAAATAACGTCCGGCAAGGTGTTGCAACCGTTTGTTAGGATGCGTTATGGATCGCTCCAATGGAACTTGCAGAAGAAAGAAATTTTCCGGCTCGCCAATATGCCAAACACCGAGCTTTGTAACAAGGTTAATATTTTGTTGATAAACCAGAGGCATATAGCTGATTGATTGAGTACATTTACAGACTAGCTGTTTATGAAAAAATGTTACCGAAATAAGTGATAATTTGTAGCCGGCAAAGTAGACAAAAATCTACTAATTCATCAAACCACTATTATTTAACCACAACACGGCCAATACAAACTCCAATCAATACAAATGATTTTAAGCGATAAGCGCATTTTAGAAGAAATAGCAAAAGGCACCATAAAAATAGCACCCTACGACAGAGAATGTCTCGGCAGCAACAGCTACGACGTACACCTGGGTAAATACCTGGCTACCTACAAAAACAATGAACTTGATGCAAAAAAGCACAACGAAATTACCCAGTTCGAAATTCCCGAAGAGGGTATTTTATTGTTGCCACATGTTTTCTATTTAGGAGTAACCGATGAGTACACCGAAACGCATGCCCATGTTCCATTCCTGGAAGGCAAGTCATCTACCGGCCGCCTTGGTATTGACATACATGCCACAGCTGGCAAAGGTGATGTAGGATTTTGCGGCAACTGGACGCTGGAAATTTCAGTAAAGCAACCAGTAAGAGTTTATGCAGGTATGCCCATTGGCCAATTAATATATTTTCCGGTAGACGGAGAAATTGAAGTAAAATACAATCAAAAGAAAAACGCCAAATACAGCGGTCAGCACAATAAGCCTGTTGAAAGTATGATGTGGAAAAATAATTTTTAATCAACCAAAACTGCCGGTAGTTTATTTAAATAATAAATTGTGCCTACACTTCAAAAATCATTTCATCCGATTTTTATATTTTTTTCGCTGCTGCTAAGCGGAAGTATTTACGGTCAGGCAAAGGCAGATTCTCTCCTTCAGTTTATCGTTGAAAATAAAGACAGGGCATCGCTTTATGTGGTTCAAAATGACAGCATACTGGCGAAGCAAAATGAAAATATGCTGATGCCACTTGCCAGCACAGTAAAAATATTAATTGCAATAGAATTTGCCAAACAGGCAGCGGGTAATGTAATCGATGAAAATAGCCTGGTGGCACTAACGGAGCCTGACAAATACTACCTGCCTCTTACGGATGGTGGAGCTCATGCTGCCTGGCTTAGGTATGAACAAAGTATTAACCATATCCATCAGGATAGCATTAAACTGATTGATATTGCCCGAGGTATGATTATGTTTAGCAGCAATGCCAATGCTGAATACTTACTGGATCTTTTAGGATTAGACAATGTTAAAAATAATACACAGTTGTTTGGACTTAAAGAACATACAGCGGTTTTTCCATTAGTATCTTCCTTATTTCTTTACCAAAACCCAAGGAATGCAAACGAAACCAGTATTATAAAAGGAATAAAAAAATTATCGGAAGAGGAATATTGTAAAACGATTTATCAAATACACAATGCTTTAAAATATGATACTGTTTTAAAGAAAAAATTCAGGCCGCAAGACTTATCGGTAAATATGCAGCATTTGTGGAGCGACCGGCTTACAGCGTCCACCACTAAAAACTATACGCATCTTTGCAGCATCCTTAATAACCGCCGCTTTTTGGATGCCAACACATACGGCGTGCTGGCAGATGTACTGGAAACGATAATGGAAAACCCGGCCAATCAAAAAATATATAAACATTTTGGCATTAAGAATGGCAGCACAGCATTTGTACTAACAGAAGCTTTTTATACTACACTGCAAGACGGATTAAAAATTGAAGCTGCCTATTTTTTCAATAATCTTACACAGCAAGAAAACACCAAACTTCAGCGTTGGTTAAATGATTTCAGGATTGCATTAACACAAAATGAGGCATTCAGAATTAAAACTGCAGTAGCTTTTAAGAAGAACTAAAACGCCCCAATACCAATTTTTTAAAAAAGGCATTGGGGCGATAATATATTTGTATTAGTAAGAAGCCAGCATTTTCTGTAGCCTGGGTTTAGCTAGTCCCCATCCATTAATGATACCATTTAATGACTCCTTTGTTTTTGAATGAAATATTCCATCAGCAAATAACTGATCTATTATTTTACTCCAATGCTCTATTTGTGTTAATCCTGCGATAGCAGTTAATGATTTAAGAGAATGTGCATTGCTGCGAATGGTAGAAGCATCCTCCCGGTCCCATGCCCGTTGCAGATCATCTATTTTTGATTGAATATCTTCTACAGCGCCTTCTAACAGCATTTTTTCAAACTGGCGATCGCCGCCTGTTACTGTATGCAGGTAGGTTAGGTCGATCGTAATGGTAGGTTCATTGATCATTTTCGTAGGGATTAGTAGGTTTTTGGATTTTTTTTCTGTGTAAATTTATTGTACACAGTCAATTTTTGTTTTATTTATTTTGGAATGGAAAGTATTACTCCAACTTATTTCTTTGAAAAATTATATAGTTGTAAAGGGATAAAAATAATTTAGCATAACATCGGATTAAAATCAACAATAGGGTTTTGAGAAAACAGGTACATTATTATTCAGGTAACGAAAAAGTTGGTTCTTTATTTTCCTGCTGAACTTTTATTGCCTCACTAATAGCCGAAAATAAATTTTCTGGTTTAAATGGTTTTGATACATAACCTGTCATTCCTGCATTGTAGCAGTTTTGCATTTCACCATATAAGGAATGTGCTGTCATTGCAACAATTGGTATATTGGCTAGTGCACCGGGCAACTGCCGGATAGTTTTAGTTGCAAGTATACCATTCATTACCGGCATTTGAATGTCCATCAGTACCACATCATATTGTTTTTCCTGCAGTTTTTCTACTGCCAGCGCACCGTTAACAACATGATCTACAGTATAACCTCCATTTTGCAATACCTTTTGAGCCAACATTGCATTTACCATATTGTCCTCTGCCAGTAATATATGGATAGGGATTGACGTAACAGCATGCAAGTTGCTATTTACCCCAGTAATTTTCTTAACAACCGGCTCAGCATATTCAAATTTATTAAACGGTAAAATAAAATGGAATGAACTTCCTTTACCCGGAACACTTTCCAACGTAAGTTTTCCGCCAAACATATCCACTATGCCTTTTGTAATATTTAATCCAAGGCCAGTTCCGCCGTATAATCTTTGTGTATCTGAATTTGCCTGGGTAAATCTTTTAAAAATATCATGTTGTTTTTCTTCTGCTACACCTATGCCGGTATCCTTTACAGTAAATGAAATATATTGCTTCTTACTATCGGAACCTCCTACCATTTTACAAGCTATTTCCACCCGGCCTTCATCTGTGAACTTAACTGCATTTCCTAATAAATTAAATAATATTTGCGATAACCGCAACTGGTCTCCCATAAGCCTTTCAGGAATATTTGGCGAAATATTGCAAATGATTTCTATCCCTTTACCCTTTGCCTTTGGCTCAACAATTTTAGCAGCACTGTTTACAATATGTTTTACGTCTATCGGTAAATTTTCAAGGGAAATATTTCCAGATTCAATCTTTGATAAGTCTAATATATTATTGATAAGGGCCAATAAGTTTTGTGAAGCTGTCTTCACAATTTCTATATATTCGGCCTGCTCGCTGTTTAAATTTGTTTCTGCCAATAAATCCGTAAAGCCTATCACTGCATTTAATGGTGTACGTATTTCATGGCTCATATTGGAAATAAACTGGTCTTTCACTTTCATAGATCGCTCTACCATTTCATTGGCTGCTATCAAATCGGTTTCAATCTGGTAGCGGCTTGTTATATCCATACCAAAACCTAAAATATATTTTTTACCATTTTTTTCCTTAAAACATTTTTTTATAATATTGAACCAGTTGCGTGAGTTACCAATGTCATTATTTTCCATGCTTCCTTCCAGCCTTATAATCTCACCATCCTCCATGTCCATCATAGATAGATAGTCGCCCAAAAAAATATCTTCCTCACCTTTTGATAATTCATTTGCTAAAGGAAGTTCATTTTTGTTGTAACTATAATATTCGCAAAAGGTTTTATTACTCAATACAATTTGTTGTTGGTCATTCATCACAAAAATTACATTGGGACTATTATCAATAATCTGCCTCGTAAACTGGCGTTGCTTTTCAATTTCATTTTGTGCTTTTACAGATTCTGTAATATCAATAGCACTGGCAATAATATATGGCGTGCTGCCATTATTTTCATACACTGCATTCTGGTAAAGCCACACTCTTTTTTGACCTGCCTTATTTATTATTTGCAGAGAACCAGTAGCAGATCTTTTCGTTGTGATTTCTGCCATATAATCTTCAAAATGATTCTGGAATTCCGGAGACACAATTAATTTTAGATTAATACCGATTACTTCTTCTTTAGTAAAACCGCTCATTTTTTCGCCGGCAGTATTTACATCAATTATTTTACCGTCCATGTCGTGAATGCAGATCATGGTTTGCGCATTGTTAAGCACTACTGCCTTTTCTTCTTCACTTTTCTTTAAAGCAAGTTCTGTAAGCTTACGTTGGGTAATATCTTTTGCGGTTCCAAAAGTGCCAACTAATATTCCCTGTTCATTTACACGAGGAGAAATATTGGAAGCCATGTACCGTACTTTATTATCAATTATAAACCTGCATTCTACTTCTGCCAACTCCCTTGCACCATCAACCAGTTGCATACTATCTCTCATAAAGTTTACATCTTCCGGATGCATTTTACTAAATAATTCTTCCAGAGAAATATCACCATTCAGAGGAAAATGATAAATTTTGCGTAGCTCTTTAGATAAATAAAGTGTGTTGTCAGTTGCTATTTCCCAGGCACCTAATTGTGCTACCTGCATAGCAAGTTCAAGTTTATTTTTATTATTTAACAGTTCACTTTCCAATTCCTTCCTTGCTGTAATATCTGTTTGTATGGCTAAAAACTGGTGGGGTTTCTCATCAATATCCAGTAACGGAACTATTGTAGTTTCTGCCCAATAGGTTTTACCATTGTGGTTCCTGTTTATCAATTCGCCTTTCCATATTTCGCCGGTAGATAATTTTTCCCATATCGGTGTCATAATACTTTTATCCCTCATACTAAGACTGATTGATCTATAATCTTTCCCGATTATTTCTTCTTCATCAAGTCCGTTAATGTTGCAAAATTGCTTGTTAACATGAACTATTTTTCCAGCAGTACTAAATATGATTACGATTGCAGATTGATCCAACGCAAATTTATAATCAGCAACTTCTTTGTATAAGCCTTCTATAGCTAGCTCCCGCCTTTTACGATTGGTAATATCATTTTGAATAGAAATAAAATGGGTTATTTCCCCTATATCATTATGGATATTCTTAATACTCTCCCTTACCCAATAACTACTACCATTCTTTCTGTAATTGACTAATTCTTCAACAATAGCTTCTCCTTTAAAAAGATTTTCAGCTATTTTTTTTGTAACGAGTTTATCGGTAAGCGGACCATATAAAAATGAAGCGGCAGTTTTATTTTGCACTTCATCAAGTTTGTAACCGGTAATGTTAGTAAAGCCATCATTCACCCACTGAATAATTCCGTCTTTATCTGCAATAATTACTGCCTCATTAATTTGTGCTACCACTTTAGCCAATAATTGCACCTGCTTATCCGAAGCAGAGCTGATCATTTTCTCATGCGATAAATTATCTCTTATTTGATTGTTAAATAAAACAAGTTGCTCACGCCTTATACCAATGTAACAAAATAAAATACTTAAAATAAGGGGAGATAAAATGATAACTGTAAAGTCGGGCGAGTAATCAAAAATATGAAACCATGGTCCTTTAAAGCCGCTTTGGTAATTAAGTAATAACGCATTAACCACCAGCATTAAGCCCAGTAACATGCCAGCCAATGTATATTTTATAACACCGAAATAATTATAGTTTTTCATTCTCACACCCTGGGTAAGGAAGTCCCAATATTTTACAGAATAGGTTTTTGAATGCATTGGATAAAATTTAGTTTGTCTGGCAAATTCTATTAATTAAGCCGTATCAAGTTTAAAGCACAATTATTAAATAACTATTATGCCAGATAATTTTTAGCCGGCCTAACTTATCACTCTTGTTATTTACAATTAATTTACAGCCAATTATTGCGTACTTCACTTTACAGAACAGGCGCTCTACTCATAGGATCCTATTAGTGATTCCTGTGTATAAAATACTGCCTGTTTAAGAAATAGTTTGCTCCGTCAATCATTGTATTATGGCATTTGAAGACACTAATCATTTCTTAAAAAAACTTATTGAATGTATACTTTATGTAAAAGAAAAGAATCGTAAAACTTTCGTTTTACCTGTGTATCAACTTTAAAGAACGTAGAAATTGTTTAAAAATTGTGTAGTATAATTCCTTTTTTGAGCTGTAATAATCTAATTCTCCGGCATTAATGAATCATTGAAAGGCCAATATCGTTTCAACTTTGCATAGATTAAATAAACAATTATCCCACTGCCAAAAACAATTAAAAATGAAAAAATAATGGTGATGCCGGTTGCATAAAAAATGAATAGCCACATACCAATTGCCAACAGCACTGGTAAAGGATAAAAGGGCATTTTATAAGGAAGACCGGCAGTACCGTTTCGCCTCCTCAATAACATAACACCAATTGCCTGCCCAATAAATTGTAGCAAAATTCGCATGGCCAATATAGCATCTATTACATGCTTCATCTTAAATAATAAGCTAAATACAAAGGCAAATGAAGCCAATACTAATAAAGAAACGTAAGGGAAATTTTTAGTGGGATGCAGCTTTGCAAATATTTTAAAAAATGCGCCATCCGCTGCTGCTGCATAAGGCACTCTTGAATACCCAAGCATAACAGCAAATAACGAAGCAAGTGCAACCCATAAAATCATTATGGTTGCAAAGTTAGCTGCCCACGGGCCATAAAGTCTTTCAAAAAAAGTGCTTACTACAAAATTATTATTTCCTGAATCCTGCCACTGTTGTATTTCCTGCCAGGAAATTACACTTGTTACACTCATGTTCATTGCAAGGTATAAAATTGCAATACCAGCTACAGAAATAAACATACTGCGAGGGATATTTATACCAGGCTTTTTTATTTCACCTCCTAAATGACAAACATTATAATAGCCTAAATAACTATAAATCGTTTTTACACATGCCTGGCCAAACACAAATGAAACGATATTACCCCATTCGAAATTTGAAACCGCTTCTGCAGCAGGCTGTAAAAAATTTCCATGCTGAATACCCCCTAAAATAATCCATCCCATTGTTAGCAATACACCACTCCAAAGCAATACACCTATTTTTCCTATGCTATCAATTTTTCGATACAATAGAAATGTAATAAATATAATTACCGCCCCGGAAATCATTTTTTGCTGTAGCAGCGTTAGCGGAACCAGGTAAACTAAATATTGCGAAAATCCTATTGCGGCAGATGCAGCTACCAATGGAGCCTGTATCATTGTTTGCCATATGTACAAAAACGCCATCATCCTGCCGGGGCCGTTTTTACCATATGCTTCTCTTAAAAAATTATAACTGCCACCGGCTAACGGATAGGCAGCTCCCAGTTCACTCCAAATCATTGCATCTACAACAGATAACAAAGCACCTGCAATCCAGGCATATAAAAATTGGTTGCCAATTAAACCGATAACAATTGGCAGTGTTACAAAAGGCCCGATACCAACCATATCGATCATGTTGAGAACAGTAGCCTGAAATAGTCCTAATCTTCGTTGCAGCGTTTCCTGATGAGTTGACATTAATTTATATAAAATTGGAAATTACAATTGTCAAATGATATACTGGGTTATTTCCTTTATGAAAAAGATTGAGAATAATATCCGGATTAAAACAATTATCGTACATCAAAAAGTTATAAGTATTTTAAGCATAAGCGATACAGAATTAGAACGATTGAAAGAATTGAAAATGCTCAACATTAAAACTACTACAAGGAAAATATTTCGCTTTACAATCAACTACCAGGAGCCCTTAAAACTTTGTATGAATTGTTGATAGGTTGTTGTTTTATAATTTTCTTCTGCAAAAAACTTTAGTGGAGCTTCTAATTCATTCGGTTTTAAAAAACCTGCTATTGGGCCGGGCTGTGATGCTATTGAAGGCAATAATACTGTTGTAGGATAGCTCATTTGTCTACCCATTAAATAAACAGCCAGATCGTTAGATTGGTATGCATCGTTGTATGTATAGTGCTTACCATTCCAGTCAAAAATCTCTTTCGTTTCTGCATCCAACTTTACAGCGTAAAAATGTTCATTAATATAATCCGCTACTTTAGTATTGCGGTAAGTCTCCTTATCCATAACCTTGCACCAACCGCACCAACTGGTGTAAACATCCACAATAATTGGTTTTGGAGCTTTACTATAGGCTGTTTGCAATTCAGTTACAGACATCCATTTTACCTTATCTTTATCCGGAAAATTAAATGAAGCTAAAATGAAAAATAACATGAAGATTCTAAAATAATATGTAACCTTTTTCATACAATATTTGTTTTGTAGCTTAGACAATTAATTTTAACGACAAGATAATGCATAAAATTGTAGTAGCGATTACTGGAGCCAGCGGTTCAATTTACTCAAAAGTTTTATTGGATAAGTTATTTGCGATAAGAAATCAATGGGAAGAGTTGTCTGTCATTTTAACAACAAATGCAAAAGAAGTTTGGAAGACTGAACTTGATAATGAAGCATATAGTAATTACCCTGCCAAATTCTATGGCCAACAGGATTTTCATGCTCCTTTTGCATCAGGATCCGGCCAGTATGATACTATGATAATTGTTCCCTGTAGCATGGGTACGCTTGGCAGAATTGCCACCGGCATCAGCAATGACCTTGTATCAAGAGCTGCAGATGTGGTTTTAAAAGAAAGAAGAAAATTGATATGTGTGGTAAGGGATACTCCATACAATTTGATACATATCCGTAACATGGAAACGGTTACACTTGCAGGAGGAATCATTTGCCCGGCAACACCCTCTTTTTATAGTAAACCAACCAGCATTGAGGAGGTGGCTGCAACCGTAGTTGACAGGATAATTGATTTAGCTGGTTTAAAATTAAGTACTTATCGTTGGGGCAAAAAGTAAAGTTTTACCTACTCATTTTATTACCCGAAAACTTTTTGGCCATTATTTTGTCCCTATCCCGCTCAGCATTTGCTGCAACACTATCAAGGATATTCCGCATACGTTCCGGGTGTTCATTATAATACCTGTAGCTTTTTAGGTATTGATCTTTATCTACTCCATGAAGCGTAAGGATTTGCTGTTGCAAACCATAAATTGAAGTTTTCCTACGTTTTAATGAATCTATTACTGCTGGTTGTTGTGCATAAGCCTCCAACTGAATCATGTCCCACATCACTGTCTGCATTTTTTTGGGAGAAAGTAATTCTTTTTTATTATTGCAAGATGTTACAAGTAAATACAACAGGCATATCAGCAGTAAGTACCTCATTTTAATTCGGTTTTATATCGACCTGCATTTGTCAAATCCATCTTTTGCAACAATTCCGATGCCCTTAATTTATCCTGAGGTTGTGCCTTTGAAAAAATCTTTATAAACTCCGTTGTTTTTCCCTGAAAAAAAAATTGATTAATCATTGTATTGGGATTATCAGCATTGAAGGTGTTAAGCAAGTTGAGCACATTCAACATTTCTGCCCTGCCGGCATTCTCATCTTCGTAAAGTTTATCTAAACTCATTCTGTAATAATCATAAAAAATATCATGCATGATGGCGTATCTGCTGTTAAGCATGTTCTCCACAATCCAATAACGGTTTCGGATACCATCAAATGGCTTCCAGCCACTAATGCCCCTTGCTTCAGGCGCATTATTCACAATATTTTGAGCTAACTGAAAATATGGTTCTCCAGCTTTTAAAGCATAAGAATCAAAATCGAAACCTATAATCATATAGGCATAGTAAGCGAAAGATGCAGTAAGATTAGAAATTTGTGCATCAATACCTGCCACCCTATTGTCATTAAATTCTAATTGTTGAAACTCTATGTATTTAAAAAGTACATCTTCGTCCTGAAAATTTACAAGGGGTGATAAATAAGTAGTATTCCACACAGGCCTGGCAGCCTGCACAGTTAAAGAAGCGCTGTAAACATTTGCTTCATTAGTTGGTTGCAAATTCAATAAAAAATTACAATCAATTTTTTCTACCGGTTGAAAAACATTTTTTGTCCATTTACGGTTGTTTAAAAAATTTGTAAGTGCATTCTGCAAAGTTTGAAAAGTACTTCTTGGCACTGTATTACCTACCCTGTTGCTATTTACAGTTACTCTGGCATTCAACTCCTGAGCTTTGAGATGATTTGCAGAAAGTGCGCCTATCAATAATAAACTTGAAATATATTTTATCATAATTGGCTTTGAAATATGATGTCAACAATATCAGCAGCAACAGCATCTTTTGATTTAATATCAAAATGATATTCCTGCTGATTCTTATCAAAAATAGTTATTTTGTTTGTGTCAAGTCCGAACCCGGCACCGGTATCATTCAGAGAGTTCAGTACAATTAAATCTGCATTTTTTTCCGACAGCTTTTTTAAAGCATACTGTTTTTCATTATTTGTTTCTAATGCAAATCCAACCAAAAACTGTCCCTCCTTTTTAATTGATCCCAATTGCTTTAAAATATCTTTTGTTCGTTTCAACTCAATACTAAAATGGTCCTCCAATTTTTTTATTTTTTCATCAACAAAGGTTACAGGGGTATAGTCAGCAACAGCTGCACTCATTACGGCAATATCCATGTCTGGAAAAGCAGCAATACAAGCATTGTACATTTCATCAGCAGATGTTACTTTTATTAGTTTTATCGAAGCGGGCACTTTTAATGAATTTGGCCCCATTACCAATGTTACGTCAGCACCTCTTTTTAAAAAGTTGTTGGCTATTGCCAACCCCATTTTGCCGGATGAATGATTGCCAATGAATCTTACTGGGTCAAGTGCTTCATAAGTTGGGCCGGCTGTAATTAATACTTTTCTGCTTTTAAATTGAAGATTTTTTAAGAAAAAATGATGTAGCCATGTAGTAATAGTTTCTATCTCAGCCATTCTACCTTCACCAAACAAGCCGCTTGCCAATTCACCAGATTCTACAGGAATAACTTGCACTCCATTCGATGTCAATACTTCAATATTCTTTTTCGTGGTAAAATGATGCCACATATCCTCATCCATTGCAGGTACAACCACTACAGGGCAGGTAGCAGAAAGATAAACAGCTAAAAGTAAATTATCACATAAGCCAACCGCCATTTTAGCCAACGTATTACAGCTTAAAGGTGCAATTAACATAACGTCTGCCCATCTGCCAAGCATTACGTGATTTGCCCATGTATCTCCGGCAGCAAGACCACTCAATACCTCTTGTTTTGTAAGTGTAGACAGCGTTAATGGCGAAACAAAGCTTTTAGCAGCTTCGGTCATAATAACTTTTACTTCTGCCCCATCCTTTACCAGCAATCTTACTAATTGTGGAATTTTGTAGGCGGCAATACTACCGGTTACTGCTATTAATATTTTTTTTCCTTTTAGCATAAAAAAGTTCCGCTTGTAAGCGGAACTAAAAATACTGTAACTTATTTAAATGAATAGTAAATTAAAATATAAAATTAGCTAAACAAATCTTCCTCATTTCTACGATAGTACACTTTGTCTTCCATAAATTCCTGTGTTGCCAGTAAAGCAGGGTTAGGCATACGTTCGTAAGCTTTAGAGATTTCAATCTGCTCTTTATTTTCATGTATCTCTTCTAAACTATCTGTATGACTTGCAAACTCTTCCAGCTTATTGTGCAATTCTTCCTTTATAGAAATATTTATCTGGTTGGATCTTTTGGCAATAATTGCAATAGATTCATACAGATTTCCAGTTTTCTGTTTTAGATCAAACAGATTTTTTGGTTCTACAACGCTACTGGTGCTAGAGCTGTGAAGACGTCTTAATTTGCTCATTTTGAATTTCTTTAATGTTGTTTAAACTTAAATTATTGTATTCCTTTGCTTCAGAAAGCAACGTGCTTTCTGGAAAACGATCAGCAAAATCCTGGTATTCAGTTATCACTTTTTCGTACCGCTCAATCTGCTTATCAACTATGCTTAACTTGGCAAATTTATAATACGATTTGATTGTTTGCATTTTGTATAAATCAGAAGAAGCAGATTCAGGATAGCTATTTAATAAACTATTGTAAGTAATTGCAGCTGCCCTGTATTGGCCAACCTTATAATACAAATCTGCTGCACGCAATTCCTTTTCTTCCAGTTTAGCCCTGCATTTATCAATAATCTCATTTGCTTCCTTTATACGTGTAGATCCAGGATGGGTATTAATAAATGTCTGCATTACACCAACAGCCTTTGCCGTATTTGTTTGCTCTAACTCAAGCTTAGGCGACTGATTATAAAAACAAAGTGCATGCATAAAATCAACTTCCTCTGCCTTACTGCTATTTGGAAATACTTCAAGGAATCCTTTAAAGAAGTTTTCTGCATCCCGGTAATTTTTTAGATAATAGAAGCAATAGGCATCTTTATAATAAAGTTCTTCAAATTTATCAGTGCCCTTGAAAACCGGATATAATTCCTCGTATAACTGCTGTGCTTGCCGGTAATTTTTATTTTCAAAGTACTTGTCAGCCATTTTAAGTTTATACTCAAAATCTTTGCTTTTTAGTATCTTATTAAAGCTGTTATTACAAGCAGATAAAACAGTTACAAATGCCAGAAATAAAATTATTGATCTTCTTTGAAACATAAAGTGTGCAAATCTAATGCTTTTAACCCAAAATTCAGTTCATAAAATACTAGTACCAAAAATCTTATAGTTAAGATTTTGAAAAAGATTTTTATAACAATGATTGCTCCATGTAAGTTTGATTGTACATAAACCAACAGATTCAATTCACAATAAGAAACGTTACCAAAAAAAAAATCCCTTCCGAAAATTCGGAAGGGAAATTATTAAGATATAAAGGTTATTTAGTTAGATTTAATATCGATAGTATTTGAATCACCACCATCAATAACTTTTTCTACTGCTATTCTATCGGCACTGATGCCTAATTTTTCAACAAGATAGTTTTTAACCAATTCCAGTTTTTTATCAGCCAATGCTTGTTGACGCTTATCAGCCTTAGGATAAGCATACAATGTAGCTGTACAAGTAGGATTATCTTTCATTCTTGTAGCAACAGAACCAAGTAAAGCTTTTGTATCAGAAGATAAAGAAACTCCTTTAATAGTTAAACTTGGATAATCAGTAGGACAATCAGATTTCATCTTCATATCACCAATCATAGCTTTAATTTCTTTGCAGCAAGCTGGTTCTGGGCATTTACCAACACCATCAGCGTCAACCGGTTGACATTCAGTAGGAGTAATTAATTGTTTGTCTTTGTAATCAGGAACACCATCTCCATCTGTATCTTTAGCTACACCATGTGTATCAACAGGCGCACCAGCTACTGTATTTGGCTCTCTATCTAACTGATCAGTTACACCATCACCGTCAGCGTCATCAAACACTGGCTTTGGAAGTTTCATGTGCTTTGGCTGGTTAATTTCGCTATAAGCATAATCAAGTGGGTTAAGCCACCATAATGGTTCAACTCGTTTTGATCCCAAATTAAAGTTTAATCCCAAAGAAAGGTAATTCCATGTATCCTGATCACGTGTTAAAACTGCATCACCAGAAGGATGCTCCTGCCATTGTTGACCATCAAGTAAATCTGTTTTAACGATAGTAAGACGATCTTCAAGAGCCAAATTTACTCTTCTACTCAACTTGAAAGCTACACCAGCAAGTATGGTAGCAGATGGCTTAATTGTATTTTTCCCTGATTTGGGACGACGGGTGCCAGCCTCTGTTTCAGCTTCAGTTTCGTAGGTATTATCCATACCTGCTTTCAACTGCTTAAGAATATCCCTTCTTTTAGAATAATCTACAACACCGTTCTGAGAATTGAAAACATTTTGAAATAGTTGCGTGTAAGGATTACCATCGGCACCAAGTGCATTAACCATAGTGTGAAATGCAGTAAAACCAATACCGCCACCACCATAAAAAGTGAATCCGGTTTTTTGCTTGTGGAATCTTACATTATTCAATGTAACAATACCTTGCAAAGACAGATCTTGAATGTGAGATTTATAATTGTAGTAAACAGGTGTAGGAGCCCCTCCATTTTGTGTTGTTAAAAAGCCGCTAGCTTGTCTAACCAGTGCATTGTAACCCTTGCCAGTAGGTAGATTACCATTATTTGCTGTTGTATTCCAGGCATCATTTTTTCCATAATTGTTAGAACCCTGCCACTGCATACCCTTTGCAGTACCATTCACGTATTGTAATCTTAAAGAAAATATGTAACCGAATGCTTTTCTAACATTTACACCAAATCCAAAGGTTGGAAATTTAGCAGGTACATCACCTGAAACGGTTAGCGCTCCTACCGAAACGCCTAACTCCCACATATTACGTGGTTTTGCAGGAAAACTATAGGTGTTATTCCAAAACTCATTCTGCTGAGGCATGTTTTTGGCAGATATTACAGACGAATCGTAGATACTGTAACCCGAGCCAGTTTGTTCCTGTGCGAAGGTTGCTGTGGTTATTAGAATTATTAATCCTAATAAAAATTTGTACTTTTTGCTTGGCATAACTAAATGATTATTAAATTTCTGAATTTACAAGTTGGTCAATGCAAAAGTATCACTTGAGATTTAAAAACCAAATTTTTTTATGATTTATTTGTATTATCCCGTTATTTTCTTGCATTATAACAATCATCAAGACTTTAAATTATGTATTTGTGCTGCATAGTTTTAAGTATTTATTTTTTCCGTATTCAATTTATGAACATAATTGTTTAAATACTTAATCATTACTTTGCAACAGTTAATTACAGAACTAAATTGCCCTTATATAAAAAAAATGGATTTTGTACAAAAAATAATAGGTGAAGAATTAAGTATATTCGAAAGTAAGTTTTCAGAGGCTGTTAAAAGCAACGCCCCGCTGCTTGACAGGATTATGAAATATATAATTAAGCGAAAAGGAAAACAGTTGCGACCTATGTTCGTTTTTTTAAGTGCAAAAATTTGTGGGCCGATTAATGAAAGTACATACAGAGCCGCTGCACTTGTTGAATTATTACATACGGCTACTCTTGTGCATGATGATGTAGTTGATGAATCATTGGAGAGAAGAGGTTTTTTTTCAATTAATGCCATCTGGAAAAATAAAATAGCCGTTTTGGTAGGAGATTATTTACTTTCCAAAGGTTTGCTGTTATCCACATCCAATAATGATTTTGAACATTTGCACATTATTTCAGAAGCTGTAAAGCAGATGAGTGAGGGTGAATTGTTACAGATTGAAAAATCTAGAAATTTAAACCTTGATGAGAAAATCTATTTCGAAATTATAAAGAACAAAACCGCTTCACTACTTTCTTCTGCATGTGCTGTGGGAGCCTGGAGCAGCAGTAAAGATGAAACTATCAGCAATAAGATGAAAGTTTTTGGAGAAAAAGTAGGAATCGCCTTTCAAATTAAAGATGATCTTTTCGACTATGGAACAGAAGATATTGGTAAACCAACTGGAAACGATATCAAAGAAAAAAAATTAACCCTCCCCCTGATCTATACCTTAAATAATACTGATTCATCCACAAAAAGAAAGATAATCTATATTGTAAAAAACAAGAATGATGATAAAGAGAAAGTAAAATGGCTGATTGAAAAAGTAGTAGCAACCGGAGGTATACAATATGCACAAGAAAAAATGAATCAATACAGGGACGAAGCCTTGAATATTCTCTATGAATTTGCGGAAAGTCCTGTAAGAAAAGCACTTGAAGACCTGGTGAGGTATACAACTGATAGGAAATACTAACCTCATTACATGCAAAAACGCTGGAATATATTATCAACTGAACTTACAAAAATTGAGCATCTTCAGCAATCCCTGCACATAAATGCTGCACTTTGCAGAATATTAGCACAACGAGGTATTGAAGATTTTGAGAGCAGCAAAGCTTTCTTCAGGCCACAATTAACACAGCTTCATGATCCCTACCTGATGAAAGATATGGATAAGGCGGTTGAAAGAATTGATGAAGCAATTAACCAGAAAGAAAAGATACTCGTTTTTGGAGATTACGATGTAGATGGCACAACCTCTGTAGCCTGTATGTACCAGTTTCTGTGTCATATTTACGATAAATCATTGATTGAATTTTATATTCCCCATCGTTACAGGGAAGGATACGGCATTAGTAAAATGGGGATTGATTATGCAGCTGCAAATAATTTTAATTTGATTATT
>JBBQEA010000092.1:0-18402 GCA_038320245.1 Chitinophagales bacterium | reverse complement strand
GACAGAATTGCTTTTTATAGTTATG
The DNA here is from genome assembly GCA_038320245.1 of Chitinophagales bacterium. Taxonomy (GTDB): domain Bacteria; phylum Bacteroidota; class Bacteroidia; order Chitinophagales; family Chitinophagaceae; genus Ferruginibacter. The sequence goes on along the minus strand of JBBQEA010000092.1, from coordinate 18,377 downwards.
CGCATGTACCCTGGACCAGCAGGGGACAGCGCCTTTTTGATGAAAAGGATTTACCCTCCACCGAAGAAAAAATGCAGCTTTACCAGTTAGGTAAAAAATTGTTTACAGAAAATGGCTATATCAACATAGGTATGGACCATTTTTCCTTGCCAACAGACGATTTATATAAGGCGCATAAAGAAGGAAATCTGCACCGTAATTTTATGGGTTATACCACACAGCATACCTCTATGATTATTGGGTTAGGCGTTTCCAGTATCAGTGATGCTGGTATTGCTTTTGCACAAAATGAAAAGGCCTTACATAATTATACAGCTGCCATTAATGCAAATGAACTAGCTGTTTTTAAAGGTTATTTTTTAACAGATGAAGATGTAGCCTTTCGTAATTATATATTGGATATCAGTTGCAGGGGTGCTACTATTTTTAGAGAAGAAGATATTGAAACGATAGAACAATTGTGTTATCCTGAATTAAAAAAAATGGAAGCAGATGGGTTGCTGAACTTTACTACAAACGGACTTGTAGTAACTACCACCGGATTTAATTTTATCCGGAATATATGTAGCGCCTTCGATTTAAATTTATGGAGAGAAGGGGTACATTCCAGTAATCCTGTTTTTAGTAAGGCCATATGAACAATAATTTTCAATACCCGTCAACTGTGCCCGTTTAAATTCCGTGCCAGCGTACCTTCTACTCATTTGATGGTATTAAAAAGTATACAGCAGTATTGAATCAGGTAACTGATACAATGCTGCTGTTTTTACGAAGTAATTAAACCATGCAAAATAATATTATGGGTGTAACAGGACATAGCCTTTTAAATTGAAATTGCTTATTACATCGTTCCACTGATTTTATTCCTATTTTGCAACGGAATTATTTTTCACCATTTATCAAAATTGTTAGCATGTTTTCAAAAGCCACCGAGTATGCAATGCGGGCAACTATTTTGATTGCACAAAAGGGGAGTGAAGAAAATAAACTCGGGATTGCTGAAATAGCAAAGGGCATCAATTCGCCTAAATCATTTACTGCAAAGATTCTTCAAAAGCTTACAGCCGGTAGTAAAATTATCAGCTCGGTAAGAGGCCCCAATGGTGGGTTTTATATGACGGCAGTTGCTAAAAACTTACCAGTACGAGCCATCCTGGAAGTAATGGAGGAAGAGGAAGTTTTTGGGAAATGTGTACTCGGTTTAAAAAAATGTTCAGAAGCCAAACCATGCCCTCTCCATGCCGATTATCAATCCATAAAACTGCAACTGATTCGTTTGTTTAATACCAAAACAATACAGAATCTTGCTGATGAAATGACAAGCGGTGATTTTTTTATAAATAACAAATAATGGACTGCTGGTTGTGACACAATATTTTTTTTAATTATTGCGGATAATCTTTAAGGCCTCACTACCTCCTTTTTTTGTCAGCTGTAGAAACCCCGGAACCTTGATAGGCACCCATATTAGCTCCTTGCCCAAACCCAACATCTGTGCCGCTGCCAATAGCAGGACTTCCCACCTGCAGCCGGTAATCATCAGCGGAAACAAAAAGTGGATCGCTGTAAATACTGTGGGCATCATAACTGCTTGCTTTCTTCCATTCGGAAAAAGTAGCATGAACTTTTCCATTGAACGAAAACGCAGGTGTATTGTAAATGAGGTTGTAATCAATTACAAAACCAGTAGTTGAATTGATCTGGCAATTCCTGATGAGGCTGCCACTAAAAATATTATTTCTGATGCTGCAACCGGATATATTTCCAGTGTTGGAAGAATGTCTTATGTGTTCGGCAAACAAGCTATCTGGCCGCTGGTGCTGACTCCATTGTGAACCGGAATTAATACAAGTATTGTTATCGAAGTTTATATTGTTGATTGTGGCAGGTGCCTTTAAGAAAATTTCATAGGAATAGTAGCAATTACTAATCACATTGCCATACATAAAAATATTTATTTGTGTATACTCACCCGTGCCCTGTGGCGAAATGCCGGCATCATATATCTGATCAATTCTGTTGTTACGGATGGTGATATTGGAGTTTGATAGCCACATCTGTACGCCATTGCCCATTCTGCCGGGGCCCACCCGGGGTGTTTTGTAACTATACCACCAACCGCCGCACCAGCTTACCTTACAGTTTTCTACCAATATATTGCTGCAGTTTCTTATGATAATACCATTGTTGCCACTATACCTCACATCAAGGTTTCTGATATTGATAAACCGGCTTGTTCTGATTGAGATTACATCTTCGCTGTAAACGCCGCCCACTTCTATTGAAGTATAAATACTACCCGGATTTTTTTTAGAAAAGCAATACAGAGTATCTGTAAATGGCGACAAAAAGAAATCGCCCTGGTTAACCAATTCGGAAAAGTTATTTCGCTTAACTCCAAAACTTTTCTCCTCATTAAATATCATTTGGCTTACATCAATTACACGCCTGTTGATGCCGATTGTGTTGGTTGTTTTATAAATGTTGGGAGAATGGAAAGTCCATTCATTTGATGCGCTTACATTTTTACTTCCCAATATCAATGGTAAAGGACCGGTACCATATGCATCAAAAACTATTGGCCTGCCAATTTCGCCACTTCCGGAAAAAGCGATGGTGCCTCTGAATACATCACCCCGTTTAAAAAAAACAGTATCACCGGGTAAAAAAGGAAATTTGGCTACTTTGTATAAGGTGGCCCAGGTAGTGCTGCTGCTTGTGCCTGTTGCCCCATCGTTGCCAACATTGGATACATAATAATTAGTTGCAAATAATTTGCAGGAGCAAATCAGCAAGAATGTAAAAGATAGGGCGCTGATGTATAATTTTTTCATGCTTGTATTTTTCAACTGACCTCTGTAAATTTTTTAACGTTTCTGTGCCGCACTATTTATCTCGATAGTTTTTTCTGTTAAGGAGTTGATTTATCCTTTTTTTAAAACTAGTTCTTTTTAAAAATAAAAATTGAATGTTTCAAAATTTTATAGTGATTGTAACATCTATATTGTATTTCGCAGCTATTTTAAACCTTATCAGTCCAAAATTGTTTTAAGCTGGAACAACCAATAAAAGCCAATAGTATTACATTCAATTACCTTTGCTATCAAATAATAATACAATTATGACTCCTGAAGAACTATCGAAAATACGCAAAGATTATTCCATGCTCCACCTCAATGAAGAAGATGTTTCGGCATCACCAATTCAGCAGTTTGACAAATGGTGGAACGAAGCAGCAGCAGCAGAACTGTTGGAAATGAATGCCATGACATTGGCCAGTACCGGAAAGGATGGAATGGTAGATGCAAGAACGGTGTTGCTGAAAGCCTTTGATGATGGAGGTTTTGTATTTTTTACCAATTATAACAGTGCAAAAAGTGAACAGCTAACCCATAATCCCAATTGCTGTATATTGTTATTTTGGAAAGAGTTGGAAAGACAGGTTCGTATAAATGGCATTGCTGAAAAAATATCCGTTAAGGAAAGTTTGGACTATTTTGATAGCCGTCCTGATGGCAGTAAGATAGGTGCATGGGCATCGCCGCAAAGTATGGTTGTGGCAGGCAAGGCATTGTTACAGGAAACGTTTGATTATTATGTAGAACGGTTTAAGCATGGCAAAATTCCCAAACCGCCACATTGGGGAGGCTATAGGGTAAAGCCTTCCCGTATTGAATTTTGGCAGGGCCGCCCAAGCCGCATGCACGACAGAATTTTGTATTCGCAAGCAACAGCGGGTGAATGGACAATTGAAAGATTGGCACCGTAAATTATATTTTTGCTTTAGTGTTAAAAAAGCGCCCCGGAGTGGAGCGCTTTTTATTTTATTAAATCGTTCTGCTGCTGTCAAAATTCTCCAGCTCTTTGGATACAGCATTTAGGAAAGTAGCACCCAGGCTACCATCAATAATCCGGTGATCGTAACTCATGGAAATGTACATCATGTGGCGGATGGCGATACAATCGCCTTGCGCTGTCTCAATTACCATGGGTCTTTTTTTAATGGCACCCACGGCCATAATGGCTACCTGCGGTTGGTTAATGATGGGCGTACCCATAATGCTTCCAAACGTACCTACGTTGGTAAAAGTAAAAGTGCCACCGGTAGTGTCATCGGGTTTTAATTTACCGGTACGTGCTGCATTGGCAAGGCTATTCACCTTTTTGGTGAGCCCGGATAAATTTAATTGATCCGCATTTTTTATCACCGGAACAATCAGGTTGCCGGTGGGCAGGGCAGTAGCCATACCAATGTTTAAATCCTTTTTAATGATGATTCTGTCACCATCAATTGAGCTGCTCAGCATCGGGTATTTTTTGATGCATTTTACAATGGCTTCAATAAATATGGGTGTATAGGTAATTTTTTCGCCTTCCCTGTTTTCAAAATCTTTCTTTACTTTTTCTCTCCACAAAACAAGGTTGGTTACATCACATTCTGCAAAGCTGGTAACATGCGGACTGGTATGTTTGCTATCTACCATGTGTTTGGCAATCAGCTTGCGCATGCGGTCCATTTCTATCACTTCTACATTGCCGGAATAGGTTTGTGGTACGGCAACCTGGGTGTTGGCATTAGGTTGAGATGCCATCTGGTTGTTGGTTGCAGCAGGCTGTTGCTGGCTGATAACCACTGGTTCAACTATTGCCGCTGCAATGGGCTCATGGGCAATAACAGCATTACTGTTAACGATTCTTCCGGCAGCCAAATAAGCCAATATATCCCGCTTGCTCACTCTGCCATCCTGACCTGTGCCCGGGATATTTTCCAGTTCTGCCATGCTGATACCTTCCTGCTGTGCAATATTTATCACCAGCGGGGAGTAAAATTTGATGTTGTTGTTATTACCTGCTGTAGCAGTTGTTGTTGGCGAAGGTTGATAGGGGATATGCTCCACCACTTTAGCGTCTTCATGTGCTACAGGTGCCGGTGCCGGCGCAGGGGTAGAGATGGTTACAGCACTTTCGGTACCTACCCTTATCCTTGCAATTACAGCGCCAATGGGCACTACATCATTTTCGTTAAATAATAGTTGCTCTAATACGCCGGCAGTGGTAGAAGGTACTTCACTGTCAACTTTATCGGTTGCAATGTCTAAAACGGTTTCATCTTCTTTTATAAGGTCACCGGGGCTTTTGTGCCATTTTAATATGGTGGCTTCCATAATACTTTCACCCAGTTTAGGCATTATCAAATCAACTAACGGCATACAATAAATTGAAGTTTGTAAAAAATAACAGGCAGAGCCACCTAAGCGGTAGTCCTCCTTTTAAGCAATCGGCTTCAAAGGTAATTATTTACTTTTAATAGCATCGCCTTCCTGTTCAACGATAAAAATCCGCAGCATATTCAAAGCATTGGTGGCAGTTAATTCAATATTCCGCTGTCGATCGAACCGAAACTGCATTTTTTTTGCAATAATATTTTTGTTGTTTCCAACGGCTATCCAAACCGTGCCCACCGGTTTATCATTGGTGCCGCCATCGGGGCCCATAATGCCGGATACAGCGATTGTGTAATCAGTTTGTATATTTTTTAATGCGCCCTTTGCCATTTGTATCACTACTTCTTCACTTACTGCACCAAGGGTTTCCAAGGTGTTTTTATCAACCTGCAGCAGGCTTTCCTTTGCTTTGTAAGAATAGCTTACCACGCTGCCGCTGTAAAATTCAGATGCCCCTGCCTTTGCAGTCAGCAGACTTGCAATATAGCCACCAGTACAACTTTCAGCAGTGGAGACGGTTTTGTTTGCAGCAATCAATAGTTTGGCTACTACCTCCTGCATGGGCAAATCTTCGTTGGTTACCAGGTAGTCTTTTACCAATACCTGCAATGCTGCAAATTCTTTTTCTAGCCTTGCTTCTGTGGTAGTTTTGTCAAAGCCGGTGGCAGATAAACGCAGCCGTACCATGCCATAGTTGGGCAGGTAAGCCAGTTTAATATCAGCAGGTAAGGCCTCTTCAAAATGCTGTATTAAATCTGCCAGAAATGATTCACCCACACCTGCCGTAAGTAAAGTGCGGTGTGCAATATGCGGAAAAGAAAACTGCTGGGTAAGTGCCGGTATTACATCGTCAATCATCATTCCCTTCATCTCATGAGGGACGCCGGGCATACTTACAAAAACCTTTTTGTTGTTGCCGTTTTCGGTAATGTTTTTTTCAAACAACATGCCCGGTGCTGTGCCTCTTTTATTTAAAATTACTTTGCAGTTGTCGGGTACTTCAGCCTGTTTCAGATTGCGTTCAATCATGGGCCTTTTAAGGATATTTTCAAAAATATTTTTCACATTGGCCAATGCGCCTGCATCCACTATCATATTGCCATTAAAATATTTGCAGAGCAATGGTTTGGTGATGTCATCGGCAGTTGGGCCAAGCCCGCCCGTTATGAGGATAATATCGGCATGGTTGCTTTCTTCATCTAGTGCAGACCAGATTTCTTCCCACACATCACCTACTGCAACCCGCCTTGCCACCCTTATGCCAGCTTTGTTTAATTCCTGTGCCATCCAGGTACTGTTGGTATCTATAACCTGTCCTATCAATAATTCATCGCCAATGGTGATGATGCTTGCTTGTGTCATATTAATCGTTTAGTATTTTGGCTGCACCATAAATTTTTAAGCAGCTTAGTTGTGAATGTTGAATGGTCAATGGTCAATGTTGAATATTTATCCAACGACATTGATTGACAGTGACCATTCACGGATTGATGCGTCATTTTATTCTTAACACAGCAATAGTAGTAAAGTAAAAGCGTAAAGATAAATGAGAAGAAAAGTATTTATGCAAATGAGATGCCTTCATACACATTCATTAATAAAATAGTGATTTGTATGCTTTCGATTGTAAAGGAGTTTTCCAAAGATCTGTAATCGGTAAGTTGCCAACTTCCATCGGCATTGCGGATATGTTTTTCTACATAAATTTTTTCAGTATCCACCAGTACATATTCTTTGAGTGAATCAATATCCCGGTACAAAGTAAACTTTTCTCCTTTGTCGTAATTACGGGTTGATTTGGATAATAATTCGATGATAACTGAGGGATTGGTGGCCGTATCAAATTCTTTATCGGTTAAATCGGCTTCACCACAAATGATGCTGATATCTGGATAGGTGTACAGCGTATTTTTAGGAATATGAATCCTTAAATCACTGCCATAAGGCCTGCAACCTTTGCCTTTGAGTTTACTTCCGATATCAGTAAATAAGTTGGAGAATATCACATTGTGTTTCAAAGATGCGCCACTCATGGCAAAAACTTCACCCTCGTAATATTCATGCTTATCCAAAGCAGCACGTTCTTCGGTTAAATATTCTTCCGCCGTTATGAAGTTGTATTTAAGCGCAGGTTCATTCACTGTATTTTCCATCCATCAAATTTAATTCTTTTAGTTTTGTCAATACAATTTTATACAATGAAAAAATGCTGCTGTTGGATTTTATTTTATTTGCCTTTTATGTTGTTTTCTCAAACAGTAAATGAGCGGCTTGCCAAAGCAATTAATTTATTAGAAGTTGGTATACAGTTTAAACATGCAGCCATTGGTATGTATGTGGTAGAAACTAAAACAGGTAAAATTATTTTTGAAAAAAATGCTGAAATGGGTTTGGCGCCAGCAAGCTGCCAAAAATTGATTACAAGTGCAGCAGTATTCGAATTACTGGGAAATAATTATAGTTTTAAAACACAACTGGCATATGATGGAACGATTTTAAATGGAATATTAAACGGGAATCTTTTTGTAGTGGGTTACGGAGACCCAACCCTTGGCAGTGGGCGATGGCCCAACACAAAGGCACAGGCGATTATAAAAAATATTACAGATGCTGTTTTGTTGAAAGGGATAAAAAAAATAAATGGAAATATTACAGGCTTCACCGGTAATTGGGAAAGCAATAGCACGCCTGGCGGCTGGGTTTGGGAAGATATCGGCAACTATTATGGGGCCGGAGCATCGGCCCTTAACTGGCGGGAGAATCAGTATGATCTTATGTTGAAGGCAGGCAATGCCATCGGTGATCCGGTTAGTATTACAGGTACCAAACCACTGCTTGCAGCGGTGGAATTATCTTCGGAATTAACCACGGCTGCAAAGGGCAGTGGTGATAATGCTTATATTTATTTGGCTCCCAATGCAACACATGGTTTTGTAAGGGGAACGATTCCGGCAGGAGAAAATAATTTTGTAATTTCCGGTGCAATGCCCGCCCCGGATAAGCAATTAATCAATGAATTAGCCGATGCATTCAATGAAAAAAATATCAGTATTGTTTCAAATCAGCAAGGCAGCATTAGCTCATTTAAAACAACGTTGCCGGATGATTCAAAAATATTACTTAACATTCAGTCTCCGCCGCTCGATAGTATCAATTACTGGTTTCTTAAAAAAAGTATCAACCTCTATGGCGAAGCATTTGTAAAAGCCATTGCATTTGAAAAACAGAAGTTTGGCAGTTTAGAAAAAGGTATAGAATTGATAAAGGATTTCTGGAGTAAAAACGGGATCGAAAAATCTGCCTTGCATATTTTAGATGGCAGTGGCTTGTCGCCAGCCAACCGGGTTACTACAAAGGCATTGGCTACAGTATTGCAATACCCAAAGCAACAATCATGGTTTGCATCATTTTACAATGCTTTGCCACAAATGAATGGTATTAAAATGAAAGACGGATATATTGGCGGTGTAAGGTCTTATACGGGTTTTGTACAAAGTAAAAACGGAGCTGCATATTCCTTTTCATTTATCATAAATAATTTTGACGGCAGCGCCGCTACTGTAAGAGAAAAAATGTGGAAGGTTTTGGATGTATTAAAGTAATTTGGCGAAAAAAATAAATATGCAAACACAAAATTTTAAGAATCATTCTCAATTGGTGCCACTTTTTCACTTTGTAACATTGCCTGCAATTCTTGCCCTTATTATCGGCTCATTTTTTAACCTGTATGATACTGTAGGTAAAGGCGAAGGAGTGTATAGTGCTTCCCTCATTTGCCTTGCCGCAATCATTTTATTATTGGTAGCTTTTTTAGCACGTGGTTTTGGACTGAAAGCTCAGGATAGGGCCATCAGGGCAGAAGAAAATTTCCGTCATTTTATAGCAAGCGGCAAACCATTGGATAGCCGTCTTAGGTTAAGCCAGGTTATTGCTTTGCGATTTGCAAGTGATGCTGAATTTATAAACCTTTCAAAAAAAGCTGCTGACGAAAACCTAAGTTCAAAAGATATTAAACAGGCAATAAAAGATTGGAGAGGAGATTATCACAGGGTTTAAGGAAGTACTTTTTCTAAAGCAAATCATATTTAAAAAGGCTTATAATTTTTCAATCGAAAAATTATAAGCCTTTTTGTTTTTATAAAAAATAATAGCATCGTATACGCACCATATTTGAACCTACCCCTTCATTTCCTCCACCCATTTATCCCTGTCATCCGGAGAAAATTTCCAGGGAGCAAAGTTGTTTTCAATATTGCTGAACATGCTGTTCCATTCCTGTGGCGCATTGCTGTCTTCCATTATCAATGCACGGCGCATTTGCAAAATAATATCCAATGGGCTGATACTTACCGGGCATTCTTCCACACAGGCATTGCAGGTGGTACAGGCCCGTAATTCTTCAACCGAAATATAATTGTTGAGCAGTAATTTACCATCGTCTTTAAAACTGCCGTTGCTGTTAATGTTTTTTCCAACTTCCTGCAGTCTGTCTCTGGTATCCATCATTATTTTTCTTGGACTCAACAGTTTCCCTGTTTGGTTTGCAGGGCAGGCTGCACTGCATCTGCCGCACTCGGTGCAACTGTAGGCGTCCAATAAATTTTTCCAGCTTAAATCAAAAATATCTTTGGCGCCAAACTTTACTGGCGGTGCCTCAGAATCTGCAGCAGGTGCCAGTTCCGGTTGCATCAGGTATTTCACTTCGTTCTGCACATTTTCCATATTGGTCATCTTGCCCATTACATCTAAACGGGCATAGTATGCATTTGGAAAAGCCAGCATAATATGGAGGTGTTTGCTGTAAGGGAGGTAGTTTAAAAATGCCAGAATTCCCAATATATGCAGCCACCAGCTACTCCTTTCAATCGCCATTAAAGTGCTGCCGGAAAGTTCATTAAAAACAGGCGCAAGCATACCGCTTATGATAAAGTTGCCGGTATCATGATAGTGCTCATTTCCCTGCAACTGCAACGTTCTGTCAGTGGCGTTCATGGTTAAAAAAAGACTCATTAAAATGATCTCTACAATTAAAATATAATTGGCATCACTATGTGGCCAGCCGTCTAAATCTTTGCTAATAAAACGTTTCAACTTTAATACGTTGCGTCTTGCCAAAAACACCACACACACTGCAATTACACCCACGGCCAGTATTTCAAAAAAGTTAATCAGGAAAGTGTACAGGCTGCCGGTAAAAGGGAAGAATAACCGGTGCGTTCCCAACAGGCCGTCCAGCACTATTTCCAGCACTTCTATGTTAATGATGATAAATCCTGCGTAAATAACAAAATGCATCAGCGCAACGGGTGTATTTTTAAACATCTTCTTTTGCCCCAACGCCAGCAGCAGCAGGTTTCTCCAGCGTTGTGGTTTATTGTTGGTGAGATCTTCTTCTCTGCCCAAAAAAATATTGCGGCGTATTTGTACAATGTTTTTTGTAAACAGCCAGATGGCTGCAGCAAGGATGGCTACAAAAATAATTTGTGGGAACAATTGCATAATATTTTTTTAATGGGGCTAAGTTAATTATTTCCTTGTGTTTAATTGTTAGATTGTTGAATAGTTGGTAATTTTCAGCCTTCATAAAACGAACATGGATAGTACAACAAAATATATCTTATCAAAAGATGCGGCAGAAAAGAAACTGAAGCGCATGGCATTGGAAGTTGCAGAACGCAATTACGGGGAGCCGCAACTGGTATTGGTTGGCATTAAAAATAATGGCAGCTTAATTGCCGAGAAAATTGCAGCATATGTAAAGGAGATTTTTTCCGGGGAAGTAATTGTAGTATCGCTGTTAATTGATAAAAAAATGCCGGGCGCTATTACGCTGCAACCTGCTATTGATGTAAGCAATAAAGTGGTTTTATTGATTGATGATGTAGCAAACAGTGGTAGGGTAATGTTGTATGCACTGCAACCCCTGCTGCAACAGTTCCCAAAAAAAATACAAACATTGGCGCTTGTAGAACGTACCCACAAATCGTTTCCGATCGCTTTGGACTATGTAGGCGTTTCCTTCTCCACTACATTGGATGAGCATATTTCTGTAGAAGTGGAAAACGGGCAAATATTGGGTGCCTATATGTGAACAAATTTAAGTTGGGCTTATGGCAATGTAAATTTATCCCGAATTAAAAACTAAAGCCCGGCTTATCAACACGGGTATTTATTTTTCCTATTCCAATTAATTGGTCGGCCTGGTCCGTAAAAGATTTGTAATATACCAGGATGGTATAACTGTTTTCTGTTTCCCAGTAGTTGCCCTCCAGGTCTGTTTTTTGTAACGGATTATTTTTATCAACCAGCGAATATCCATAATTGTAATAACCCTGTTTTAAATACTGGGTGCCCTCGTAGTAGCCTTTCTTCTCATTGAATACCATTTTATTTTTTTCGGTTAACTGGTAATCGGTTAGGTCACCAATTAAATACAATTCTTTGTTGGGATAAGGAGTTTGAGATAGTGTTACATAATTAAAATGAACCAGGGCATAATCGCCCTGCCAGTAGGGGTTGATGGTTTCGTAGGTAGTAACCATGTATCCACCATTTAGATCCTGGTAGTAAACATATCGCTGCCCGTTACGGTCGATATCCGGCTTAACAAAAATGTCTGTAGTGGTCTTTGTATTCTCAGCTTTTAATACCCGTTCGCTCAGCAATCTAAAGCTGCGTAAATCCAGCCAACGCCATTCTTTACCACCCGGAAAAACGAAATTATTTTCACTATTAAATTCCAGCGTATTGCCCCTGATAAATGTTGGCTGGGTGCTGCCAATTGCATTGTCCCACCGATAATTTTGCAGCACAAGTACTTTTATCTGCTGGCTGGCATTAAATGAATTAAGGGCATCTATGTTTACGGTAAATTTTATGCGTTGATGTGTATTAAAATATTGCGGTGTAAAAGGTTGTATCACTTGTCCGCTCACGCTAGCTTTAGGATCCAGCACCAGCAAGCCTTTGGTGAAAATGGTTTTAGAAGTGTCTCCATCCAAAAAAACTTTTAACAGGTAGTTGCCACTCCTGGTTGGTAAGGAATTGGCCTCGGGTAATACAGCCTGGTAGTGTATGTATCGGGTAAAGGCAAGGGAAGAAAAACGGTAATTGGAAATACGTTGCTGCGTAAAACCTTTTATGTAATCGAATGTGCTTATGTTAACTGGTTGCCAATTGTAATCACACAACTGGTAAGTATAGTAATAACTTTTTACCCTTGTATCCACATCGTCAAAATGGAGTTCCATTCTGTCGCCGCTGTTAAGTTTATACACGGGCATTGTTTGTTGATCGCCGAGCATATGTAAGCGGGCGGAATGAATGTTAGCTGCAAATATTCGGTTTGGATTGGGTTGCGCTTTAATTGTTTGAAGTGTACAGAAAAAGGCAATAATAAAATGGATTTTCAGGAAATACCTCATGTAATGTTTAATTATTTTACTTTTGGAAAGATACCAAAAATTATTCCGTTTGAATATTGCAGCTTTTATCGCAAGGCGAATAGCCTTTAACAGTGAAAAAACTTTCTCCCGTTTTATTATCAGGCTGGCTACAGTTGCCACTGCAATTAGTGTAGCGGTTATGATAGTGGCCATTAGCTTTGTAAATGGCTTCCAGCAGGTAATCAGCGATAAAGTGTTCAGCTTTTCTGGCCATATTCACGTACAGCAGGATATTGAAAGTAGGGTGAGCACGGCTGAAGAATATGTTATTACCAAAAACGATTCGGTAGAAAATTATATCAAATCATTAACAGATGTAAAGACGGTAGAAGCCTACGCCACCAAATCTGTCATACTTACTTACGGTGATGATATTGAAAGTATTTTGCTTAAAGGGATTGATGCTTCATTTGATTACAGCCGGTTGCAGCCTTTTCTGCTTTCAGGCAAATGGATTTCTTTTCCTGATAGCGGTTACAGCAGGGAAATCAATATTTCGGCTTACATCGCCAACCAGTTAAAGATAAAAGTGAATGACACGTTGCTGTCTTTTTTTGTTCAGGCCAATGGAACAAAGCGGCCCAGGAAACTTAAAGTGGCTGGTATTTATAAAACTTCCATTGAAGAATATGATCACCAGTTGGGCATCTGCGATATTAACCTCATCCGGCGAATGAATGATTGGCAACCCAACCAGATTGGTGGCTATGAAGTTTTTTTAAACGATTACAAACTTACAGATACCGTTGCAACTGTTATCCAAAATGAAACACCGCTTGGCTGGAATTGCAAAACATATCGGGATATAAATCCCAATATATTCGACTGGCTGGCGCTTCAAAATAAAATCAAGTTTATATTGATTGCCATTATGATTGTGGTGGCGGTAGTAAATTTAATTACCTGCCTGCTGATTATTGTGTTGGAACGAACCAAAATGACTGGCATATTAAAAGCCATTGGCGCAGACGATTGGATGATTCAGCAAATTTTTTTATACAACACTTCGGTTATTGCCGTTACGGGTATTATTGCAGGAACGATACTGGGCCTCGGTATTTGCTGGCTGCAAGAAAAAACAGGCTTTATAAAATTGGATGAAGAAGCGTACTATATGAGTGCTGCACATGCACAAGTAGTATGGTGGCAGGTAGTGATGGTGGATGTTTGTACGATGTTAATCTGCCTGGCTACATTAATTATCCCCACTATCCTGGTAAAAAAAATCAAGCCGGTTAATGCTATTCAATTCAGGTAAATCGGCACCAATTTTTCGTGGCTATTTGTAAGTTTTTATAAAGAGTCATAGCTTCGCACAATTTTGTAATCTCGCCTGTGGCGTGAGGTTTCAACCCCCGCCTGTACGGGCAGGCATTGATGAAGTACGAGATAGTATCATGAGAATCGTAGGCTCGGTGCATATCAAGAGAGCTGCAACAAGTATTTAAGTTTTATAATTTTACTGATGTTTCGAATAATATGTGCCGAGCCTACGGCTCTCGGTATCATATTTTCCCACCACAACGGGCTGAAACCCGTTGTTACAAAATAAAAGCGAGCCTACGGCTCTACAGTATTTTAAATGAAGTTGCACCCAATGGGGGATAGTAATTACTTTTTTCAGTTTTACTGTTAAATAATTGTCCTCCTAAAAAGAATTTATCAAAAACCTCCCCATCTGCCTTCGGCAAAATCAATCAGCTTATTTTTGCAGCTATGGATATTAATTGTTCTCCCGGCGAACTGGTTGTTTTAAATAAAATTGCAGCCGCAGCAAAGGAACTGCAGGTGGAATGTTATTTAATCGGCGGCTTTGTGAGAGATAAAATTATTGGCCGGCCTACAAAAGATATGGACATTGTGTGCCTGGGAGATGGCATATTGCTGGCAGAAAAAGTTGCTGCTGCTTTTTCTCCCCGCCCGGTTGTAAATTTTTTTAAAAATTTTGGTACTGCTCAAATAAAAACAACTGATTGGGAAATAGAATTTGTAGGAGCAAGAAAAGAAAGTTATAGTTACGACAGTCGTAAGCCCATGGTAACTTCCGGCACTTTGGAAGATGACCAAAACCGGCGTGATTTTACCATCAATGCACTGGCAATAAGTTTGAACACAGATAATTTTGGGCGACTGATTGATCCATTTAACGGGCTGGAGGATATTAAAGCAGGGGTTATTCAAACACCACTTGCACCATCACAAACCTTTAGTGACGATCCATTACGGATGATGAGAGCCATTCGTTTTGCAGCTCAACTAAACTACCAGATTTCAAACACAACATTTGAAGCAATACAGGAAAATGCTCACAGGATAAAAATTGTAAGTGGCGAACGAATTGCCGTTGAATTGAATAAAATATTGATGTGCAAAAAGCCTTCTGTTGGTTTTGATTTATTGTACAAAAGTGGCCTGTTAAAGATTATTTTTCCGCAAATGGTAGCCTTGGCAGGTGCTGAATATATTGATGGTAAAGGGCATAAAGATAATTTTTATCACACCCTGCAGGTGGTTGATAATATTGCTGAACATACAGATGATCTTTGGTTGCGTTGGGCAGCGGTTTTGCATGACATTGCAAAGCCAGTTACTAAAAAATTTGAAGAAGGCCATGGCTGGACGTTTCACGGGCATGAAGTTGTAGGAGGGCGGATGGTACCTAAAATATTTACGCAGCTTAAGCTTCCGATGAATGAAAAAATGAAGTTTGTGCGCAAGCTGGTAGAATTACATTTAAGGCCCATCAGTTTAACCAAAGAAAATATTACCGATTCTGCAGTGCGCAGGTTATTGTTTGATGCCGGTGAAGATTTCGATGCCTTGATGACCTTGTGTAATGCAGACATCACTTCTAAAAACAAACAAAAAGTAAAACGGTTTTTAGAAAACTTCGAAATGGTCCGGCAGCGCTGTGCCGAAGTGGAAGAAAGTGATCAGCTCCGCAACTGGCAACCACCAGTAACAGGCGAAATGATTATGGAGGTTTTTAACCTTCCACCAGGCAGGGTAGTAGGGGTTATAAAAAATGCCATCAGGGAGGCTATATTAGATGGAGTGATACCCAATAATTACGAAGCAGCTCATTCATTTATGTTAGATAAGGCTAAGGAATTGGGTGTAGTTAAAACAGCGTAAATTAAATCATCCCGTTAAAAAATAATATTGCGATAATTTGATTGGCGGGATATATTAAATCGATACTTTAAATGGGAATAGGGGTATTATCCTGACATATTTTCTTTACTTTTGATATTCTATAATTAAATACAAACCTATACGAGATGGCTATTTTACGCTTTAGAATTTATTGGGAAGATGATGACAGTGTTTACAGAGATGTGTTGATACGTCATACCCAAAACTTTGCAGATCTGCACAATGCTATTTTAAAAAGCTATGAGTTTGATAGTAAACATAAAGCAACTTTTTATCGCAGCAATGATAACTGGCTGAGGGGGCGTGAAATTTCGCTGGAAAAATACGATGATAAAACCTATAAAGTAGATCCCATGCTGATGGGTGAAACCACCATGGGCTCGGAGATAAAAGATCCCAACCAAAAGTTTATTTATGTGTACGACTTTAATAAATTCTGGACTTTTAAAGTGGAGTTAATCAACGTAGATAAGGAAGAAAGTAAAAAACTTACCTATCCTGTTTCTATCCGCTCAGAAGGTATTGCACCTGCCCAGTATGGTACCAAAGGTTTGGTAGATAAACGCCTGGCAGAGGTAGAAGAAAAGTATGATTTAAACAGTGCAGCACTACTGGAAGGTTTTAGCGAAGAAGATGAAGATGGCAATGCTGCTGAAAGTGAAGAGGACGACAGTACTTCGGAGGAAATTGGTGATGAGATTTAGGGGGAGATGTTGTTGAAGTTGATTGTTGTTGAATATTGTTGAATGTGGTTGAAGGTGGTTGAAGATTGTTGAAGGGGGTTGAATATTGTTGAATGTTGTTGAAAATGGTTTAATGTGGTTGAAGGTGGTTGAATATAGTTGAATTGTTGAATTTGTTTGAAGGAGGTCGTGAGGTTGAAAATATTGATGGAGTTTATCAAGCTAATGATAGAGTGAACGTTTTAATAGTCCTTAAACAATTTACCTTCCAAATAAAAAATAGGAGATTAAAGATCATACATCACAAATCCTGCACTCGGTATTTTTATATCTCTTTGTATTAAATGAAAAAAAGCTGCATTCTAATTACGGGTCCTACGGCAATTGGCAAAACAGCCCTTGCTTTGCAGGTTGCCCAATATTTTTCTACCGAAATTATTTCCTGCGATAGTCGTCAGTGTTTTAAGGAACTCAATATTGGTGTTGCTAAACCAACCGATGCAGAACTGGAATTGGTATACCATCATTTTATTAACTCCCATTCCATACAGCAGCCGGTTAGCGCCGCCGTATTTGAACAATATGCCCTGGAAAAAATCAACACTATTTTTGCGGCTTATGATATTGCTGTAATGGTGGGTGGCACCGGCTTATATGTAAAAGCATTTTGTGAAGGTATGGATGAAGTGCCGTCCATTGACCCTGCCATCAGGCAAAGCATCATTACTAATTACAACAACAATGGCATTGAATGGCTGAAAGAACAGGTTAAAAACCAGGATGAAGCTTATTACGCAATCGGAGAAATATTAAATCCACAACGCCTGATGAGGGCATTGGAAGTTGTACAATCTACCGGTAAATCTTTGTTGGAATTTCATACCAATCAAAAAAAGCAAAGGGATTTTAATATCATCAAAATTGGCCTTGAATTACCAAGGCCGCAACTAATAGACAGAATCAATAAAAGGGTAGATGCAATGATGGAGGAAGGGCTGCTGAAGGAAGTCTCCAGTTTGCTGCCTTTTAAAACGCTTAATGCTTTGCAAACAGTAGGCTACCAGGAAATTTTTGCTCACCTGCAGGGAGATATTACTTTAGCAGAAGCCATCGAACAAATAAAAATAAATACCCGGCAATATGCCAAACGCCAAATGACCTGGTTTAAAAAAGATGAGGCTGTGCAATGGTGCAGCCCCAATTTTGAAGATGTTATAGCAATAGTGAAAAAACAGCTTAAATAGTTTTATTCCCCAAATTCACCTGCTAATAAATTAAAGGCAATCAATATTAAAAAACGCCTATACGCCTTCACGGCAAAATACCCTTAAAACTTAAACCCTACACTTGCCACTATATTTCCACGGCGGGTATCCAGGCTTGCAAAAGTGTTGCTTTTATCCTGCAGGCGATAAGCAAAATCCACATCTTTATTAATGGAATAAATATAGGTTAGGTCAACAAAAAATCCTTTATGACGGTAACCAAGTCCACCACTAAATAGCATCCTGTTGGCTTTAAGGGCAGCATCTTTGTAAGGATTGGTATAATAGGCAAACCCAAGCCTTGCCATCAGTACATTGAATTTAAGTTCGCCACCTACCCTGAAATTAAAATTGCCTTTATACTCATTGCGTATAACACTATTTAACGCAGTGTAATATTGCTTTTCGTCAACGGTGGGAGCTTGATTGGCACTATAAAAACTGCTGCTTGTGTGGGTTACGTATTCAATATCAGCAGTAATAAAACCTTTTTGATTTTTTACATTTTCCACTTCTCTAAAAACATAGCTGCCACTAATTAAAAACTTCCAGGGAGTAACCATTGTGTACTTGCTTTCACCCGGCTGGTTAGTAAAAAAATTG
>JBBQEA010000091.1:0-18543 GCA_038320245.1 Chitinophagales bacterium | reverse complement strand
AAAAGCGGAGTCTGTTTTTTGTCCATCCAAATCCCAATCTTGCCACACGCCCTGCTTTTGGTTGTTATAATAAGTGCCCTGGCTTTGTAGTTTGGCGGTAATATAATATTGCTGGTAAGAACCTTCTAAAATGGCCAATGAAGAATCTGTAAAATAACAAGACAATGCCATTTCATTTGTCGTAATTACAAAAAAATCTACTTTAAAACCAGCGGTATCCTGGTAGCCTTTACCAATAAAAATGGCGGCAGGTTTAGATACGCCTGCAAATGATTGATCCATGAAATATTCATTTGTATACTCCTGCGAAAAGCAGGTGGCGGACATTAGCAGCAGACCAACGATTAACAGATTTTTTCTTTTGAACATAACTTGAGTTGTCTTTTCTGCAATGTAGATAGTTTTAATCAAAAGCGTTGAGTCAATAAAAGCTATAAGTAAACTGTTAACGTCAATGGTTTTGCAAAGGTTGGGGATGGCATTCGTGTAAGGCCGGTGTCTTTTAGTTTGCTACCCATTATCATTGCCTTTATTATTGCAGGAGCGAAAAAATTATTTGTGTAGTAACAATGAGAAATAGGATGGTGCCGATAGCTATCGGCACCATCACCTAATGGGGAACATCGGAAAAATTGTATGGTACCTAATGACGCTGATACACTGCAGGGGCGTTACCTCCTAAGCTTTTGTGCTATAACCTGCCGACCGTTAATAATTTGCAGTACATACACGCCCGGTGTCAATGTGTACAACCCATCCATATATTGTATGCTGTTTCCGTTGCTCACGTTCACCTGCATTGTTTTTATTAATTGCCCTGAAACATCGCTAAGTCTTAAGGTAACTGCACTTTGCTGCGGTGCATTGATGCCAACAGCAATTTTGCCTTCAGCAAACATAGGTCGTATAGAGGTTACAAAGGATGCTTGCTTATTTACTTTAACCAATACAACCTGGCTGTAACTAAAATTACCCTGTTGGTCCACAAGCTTTAAGCGGTAAAACAGGTTGTTGTCCTTGTTGAAAAACCTTACTGCATTTACATCTGTGTATTCTTTTGCAGTAGTTATGCTGGTTGCAGCAAAAGAAAAATCAGTACCATTACTGCTTCGTTCAATTTCCATGCGGTCAAGGTATGATTCGCCCGTTGTTACCCAGTTCAACTTGATATCAGCATTATTGCGGGTGGCATTAAAAGAAATCAATTTTACAGGCAATACAAAATTGTCTTGCCTGATATTAACTGCAATGTGAATTTCAGCCTCGTGCCCCGGAGCATCCCAACTGGTAGTTACACTTGCGCCGCCGGCTTTTTTACTGGTACTATAATATCCATAGCCAGCACCATCACCACCAAAATCCAATCCTCCTGAGCTTTTTACGATGGTTTGACCTGAACCGGGTACCTGCGATCCGGCTAATGTGCTTTTCCAGGAATCAAAGATGTCGTATACAAGGTCGCCGGGGGCACCGGTAACAGTTAGCGAACTGGAAGAAGTATTGGAAAGATCTCCCTGTATATCCGAAAGTGGAGTTGTTTGGTCAACTTTTGTAAAAGCCGCTGCTGAAATAAACCTGGTAGCGTTACTTGGCCCGGTGCTGGTAAAAACGATGCTACCGGTAACGGATGCCGCTGCATCGCCCAGTGATAATGTATAAATGGCATCCACTGCAATAGAGCCGTCGGTAACTTCTTTGCGTTCGGTCATTGCGATGCCATTAAACTTAACGCCGGTAATATTAGTGGAAGCACCGTCTGAAGCCGTAACCAGCAATAGCCTTTTATTGCCAGCCGGTACCGTAAAACTTGCAATAGTGTTTGATTGGCTGGCAGAAGCCGGCGTGCCAACCGACGTTACCTGAGCTGTAGCAGTAAATGATATGGCAAGTAGGATGAAAAATGAAAGTAGAATGCTGTTTACTGTTAACAGTTTTTTAAAGATCTTCATTGCAACAATTTTATATGAAACACAAAAATAGCAGTTTAAGAAGCCTGCACTTTAGCGAAGACCCGATGGTTTTGGCAAACTTTTTCTAAATAAATGTAGATGAAATACGACGCAGAAAGGCAATAAAAGACTACGCCTGTTGTTGATTGAATCTGCTCCCACGGAAGGTATCAACGAACACAACGTTTAATATACAGCAACTTTATCAGTCTGTATAAATCAACAATGGTCAGCATAAAAGCAATAAGGTACACTGCCTTTTTTTGAGCAACGTAACCCAGTACGCAGCCGCAGCTCCTGCGGCCGATAATAATCAAGGGAGGCAATGGCCGAATCACTTCTCGTTCAGGCGCATTTTTTAACACAACGGGTTAAAACCGGTTATTACAAAATAGCAGCGAGCCTACGGCTCTACAATTTTCTATTGTTGAAGTTGCACCTAATAGCGGATAGTTATTTATTTTCTTCAATAAATAAATTATCCAAATATTTATACCCTGTTCCTGTGTTCAATAGCAGCACTTTTTCTGAACTATTAATTACCTGCATCCGGTTTAAATGTAATAATGCTTTCCATGTTGCAGCTCCTTCAGGTGAGATGATTAAGCCTTCCGTCTTTGCTATTTCTTTTACTGCTGCGGTTATTTCTTCATCTGATACTGCAATTGCGGTTCCACCAGATTCTTCTAAAACCTGTAACATCATATCCATTCCAAATGGATAAGGCACGGCCAATCCGTTGGCAATTGTAGGCTGGGGTGTAAAATTATTTTTCCAGTTATTCCGGTCTTTTAACGCATATAATATAGGTGCACATTTGCTTGATTGCACGGCAATCATTCTTGGTAAAGGACCGTTTATCCATCCCAATGATATCATTTCTTTAAAGGCTTTCCAGATACCGATTAATCCGGTGCCACCGCCCGCAGGATAAATAATTACATCAGGCAATTGCCAGTTCAACTGTTCCGCAATTTCATAACCCATTGTTTTTTTTCCTTCTAAACGATACGGTTCTTTTAAAGTAGAAATATCAAAATATCGTTTGTCCTTGTTGATTTCGGCTATTTTGTTTGCACAATCATTAATCAACCCGTCAATTAAAATTAATGCTGCACCATATAATTCACACTCCTGTTTAAAAATAGCAGGGGTATGCCGGGGCATTACCACCGTACATTCTATATCTGCTTTTGCGCAATAGGCAGCCAGTGCGCCACCTGCATTTCCGGCTGTTGGAATGATGCATCTTGCTATTCCAAATTCCTTCGCTTTTGATACAGCCATGCTTAACCCTCTCGCTTTAAATGAACCTGTGGGGTTAAAGGATTCATCTTTGAGTAACAGATTTGAAAACCCATATTTATCAGCCATTTTATTTAATGCAAACAAAGGGGTCATCCCTTCGCCAAGGGTTATGATATTTTCTTCTTTTACCACCGGCAACATTTCTGCATAACGCCACATATCATTTCGCCGGGATTGAAGTGATTCTTTTAAAAAAGATATTGAATAGTCGTACTCAACAATTAAAGGTTGATTGCAACAAGTAGCATAGGTATTAATTGAAGTTAATGGATACGCTGTTTTGCAATTGGCGCATTGGAGAGCAGTTGCAAAAGTAAAGGGCTTTGGTAATGTTAGCATGCAGTAAAAGTACAGTTGAAATAATAGCCTATACCATGTAAAATGTTATAGGCTATAACTTTTGGTTATACTTCTTTTTTACAAAAACGTATAAATGCTTTATTTAGTTCATTGTTATCGGTGCCATGTCGCTGAATAAAAAAGAAGTCGCGTATTATTTGAAACTTTTCAATTTTCAGTGCAACTAAATCTCCATCCCTTAATTCTTTTAAGATAGCGCCTTTCGGTAAAAAGCCAAGACAATTATCTTCTCTTAAAAAATTCTTTAATGCCTCCGTTCCTGCAAGCCGCACATTTACATTTAAACTGGATAATTTAATTCCGCTCTTTTCCAGATTATACTTTAGGGCAGCCAGGGTGCCAGAGCCTTGCTCTCTCAATACAATAGGATAATTTGTAATTTCCTGTATTCTTAATTTTCCTTTTTTTGCCAGGGGACTTTTTGAGCTACAAACAGCCACTACTTCATCTTTCATAAAAGGCTGATATAAAATAGCAGAATTTTTTTTCTTTCCTTCTACAATGCCAATATCGATATCCTGATCAAGTAACGCTTTTGTTATTGTGTCCGTATTTCTGTTAAGCAAACTGATTTTTACCTCAGGATATTTTTGATGAAAGGCTGATAAAATTTTTGGTATAATATACAATGCCACCGTAGTACTGGCACCTAGTTTTAACTGTCCTTTCGCCTGTAGATGATCTATAAGAATACTAAGTTCAAACTCCAACTGGTCTTGAATTTTCTTGGCCTCTTTTAAACGGGTTACCAATAAATTACCGGCATTTGTTAAATGTATAGCATTTCCCTTTCGTTCAAATAAAGTGGTTTTGTAAAAAGATTCTAAAGCCTTCATATGTTTACTGATGGCAGGCTGGCTTATGAACAACACTTCACTGGCTTTAGAGAAACTTAGGTTTGATGCAACTTCTAAAAATATTTCATGGCGTGTAGAAAGCATGTGGCAGATTAAATGCGGTTATAATTATTTTGCTCAACTTATTTTAGGCGCAATTTTTTCCGCTATAAAATTAGTGATATATTCTAATCCCTGATAACATAGCGTTATTCAAGAGCTGTTTTCAATTGTTGTAAGCTGTTAAATGAGTTCCCGGTAACCTGTGTTGGTGATAGAACTAATGATGAAAGCTTAGCTGTTCCAATAACTTTCGGAGAAAATTTTTACATGGATTGTTTTATCAGGTCTTTTTAATTTTTCAAAGAAAGAAACGAAGGGCTTGCCGCCGGGCAGAAATTAATTGCTCGTTCTGGTTGAAACTCATCCGGCCCGGGAGTTAAAGGATAGAAAAGTTTTACATCCATGAAAATATGTTTTGTATCTAACTAATAAATATTACAGGCGGTTTAAAGAACATACAAGTAGCTCCTGTTACTTCGTACCTTTAGTCCTCATAATTTCAATGATAAAATAAATAGAAAATAAAAACAGCAATACGATGTTAACAACCACAGCAAACAATGAAGTTACTTTTTTCAAAACTGCCAAACCATTATCTGTCAGGCTATGGCATTGGCTTACTTTTATATTATTTACTGCTACTATAATAACAGTATTATTAGGGTCAACTTTGTTTAAGACTGATAACAATATCAGTATGGTTCAGCAACAGGTGCAGGAAAAAGGTGGTGTTGTTAGCAAAGAGCAGGCCCGGAAAGTGGCCCATGAATACAGTGATAAATTATGGATGATTCATAAATATATTGGATACGGTCTTAGTTTTCTTATCCTAAGCCGCATCATAATTGAAGTAGGATTATCAAAAGAAAAAAAACTTGCTGCAAAGATCCGTTCAGCGCTTGGCTACCCTAGAGGTACGGCAGAAAAAAAGCATTTCCTTTTTGTACAATACAGCTATGCCGTATTTTATATACTGTTTATTGTAATGGCCACAACCGGGCTGGTACTTGCTTTTGAAGATGTTGAGTGGTTAAAGCCTGTACATGACTTTGCCGAAGAAACGCATGGCATTGTGCAATGGGCCTTGTATACATTTTTTGTAATCCATATTGGCGGAGTTATCCTGGCAGATCTTACAAAATACAACGGTATTGTGTCCCGAATGATTAACGGCAAAGAATAGTAACAGGAACCAATCAAGTAATTTTCGGAAAATAAAATCCGTCCGATGTTGTTAAATTCGGAATTAAATATTTCACCATGTTTTAAAACTGTTGCGCAGGTGAGCTTTTAGCATTGCGCCTGCTGGAACTATAGCCAAATTTATAGATAATCGCTTATTGTTTTCACTATCACTTAACAGGATTGCTTCAGATAAAACGATAGCTAAAACATGTGCGAATGGTAATTGTTAGCACGTACACTGCTTGTATAGAAATGCTTGTTGTGCTTTCGCCAGGTTGTTTATGCAAAGCGATAACTTTATCAGCCCTTATGAAAATTAATACATAGCAGTTTAGTATTCATTGTTTATTAATGCAAAGTAGCAGCTTGCATTTGTTGTTAGCGAAGTTTTTCAAAAGTCAATTCCTGTTCGCCTTGTCGCCAAATTATATTACCTAATTCCTTTAGTAATAATAAGTCTTCATCAAATACTTTTCCGAAAATATTGCAACAATCAAGTCCTTTACCTTCTCCATAATAAATGCCCATGCATTTTGAAGTTTTTGTCCGTGTTGGTTTTACAGTTCCAATTACTACTTCCCCTGGCTCGGTAAATACAGAAGCGTTTTCTTGTATGATGTCTAACGCAGGTGCGTTGTCAATCCAAAATTCCTGTCCCGACACGCTTGCATGAATAAAGGCTCCGGTAAATGGAAGTTGTTTATCAAATGCAGCTATTGTTACAGGAGCAACTTCATTATAATACCTGAAACGTATTATTCGATTGTCTTTTGTTTTAATGATAAAACCTGTCATAATTTATTTCGTGTTGTTATGTAGAAGATAGTAGCGTCCATATTGCTAGCGTTTAGCAGTTACAGAGGTTGGAGCAATAGACTTCCTAGCGCCCGGCTAACTGAAACTAAATTTATTAATAAAAATTGATGATTTGCACTAGCTAAATTAATAACGTCAAGTTTGAGATGAACTTAAATTGAAAAACAAAAAAATGAAATACTGCTTTCGGCTGCCCCCATTTTGGTAAATTACGTCTTAACGCTTTAGGCTTCTTTTCCGGGTAAGATGTCTCCTGTATTGGCCACTATATGTATAACGTCAATGTAAAAGTATTTGTTCCTATTTTTTCCGGGCTGTAATAAATGAAAATCCAGGTGACCGCTTTAAGTGAGTTAATGAAGCAGAATAAAAACCAAAATTTTCCAACCATTTCTTAACTACGTCAAAATCGTAGGCACGTCCCCCGGAAAACAGAAAAAGATTCCACCCTATTAAAGATGCAACTCCTTTTGTAAAAGCAGAACCTTTTACATTAGAATATTGGTCAAGGATAGCAATGGTAGTATCGGGTGCAGTAGCATCAGCAATTTTTTTAAACAAAACCTGAATGGCATCTTCATCAAGCCCATGAATGATATTACCTAAAAAAATAAAATCATATTTCTCAGAAGGCAAGTTTTCTTTTTCGAAATCACATTCAAATAAATCAATTCGTTCAGCCACATCTCTTTCATGAGTTAAAGTCAATTTAGCATTCTCCAATCCAATTGCCCAATCCAGCACAGTTGCTTTCAGCTCAGGATATTTTCTGCAAAATTCTACACAATACAATCCATGGGAACCTCCAATATCCAACATTCTTTTTGGTGAATGGTGCAACTTAATTTTTGAAACAACTTCATTTACTGTGCTTGAGCCTAACCATCGCATTGCCGCTTGGTAAGAATTTCCAATTTCGCCTGACTTTACAAAATCCCATCCCATTATCCCTCCCGTTGGGTTGGTTTTTACTGCGATGGTAGAATTGTTTAAACGCTCATTAATAGCTCTGAAAAACGGAACCATATCAGGGAAAATGTCAATAGGAAAAGAACGCTTCATTGAGTTTGTTAAGATATAATTATCTCCATTTTTATTTAGATAACCTAAGTTAATCATGCATGTCAGCATAACTTGCAAACCATGTAATGAGCAATCTGTTTTTTCTTTTATTTGGTGGATAGTAAGCGGGCAATTTTTTAAATGATTAAATAGCCTTATGTCTCCAGCAGTGAGTAATACAGAAGCCTGAAACATACTTATTCCTGTGTCCAATAATGCCGTTGGAATAATTCCGGTATGGATTAATAACCGCTCAATTAGGTTTGGCTTTAGTGGCATATAATTATGATTTCAAAAATGTCCTAAACAAGGTGCGATTAATTTGGAAGTGTCTTTTAGCATGACCGCTCTCATTGGAGTATTACTGCTACTGTGTATTCATTGGATGTACAGCCGGAATCAAATGATGATTAAAAGCTTCTGAAGAAGATAACGACTAAAAGCAAAATTATTTACCCTGCCCGGACAACTGCTAATTGTGTTGAAGTTTGATTGTCCAGCTCTGCTTTTGCAAATATTTTTGTTGGTAAAAGGGCTATTTAATTTGCTATTATTAGTCTGTAACCTGTATTCACAGTAACTGATGCACCCGGTTGTATACTTAAGCTTTTGGTGGTAATGTTGGAATTCACAATAATGGTTCCTGAGTTAATCACCACATCAGTAAAACTATCCGGCACATTGCCACAGCTCCAGTTGGCTGGGTTTTCCCATTCACTGTTTACAGCACCCGTCCAGGTATTACTTACCCTTAATTCAATGGTATCGCTAAAGTTAATTCCGTTTACCTGACATCGATATTTATACCCATACCAGGATGAAGGAATAGAACTGAGTTGTAAGTTAGCGGAGTTGATTCCACTATAATTGCTATTGTTGACAATGTTTATAAAACCTGTTCCAGTATCTGCCTGCCATTGATAGGTGCTACCCGTGATGTTTGAATAAATAGTAGCACCAGATATTGACGGGCAAAGAGTTTTAATATTTGGCCCCATTTGGTTTTTAAGTATAGAAACGGTGCTACCAAACAGTCCTGTAAATAACATTTCCGGTTTTCCATCGCCATTGATATCACTAAAGCAGGAAGCAAATCCTCCG
This sequence comes from Chitinophagales bacterium, assembly GCA_038320245.1. GTDB lineage: Bacteria > Bacteroidota > Bacteroidia > Chitinophagales > Chitinophagaceae > Ferruginibacter. Next base: position 9,863 of record JBBQEA010000091.1, on the reverse strand, counting down.
TCATAGGTAACATATGGAGAAAAGGATAATACTCCCGGCGAACTGTTATTTTTATATACTGAAGAAACGCCGTTTGAATTGAACACTATCAATTCCATTTTTTTATCGCCGTTTAAATCTGCCATGTTAATACGGGCCAATGTTACATTAGAAGGCAATGTGATAAAAGGCGCAAATGTAAAGTCTCCATTGGTACTGGTATTTCTGGCAATAAAAATATTTGTACCTCCATCTGTTACTGCAATATCGGGCTTGCCGTCGCCATCCAAATCACCTACTTTTATATCAGCAATATTATTGGGGGAAAAGTAGTAGATGCTTGCCTGAAAATTAAAAGATCCTGCACCCGTACTATTATTTTTATAAATATACAAGAAGCCAGCTGGTAACGACGCATCCGCTGCGTTAACCACCAGGATATCGGGTTTTCCATCATCATTTAAATCGGAGGCTGCAATACTTACAGGATGACCACCACCCAGGTTAAAACCGGAAAATGATATCACACCTCCTGTAGTAGTATTTTGATATACTGTTGTTGTAAAATTATCGCTATTGGGTGTTACAAGGTCTGGCCTGCCATCACTATCAAAATCGGCTATTGCTATGCTCTGATTGCCGATGCCGGTTGACGTACTGTAAGCTGGCGCAAATGAAATGGCACCTGTTGTACTGGTATTTCTAAAAACTGAAATGCCACTTTGTGATGCCGCTGCCATATCAAGCTTACCATCTCCATCCATATCGCCTACCACTACTTTTTTGGGGCCTGTACTGGAAGCAAATAGCTGCTTAGGTGCAAATGCTATAGCGCCATTTGTGCTGTTGTTTCTGTAAACACCAATATTATCATCGCCATAATTAGCAACAGCCAGGTCCGGCTTTCCATCACCGTCAAAATCACCCGTAACCAAGCCCTGAGATAAATAACCCGTAGTGCTATCAATTTTAGGTGCAAATGAACTGGCAGTAAATGCTGTATCACCAGGAAAAGTTATCAAAAAAGATTTTCTTGCATTAACAACTTTACCGTTGGCAATTACAGTTAAAGCCGAATTATCTGCCCCGGCTGGCACGGTTACTTTTATGCTGCTGGCTGAGGCAGCGATTATTGTGCCGGCCACAGCGCCAAAATATACTTTATTGCCTGCTATACTATTCGCAAAGTTTACGCCTGCAATGTCAACTACAGTGCCCACATTGCCCGAAGCTGGTGTATAAGATAATATTAAAGGATAGGTGGTATAGGTAAAATTTGTAGAAAGCGAAGAGGAGCCTGATGGATTGATCATGTTAATATAGCCAGATGAACCCGTGCCCACCACCGCTGTAATTAAAGAGTCAGATATAACGTTGTAGGAGGTAACAGGTGTACCTCCAAGGTCTACCGACGAAACACCGGTAAAGTATTTCCCCTTTATGGTTAAAACTGTGCCCGGTCCGCCGATGGATGGATTACAGGAAAATATTCGGGGATTGGTTTGAATATAAACAAAAATTTGCGGAGATGCTGCTGTGCCAAAAGAAGTGGTAGTTACGCCTATGCGACCAAAGTTTCCACTCCCTACAACCGCTTTTATGAGGGTATCTCCAAATAAAGCAAATGAAGTGGCAGGCACATTACCAAAAGTAACGCCAGTAGCAGTTGTAAAGTTATAGCCCCTTATTTTTATGGTGTCGCCGGTTCCTCCTTCGGTAGGGCTGAATGAATTGATTTTTATTTTGTTAAACCCACCAAGAGAAGCGGAACCCAGCGGAGTATTTACCTGAACAAGGTCCTGAGAACCTGCTGCTACAATTGCTGAAATACCAGTAGCAGAATCCACTGTAAAAGAACTAACAGGTATGCCGCCAACAGATACACTAGTAGCGCCTGTAAAATTAGTACCCTTGATGCTGATAGCAGTGCCAGCAAGGCCTGAAACGGGTGTAAAAGAATTGATAGTTGGACCCGTATGGATGAAAATGCCAGTTGAGGCTGCACCGCCACCCACTGAAGTGTTTACAGAAATATAGCCGCTTGCACCAGTACTTAAAACCGCTGTGATGACGGTATCAGATAACACTGTAAAAGACTGGGCTTTGATATTGCCAAAAGATACTGCAGTTGTATTTGTAAAATAACGACCGGTAATCGAAACCACTGTTCCCAACCCTCCTGTGGCAGGACTAAAACCAGTAAGCTCAGGTTGTGGCACAAATACAAAGTTTGGTGCGGTTGCCGTCCCGGATGCATTAGCCACAGTTATGTCGCCGCTTGCTCCTTTACCTACCTGGGCTATCATACTTGTTGGTGAATTAACGAAAAAGAAAACTGCTGGTACAGCACCAAATTTCACTTCAGTTATGTTACTGAAATTATTACCTGTTATGGTTACATAACTGTAAAACCCTGCCGACGCAGGTGAAAATGAAGTAATAGTCGGCGCCTGACCTAGAATAATACTATTGAAGAATATAAAGCATCCTGTAAAAAGCAGGCTACTGTGCTTAAACATTTTCGGCATAATTGCATTTTTATTGATTTTGATTAATCATTCATTATGCCGATTTCAATATTTATAAGAAATAAAAAACTAAATAACAGCATTAAAAAAAATGAAATTAAGGATTTTTTCTTGCTGTCACTTCTAAAAATAGTTATAAGTGCCTTGTCATTAGTTATGCTACAAATTCCATGTTTAAAATTTACCAAAAATTGTCCGGGTTTGATTATTGAAAGCTGTCATTTTGTTTTTCTGGCAACGACAGACTGTGAAAAAGCTAAGGTCATTTTAAAATGTTCCGGACAGGTGCTGGAGAGCAGCCTTCGTTTTCGAAAATTCCAGCGCCCGATTGTACTTTTTCCACAGGGAGACTAGCAGGGCCTTGTGCAGCCGTGGAATTTGAAAAATGTAATCAAGCCCGTTACTGCTGCTGATTGAAAGAAATGTACAAGCGAAGTTGCAAAAGTTCAGCGAAGTTTGTTAGGCTCAGATGAAGTTGCTAGCGATAGCGGTTCGTTGTTTTGATCTCACTCTCATTTTTACTTTTCTTCACGAAGTATTTTCACTTTATAATAACGATACACTTTACCAGTGGCATGCTGTCTTAATAAGTTACTTTTTTTTTGTAAAACCGTCATCACTCCATACTTCGCTTCCAACGCCATGTCTAACATAAAAAAGACCTTCGGGATCATACTTACTCTTTATCGCAGCCAATCTTGAATAGTTTGCGCCCCAAAAGGATTGTTGCCAGTTTTTTTCAAAGAAATCACTTTCCGATACATAACTTCCTGCATTGGGTGCCACCTTCAGCAATTCATGCATAGCTTTATCAATCTTTGATGCTCCGTTACGGGCTTCCTTCAAATCCGGTTCATGTCCTTTTAAACCAACAAAAGCCGGTTGTCCTTCGCCTGCAATTATTGCTAAAGCAAATGCATTCAATACTGCAGGATTCATAGCGGTATCTTTCGCTGCTGCTATTTCTTCGGCTTTTGCACCAGCTAAACCTTTGTTGAAGTGTAAAGACATTGTCCAGTTTCGGCTGGCAGCAAATATTGCAACTGCCAGTTGATGTTGTTTATTTTCTTGCAGCAATGATTCCGGCAACCATGCTGAATGATAGGCGTATAAAAATTGTCCTGCTTCCTGTTTGTTAGATGCCCAATAAACATTGTGAGCAGGCGCTTCAGGCCGGTCATCACTTGCAATAAGTTGCGGAGCATATTGTTTCAGAAAGTCAACATCCCATAAACGCTGTGCAGGTAAATCAATAACCGTTAACGGCATTTCAAAAGAATAGTTTTCGGGTTTTTGCTTCACCCAATTTTCAAAGTCTTTCCAGGTTCCTTGTGCTTTTTCTTTATTGAGGCCCTGAAATACCATATTAAAATTGACTGAATTGTCACCATGAAAAGAAATTGACTCTCCCCAATTTGGGTTAAACAATTCGGTTTTATATAGACTTAGTATTTGCTGAATTAATACTTTAAACGAACCGTCGTCACTTGCTTTAATTTTCCCGAATACAGCTCCGAATTTTTCAGGCAGTTCCCTTGTTCTCAAAGTTAATTTGGTAACTACACCAAAGCTACCACCACCCCCGCCTTTCAATGCCCAAAATAAATCCGGTTTATTACAGGCATTTACAAGTTCTACAGAACCATCTGCAGTTACAATTTCAGCTTCAAGTAATGCAGCCGCTGCCAAGCCATAGTTTTTTGAAAAACTTCCAAAACCGCCGCTTTGAATTAGCCCTGCAACACCAACCGTTGCACAACCGCCTCCCTGAACATATCTGCCGTTCTTTGTGGTAACTTCATTGTATGCCTGAAGCCATAGCGCTCCGGATTCTATGGTTACGGCATGCTGCGGCGATTGTATTGATTGGCATCCTTTGGCAATGAAATTTTCATGAACAACAATTTTATCCATCGCTCTTGTCCAAATAAGTAACGAGTCGGCAGAATTTGATGTGCCCTGGTAACTATGCCCACCCCCTTTTACTACTAATCTTAAATTATTGATTCGGGCAAAATTAACAGCAGCTACTACGTCAGCTGTGTTTTTTGCAGCCACAGCATATACACTTGGTTCACTACGCCAGGCATCTACCCATCCGGAAGTTTGCGTTAATGCCGGATTATCTCCGATATAATATGGATTTTTTAAATTTCTGAATAGTTCTTCGCAGGCATTATTATTTGCCGAAGTTTTACAGGCAATCAATGGGGATTCAAGTTTGATCAGGTTTCCATTTACCGCTTTATTTAATTGTTCCCAATTCTCACTTGATGGCCAAAGTGCATCTTTGGGTCTAACTCTTTTAATTTCATTGGCTTCTTCAAAATATTTCCATGGGGATACGAATAATAAAGAACTGCTCATTGAAACCCCGGGTAATAATATTGCTCCTTTTAAAAATTTTCTTCTGTTTATTGACATAACAACATTTATTTTTCTAAAATTAAAGTAAATATAAATTGGGTAAAAGTTTGCAGGCCGATTTGCAATAGCAGCCAACGTTCCAAGTTTCACGAAGTGCGGGGGTAGATGCCTGTGCGACCAGAAACAAATGCTGATTGAAAAACTGAATTTGAAGATAATAACAAAAAGGCAAAATACTAATGTCCAGTCCGGCAGTTGCATACTTTTGTTGCCTGAATGTGTTTTTCGTCATTTTACTGCCATTACTAAAATCGAAATTGTCATAATACCAAGAAGGATAAAAGCAATTGTTCTTATCCAATTGGTTGATAGCAACAATTTAATTTTTGCTTCGTCATATCCTGTATTTGCCATATCCGATTGAAGTTTTCGTTGCCATTTAACCGTTGAAATAAATGCTATGATGTTTAAAGCTAAAGAAGTTAATGCTTCATTCGTTGTCATAAAAGCGGGGCGAATAAACATTAAAACGATACTTAAAACAAGCATTAGCATACCCGGCAAAACTGCGGGAATAAACGCTGCCTTATTGTTGGCACTGATATAAGTCTTAAAATTTTCTTTCCCCACAAAAGGATAAATGCCATAATGCTGTATCTGCAAACAAACCATATTTCCAGCATTGTATGCAGCAAAAAATGTATAAACCCCGTAAATGATTAATTCCATAATAATTTTTTTATTATGATTTGAAATTAATTTCAATCCAGCTTTTAAGACTTATCAGGTTGGTGAATTCTTTACGTGTTAACGCCAAATCTTCTTTTTGAAAAGAACTTTTTTCATTTATCCATTTAAACATTTTATATAAATTTTTGCCAAGGAATAATCTTGTAATCAGCACAGGTAATTTTTGATATTCTATTTTTTTGTTCAGCACAAGAGAGAACATTTCCGCTACTTGCCCGGTGCTCAATTGTTCAGTTGCCAATGGAATTGTTTTACCTAAATACAAGTCGCTATGCTGAAATATTTTTGCAGCGGCTTTTCCAATATCTTCTGATGCTACATACTGTTGAATAGTATCTACGTTAATTGGTTGTACCAATTTTCCTTTTAAGATTCCCTTTCTTATCTGTGGTATTAAAAAATTTTCGTACAGTGACGTGGGTCTGATAATAGTAAAAGGCAACCCAATTTGTTTAATGTAGTTTTCAATTTTGAATTTACTTTCAATATGGGGAACGTTGGTATTTAAATCGGCACCAACTACAGATGAATATAAAAAATGCTTTACACCAAGTTCTTTTGCAACTGTTGCTAATTTTATTCCCTGATTAATTTCTTCTTCAATTCCATTTTCAAAAGTTTGAACGCTGAATACTCCATGTAAATCTTTCAAATGCTCCCGGTAAGAATCAACGTTATTTAAATCACCTTTTACTAGTTCAATACCGAGGGCTTTTAAGTTTTGTGCTTTAGTTGAATGTATGTTTCTTGTGAGCACTTTTACGGTAAAGCCATGCTGCAATAAACTTCTTGCCACCGCACCACCCTGATTACCGGTTCCACCCGTTACAAAAATTGTTTTGTTATCTGTCATGGAGCTTTTTTGTATTTTAATTAATGTTATTAATGTAGGATAGCATTGCAGGCAACTTCAGACTGTGAAAAAATTAAGCTCATTTTAGGAACGTATCGGACAGCTAATGGTGAGCAGCGTCCGTTTACGTAAATCTCACACCTTATCTTAGTTTTTTCACAATCTCACGTCCGAGTATTGCTGCAGTCGGGGAATTGATCACCTGTCTGTCCGGAACTTAAGATAAATTTATAAACAAATTTTGATGTTTAGAACTAATGCCCGGCAGAATTCCGTCTGCCGAAACCAAAGCTTGGATATGCACTGCTGATGATTGTTCTTCCGTCCAGCCCCAATTGCAGCAAGTTTTGTTAGCTGTTGTTTTGTCCAATAACGCTATTCAGTAAGTAATCATTTGCAGCCTTTGTCTGTTCATTTATAAATGTGTCATTTGAGGAATATCGTGCAAGGATTACATGAATGAAAGCATGATGAGCAACAAATGCTTCCGATGCGTCAGAGTATATTTTTGTTTTTGTGTCTAATCTTTCATTGATGGCGTTATAATAAATAATTCCAAAATGGTCATACTTTGATAGATAAGCATAACTATCATAAATCTTTGATACTTCCTTTAGTCCATTCGCTTTTGCTAAGATTTCAAACAATTGTTTTGCAGTATGCTTTTTTGTGAATTTTAATTTGGGTTTTGTTCCATCGTCAGGATAATTATCAAAGAAAGGTTTATATACAACTCCCATATTTTTAAAAGCCCGTGCTGTTTCTTCGGCGGTTCTCATTCCCAAAGTTTCAGCTTCTTGAATATATCCTAATGTTGCACTAAGTCCGTCTGAAAGAAAAGTGTTGCAAAATTCTTTAACAGCTTCTTCTATTTCTTCTGGTGTTTTATTTTCTGCTTCTAAGTCTTTAATTAGCTTATATAAATTCATACTGATTAGGGTGTCAAGCACTAAAGCCCTAAACATAATGCCAATTGAAAATTCATGTTTGTGGTTTTTAGGAAGAAGTTCAAAAAGAACTTTTGTTGCAGTTGTCGTATCATCAATCCGTCTGAGTAAGCCTAAGCAAAAAAGTTGAAGTATGTTTATCTCTTTCCCTGATAAATACTTGCAGGTCTTGTCAGATGTAGTTTGTAAAAACTCTAAATGTTTTATTAGCTTGTCCATAATTGATTAGCGGTTTTCATTTTAGTCAAGTATCAATCTCTGATTTACATTGTCAAAAGTATATTTCCCAAATTTGCCTAAAACACTTTGCCCCAAAAGCATTGGTGCGTCAATCGAATTAGATATACTACAAGTGACATTTTTAATTATTTTATTTCCAATTTTAATAGAACTCATTTTAAATCTTTTGCTTTTTGCTGTCGAACCGTCAGCAAATTTGTAATATGCTCCTTCTAACCAATCTTCTTTTTTTATGGTTCCTGTTTTCAAAAGTGTCAATGCAACATCGGGTGATATGCTAACATCAGATGCTCCGCTGTCGAAAATAAAATCAATTTTCAATACACCGTTAAGTTCAACTGGAACTGAAAACACCCCATTGCTCTTTTTAACTTTAACTATATTAATTTTTTTATCCAACCCAAAAGTTAGTTCATCTGGTAATATTATGTTCGTACTAAAATATTTTACATTTGCTTGATTCATTGTCTCATTACCTCCAGCTATAACACCAACTCCATTGCCAGGTTGATTTGTTTCATTTATTTCATAAGATTTTACACCATTAAAATAAATAAGAATACTACCGTTTTCTTTTTTGATTCGCAACTCATTGTCATAATTTGGAATTACATAAATTCCATTTTTTTGGTCGTCACCTGTTAGTATGCCGTCTTCATTTTTTTCGTAGACCATCATTTTCATTTTGGGGCTGAAGGTAATAGAAGAATAATTTCTGCTATCCTTGTACCCGAAAAGCACACCCTGATAAAAGGAAGAACTGCTTTTATCAAAAATGGAAATGATGTCAAAATTGTTTTTTGAGAGGTCCATTGGGGCTTCTTTAATTGGTACTCTAATTCGTCCTTTACTATTAAACTTCATTTTTAGTCCTTCATTCTCAATAGTACTTGACCCACCTGTTTCGGTTCCTAAGTCCCAATTGTTAGAACTTTCTTTAGATTTAAAATCCTCTATGAATGTTGCAGAAAACGTAGTGTTTAAAATTTCAATAATTGTCCAACCTTTTTTTTCTATAAACTTAACATCATCTTTTGCTCCATTATTTTGCCCGAAAGAGAAAGTTGTTGCGATAAAAAACAGGGGAACCAGAAGTCGTTTCATATTTATTTTTGTTTTTGAATTTGTGAGGGTTTAAAATAACAGCCAACGTTACGGCTTGGCGTTGTGGCGGTATTCTGTGTTCCTTCTGACGACAACTGAAGCAGGTTAAAGATATAATGTTTAATGATTTTTACTGCTGCCTAATTTATAACTTCAAGCTGGAACAGCCGATGAATAGCGAACTGCTGCTTATTGCTCCAACGTCCAGCCGCCATAATGCCAAGCCGATTGTTGTGTGCTGTGCTTCTACACTGTCAACGCTGTCAACGTGCTTGGGAATTCGTCTGCAATTATTTCTTCAACTGTTTTTGGTACAACTTGTGAATTCAGTTTTTCGATAATTGCTAATGTTTCTCGATATTCCATTGCTTCCGGCAATCTTGAAAATTCAGCTTCAATTCCTATCTGTTTAATTTGTTGCTCTATTTCGTCTAATGTAACATTGAAAAATTCTTTCCGGTAATTCAGCATATTAACTTTTTTGTTATTAAAAGCTTTGTGTAATTCATATTCAAGGGTTCGTGCCTCGTCAGAATAAATCATTGCGTGAATATCAAAAAGAAAAGGAACGGAAGCATCACCCAATTCTCTAATGCGGTCTGTCGGCTCTAAACGTCTTGTCATACCAATTTTGTAAACGTTCTCGCCAAAAGAGCCGATGTTTGAAATTATATAAACATGTCCTCGCTTAGTTTGTTGTGCCATTGACAAAGCTCTTTCTTTTTTCTCTTGAGCTTCTTTAAGTTCTTGTTCTAATCTTTCAATTTGAAATTGAAGTTTCTCGTGTTTTTCACCTGTTGCCAATTCTATTTCCTTACGTGCTTTATCTAACGCTCTTTGATAATTTGCTTCTTCTTTTTCAGCTTCTTTTTGTGCTTGCTCAAATTCTCTTTTTGCTTTCTCTTCTTCTCTTAATTCTTCCTGAATTGCTCGCATTGCCTCTTTTTCTTGCTGTCGTTTCGTTTGGTATTCATGTTCAAGTATAAGCTCCTTTCTTTTTAAGTCTAGATATTGGTTATTCAAATAAACATTAAAGCCTTCTCCCAATTTATTAATTGCGTCAAAGAGTTTTTGCATTCTCTCTTTCATTTGATT
>JBBQEA010000090.1:0-18577 GCA_038320245.1 Chitinophagales bacterium | reverse complement strand
TATTGGAATAGACCCGCATTTCCATAATAAAATATTTATCATTTTTCAACGACTGCATAATAGCGAACAATATACTGGAACGGGAATTGGATTATCTATTACCAAACGACACATTGAATTTTTGGGCGGACGCATTTGGCTGGAATCCGTACCTGGAGAAGGAACTACATTTTATTTTACAATACCAAAAACTACTTTTAATGATTGATCAACAATTGAAACTCGCCCATATCCTTTTAGTGGAAGACAATGAAGGGGATATTTTGCTTACGCAGGAAGCTTTTGACGAGTGTAGAATAAAAACAATAATCAGTGTTGCAAGAAACGGCCAGGAAGCGCTCGATTTTCTGTTTAAAAAGGGAGCATTTGCCGATGTAAAAAAGCCAGATCTAATTCTGTTGGATATCAACATGCCCATATTCAATGGCCATGAGGTTTTAAAGCAGCTAAAGGCTGATGAACAACTTAAAAAAATCCCTGTAATTATGCTCACCACTTCCTCTAGTGAAAGAGACATAAGTACTGCCTATGAAAACCACTGTAACAGCTATGTAAAAAAACCGCTCGACATCGATGATTTTTTAAAAGCGGTGTTAAAAATTGAGGAATTTTGGTTGCAATTATCAACATTATCCAGTTAACAGGGTTTAGCCTATAAATACATATTTAGAAATCTATTTGTAATTTTAACATTGAAAGTCTCTATTTTAAAAAGAAATCAACTCGCCGAAATGTCAAGTACTAAAAAGGTTTTATGCAAAATCTTCCAAAATGTACAGCTGCCGGCAAGCCAGCACCTAAATTTAAATAAGCATTAACAACCCAATTTTATTTGTAAGAAGAGATTCAGTAAGTTTACAAGACCGACAATGAAAAGATACTGCTGTTTTTATATCCTTATTGCATCCTTGCTACTTTTGCCAGGGATTGCCAGCGCACAGCAAGGGGCAAATGATACCCTCGTTTCAGTTGCAGTGATATATATGGGTGATACCATTGAAGCAAAAACGCTTCCTTTTGTTTCAATTTTTAACAGGTTAACAGATGCACAGCGCCGGGCCCGTGCCGAGTGGACGAGACTAAGAAATGCCATCTACGTTACCTTTCCTTACGCAAAGCGGGCCGGGTTGGTAATGAATGATGTTAATGCTCACTTAGTGGGAATAAACGAAAAAGATCAAAGAAAAAAATACATCAATTCAAGGGAAAAGGATTTAAAGCGTGAGTTTGCAGATCCGCTTACCAACCTGTCTATCTATCAGGGAAAAGTATTGATGAAACTGATTAACCGGGAAACGGGCAATAATTGCTATGAAATTATCAAAGAATACAAAGGCGGTTTCCTAGCAAGATTTTACCAGACCGTTGCTTTTTTCTTTGGCACCAATCTTAAACAACCATACGATAAAACCGGAGATGAAGCTGAAATGGAAAAAATTGTGCAGGAAGTGGAAAGGATGTATGGCTATAGAAGTTGAATCCTTGTTAGTTTGCACCTGCTACTGAAACTTTCAGTTTTTTTATTATAAAATTTTAGGAGGTATTTCGAAATTTTAAGATGCAATGTAATTCCTCACAGTACCTTCGCAGATCTAAGATCAAAGATCACAACTCATAATTCACAAATCAATCTGTCTCAATATATGAAATTAGATGTATTGGCCATTGCGGCTCATCCGGATGATGCGGAACTATCCTGCAGCGGGGTTTTGCTTAACGAAAAGTTAAAAGGTAAAAAAACGGGTATCGTAGATCTTACCCAGGGGGAACTTGGTACAAGGGGTAATGCTGAAATAAGAAAAACAGAAGCCGCAGTGGCGGCAGTCATTTTACAATTAGATATACGGGACAACCTGCAATTGGCAGATGGCTTTTTTACCCACAGCGAAGAGAGCCTGAAGAAAGTGATTCAGGCCATCCGTAAATACCAGCCGGAAATTATTTTATGCAATGCCCCGGAAGATCGGCATCCCGATCATGGCAAGGGTGCTTCACTTGCTGAAGATGCAGCTTTTTTAGCTGGCCTTAGAAAAATTGAAACCTACGATGAGGGCGTGTTGCAGCCCATCTGGAAACCTGCTTATGTTTTTAATTACATTCAGGATAGGTACCTGCATCCAAATTTTGTAGTAGATATTACGGATGTGATGGATAAAAAAATTGAATCGATAAAAGCCTACGGAACGCAGTTTTTTAATCCGGATTTGAACGAGCCTCAAACCTATATTTCAAAACCCGAATTTCTTGATGGCATTGTACACAGGGCTAGTATGTTGGGTAAAATGATTGGAGTGAAATATGCCGAAGGGTTTATAAGTAAAAAAATGATTGGTATCCATGATTTTGATGCATTGGTAAAACAAATTACCTGATTGGAATGTTGAACAAATTATAGCTTAATCGCTAATTTTAGTGTAATTTGCGCTCCTTAAATTTTAATTAATGGCAACTCCAAAGTTCATCAACAGTAACAACACCTTTCAACAGGAACTTAAAAAAAGGGTAAACCAGTATTTTGAAGAAAACAACAAAGCATCTACGGGTAATTTTAGCTTGTTTTTTAAAGCAATCTTTTTCTTCGCTTCCTATTTAGCATTATACGTACACCTCGTTTATTTTACCCCTGTAGCATGGCTGGCAGCGTTGGAATGTGTACTGATGGGTGGCTTTACCGCCGCTATTGGCTTTAATGTAATGCACGATGGCGGACACGGCAGCTTTAGCAAAAACAAAATGGTAAATAAGCTTGCTGCTTTTTCTGTAAACTTTTTAGGCGCAAGTCATATAATGTGGAAGATGAAACACAATATCATTCACCATACCTACACCAACATAGATGGGGTTGATGATGATATTGAAATTAAACCATTTCTACGTATGTGCAGCACACAAAAACGTCATAGTTTGCACAGATTTCAGCATTATTACGTTTGGTTTTTGTACACTTTGCTGCACCTTATCTGGGTTTTTCAAACAGACTATAAAAAGTATTTCTCAAAAAAAATTGGCTCTGTAGCTTTAACTAAAATGAGCATGCAGCAACATATCGGATTTTGGGGTGCTAAAGTTGGGTATGCCGTTTTATTCATGGTAATTCCCATTATAAAACTGGGCTTTTTTAAATGGTTGATTGGTTTCTTAATTGTAAGTATGGTTACCGGTTTTGTTATCAGTATAGTTTTTCAGCTTGCACATACAGTGGAGCATTTAGAGTTTCCTGTACCTGAAGTGTTAACTCAAAAAATTGAAAATGAATGGGCCATTCACCAGGTGCAGACTACAGCTAATTTTGCTACAAAAAATAAATTTTTGAGCTGGTTGGTGGGTGGATTAAATTTCCAAATTGAACATCACCTGTTTCCTAAAATCTCACATATTCATTATCCTGCCATCAGCAAGATTATAAAGCAAACCTGTGCAGATTTTAATATTCAATATGTTGAATTTAAGAAAATGCGCCATGCAGTAATATCGCATGCAATGTACTTGCGGAGAATGGGTAAAGCAATAGCATAACATGACATCTTAATAATTTTATTTTAAATGCCTTTGTAGTTAATAACACAAAGGCATTTTTTATTTAGTAAACTTTATAAAACAACACAACATGGAAATACTAAACTGGCATAAAAAACACCAGAAGTCACTGACCACCGGCGATAAAATAGCGGATTTAGTATCAAATGGAATGGGCTCCTGGACGTTTATCATCTGGCAAACGATTATTGTGGTAATATGGATGTTGCTGAATGTAATTGGTTTTGTAAAGCATTGGGATGCCTATCCGTTTATATTGCTCAATCTTATTTTTTCTACGCAGGCAGCCTATGCAGCGCCCATTATTATGATGAGCCAGAAAAGGCAAACAGATCGGGACAGGGTGCAGGCACAGGAAGATTATACCACCAATATTGAAGCAAAAAAGGAAATTGAAGCACTACAGACTCATTTAAATAAACTGGAGATTGAAAAATTGAATAAAATTATTGCATTACTGGAAGCAAGGGAGCCATTAAAAACGCTTTGATAGTAATAGTGAAAATAAATGTATTAAAAATTACCAGGTAATTTAAAGTATAAAACTGCTACCGGTTTTTACACTGCCTCAGATTGTGTAAATTGCGGCACAAACAAAAAATGATGATTGAAGAAAGGAGCCTGAATTTTATAGAGGAAATAATTGATGAAGATTTAAAAAGCGGAAAATATACTTCCATACTTACCCGCTTTCCACCAGAACCCAATGGATATTTACATATTGGCCATGCTAAAAGTATTTGCTTAAATTTTGGCCTTGGCATAAAGTACGGCGGCCAAACCAATTTACGTTTCGACGATACTAACCCCACCAAAGAAGAAACAGAATATGTAGACAGCATTAAAGAAGATATTCAATGGCTTGGCTTTACCTGGGCAAGAGAATTGTATGCCAGTGATTATTTTGATCAACTGTATTTATTTGCGGAGAAGCTGATAGAAGCCGGATTGGCTTATGTAGATGATTCCACAGCCGAAGAAATAGCCACATTAAAAGGTACACCCACAACACCTGGAACCGACAGTGTGTATCGCAGCAGAAGCGTTGCAGAAAATTTACAGCTATTCAGGGAAATGAAGGCCGGTAAATACAAGGATGGAGAAAAAGTTTTGAGAGCAAAGGTTGACATGGCGGCTAACAATATGCACATGCGTGACCCTATCGTCTACCGCATTAAACATGCACATCATCACCGCACCGGCGATGCCTGGTGTATTTATCCCATGTACGATTTTGCCCACGGACAAAGTGATAGCATTGAAAAAATAACCCATAGTATTTGTACGCTGGAGTTTATTCCACACCGGGAATTATATGATTGGCTGATTGAAAAACTCGAAATATTTCCATCAAAGCAATATGAATTTGCAAGGCTCAATATGACCTACACAGTAATGAGCAAACGCAAATTATTACAACTGGTAGAGGAGGGGTACGTTAGTTCATGGGATGACCCACGAATGCCTACCATTAGTGGCATGCGCCGCAGGGGATATACAGCAGAAAGTATCCGGAATTTTTGCGATAGAATTGGTATTGCAAAAAGGGAAAACATGATTGACATTAGCCTGCTGGAATTTTGCGTACGGGAAGATTTGAACAAGAAAGCTCCCCGTGTAATGGCTGTGCTGGATCCTTTAAAACTGGTAATTACAAATTATCCCGAAGCACAAACAGAAGAGCTGCTAAGTGAGAACGGACCCGATGAAAGTTTTGGTACCCGGCTGGTTCCTTTTAGTAAAGAATTGTGGATAGAAGGGGAGGACTTTATGGAAGCACCTGCAAAAAAATATTTCCGGTTGGCACCGGGTGCAAAGGTTCGGTTAAAAAGCGCTTACATTGTACAGTGCGATAGCTTTGTAAAAGATGCAACCGGCAAAGTAACTGAAATACATTGTACCTATTTTCCTGAAAGCAAAAGTGGCAGCGACAGTAGTGGACTTGTAGTAAAAGGAACCATTCATTGGGTAAGTGCGGTACATGCGTTAAAGGCTTCCATCCGTTTATACGATCGCTTGCTGCAGGTAGAAAATCCATCTGCGGAGGAAGGTGATTTTAAATCGTACATCAACCCTCAATCGTTACAGGTAATTGACACAGCCTATGTAGAACCTTCTTTGCAGGATGCACCCATACACAGCGGTTACCAGTTTATACGCAAGGGTTATTTCTGTTGGGATAAAGACAGCAATTCTACTGAATTAATCTTTAACAGAACTGTTACTCTAAAGGATGCCTGGGCAAAAGAAACGAAGAAAAACTAACGGTGGGATATTGTTGTTGCCTCTTAATAAGAGGCGCTGTAAATACGGGGCGGTCTCCAAAGTTAACAACTACCTGCCATGCTTGAACTTTGGTGGGGCTGGGCTTTTTTCTAAGAATTTTTAGGCTTCAATTTTGTCTTGTCAAGGTATGCTTGTAATTGTTCAAAAGTCATACCTTTTATTTCTTTTGAAATTTTGTCTTTGATTTTCCGGAAAGTTTTAACTGTGTCAAACTCTTTTACAATTTTAGTCTTCGTTTCCATAGTTTACAATTTCTTTTGGTGAATGAATTTCTAAAGTTGAAAATCCTAACCGCAAATTTATTGAATTGTAGCCACGAATTCTGTAAATATTTACGATGTGTTTAAAGTTCCAACTTACAAGCATGTTTACTTTGCTTAAAGTTGCCGTGGCAATATGTATACAGTCGTCTAAACTTGTTTCTCCAACTACTTTTTCGTCAACATAAGTCTGTGCAAGTTTTAGTCCTTCTGGCGTCACAAAAATCTTTTCTTTGAATTCCTCTTTTATAGTCTCAAAGTAATTTCTAACCTTTTCTGGTGCATTTGTCAATTCAGATTCTGTCAAATTTGAATAAACACATTTAATTTGCCCCAAGGCTACTTTTTCAAAAAGTAACGCAGTTTCTTCTTCAAATTCTACGTCAAAGAGTCCGCCAAAAACTGATGTGTCGAAATAAAAGCGCTCCATATTTCGAAGTTAAAGTTTTCGCAATTGCGCTCAATTATTTTGCTGTTATTTTAGACTTACGATCAACTGGTTTTTTTAGGAGGTAATTTTAAATCGGGCAACGCAGCAGCCACTAACATAATCAAGGTAGCAATCAGCATTATATAAATGCCTGCTCTTTTTTCGGGACAGTACGCATTGTAGCAAGAGGTAAATAGTATATAGCTTTTTATAGCATAGCCAACGCCAATAGCACATACAAAAAGATTGGTTCTTTTAGCCCATATTTTAGGCAACAACATTAGTGTTAATGCAATTACAGCAATTATTACAAGGAATTTACCAGGCTTGCCATATTGGTTTTGGTAAGAATAAAATCCGGTAAATGATTCCTTGATATCTGCATAATACGCCCATGGTAAAAAACAGGCAATAATTAAAACAATACAGGCGATTATCCCTACAGGACGTAATTTTTTTATAAGCATAAAATATATAAAAATCCCTCCCCGGATTGGAGAGGGATTCAGGAGGTTCCGAGCAGATTCGAACTGCTGTAGAAGCTTTTGCAGAGCTTTGCCTAGCCACTCGGCCACAGAACCAATTCATCACTAAATTATCTTTCTATTAATCGAATTAAAAGCAGATTTATTTTAGAGATCGCAAAAATAAGGGTTTTTTTTAATCAAAAATCTAAATCTAAATACGAAATTCGGTTTTCAATAAATTAATTATGCAAAGGATCGAAGAATCAGAATTAATCATCAACAACCGCGGCGCTGTTTATCACCTTGATTGCAGGCCGGAAGAAATTGCGCAGACAATTATTACCGTTGGTGACCCTGACAGGGTAAAGGAAGTAAGCAAACATTTTGATACCATCGAACACAAAAATCAGCACCGGGAATTTATAACACATACCGGCTATATTGGTAATAAAAGAATTAGTTGTGTAAGTACTGGTATTGGTCCGGATAACATTGATATTGTATTTAATGAAATAGATGCCCTGATAAATATCGATTTTGAAACAAGGCAGATAAAGGAGCAATTAACAGTCTTAAATTTTATCCGTCTTGGAACCTCCGGCTCTTTGCAGGAGAACATACCGGTAGATAGTTTTGTAGTTAGTACCCATGGGCTTGGCCTCGATAACCTGCTTAACTTTTATCGCCTGCAATACAATGAAGAAGAGCAGCAGCTGTTACAGGCATTTAATAACCATACCCAGCTAAGTACAGGAAATCTATCGCCCTATATTTGCATGGCAAGTGGCTATTTGTTAAAGCATTTTACAGAAAATTATCATCATGGTATTACGGCAACCTGTCCTGGTTTTTTTGGTCCGCAAGGCAGGGTACTACGTTTAGGGTTGGCCTATCCAAATCTTATTGACCAGCTTAGTTCTTTTGATTTTGGCAGTCACCACATCACTAATTTTGAGATGGAAACTTCTGCTATCTATGGTTTGGGCAGGGCACTTGGCCATAACTGTCTTAGCATTAGTGCAATCGTTGCCAATCGTATTCGAAAAGAATTTTCGAAAGATGGAAACAAAGCAGTTGAAAATTTAATCATCCAATCATTGGCTGTTATAAGCAATATGTAATTTATTTTCCTCAATAAAAATCTACTAAAATAAACCAACAATAATGAAAAAAACAGTTTGTAGTATTGTAGTATCCGTGCTTTTAAATGTAGTATTTGCGCAGGAAAATTTACCAACCGATTACCTCAGCAAAGAATTTCATACAGGGAGAAGGGATGCATTTAGAAAGCAGATGCCAGCCAATTCAGTTGCAGTTATTTTTGCCTATCCCGAAAGAACTTTTTCCAGAGATATCAGTTATCAATATCATCCCAATCCTGATTTATATTATCTCTCCGGTTATAAAGAATCCAATGCTGTCTTACTTATTTTTAAGGATAACCAACAATCAAACAATCTTTCATACAATGAATTAATGTTTGTAAGGGATAGGGATAAACTAGCCGAAACATGGACTGGCAGACGTTTAGGTATAGAAGGTACTAAAGAAAAACTTGGCTTTTCTGCCGTTTACACAACAAAGGAGTTTAATAATTTCCCCATCAATTTTAAAAACTTTACCAGTGTACTATACGCAGGTATTCCAACGGATGTAAAAAATGATAATTCGGGTTATGATTTAGCGGGCCTTCTTAAAACATTTAAAGAAAAAGCTGCCATCAGTGATGAAGACAGAACCCTCCACAATCTACAGCAAAGGTTAGCGGCAACTGCTACTATGCAAAACCTTGACCAGATGATTACAGCCATTAAAAGGGCCGCTGTAAACAATGAGCGTTTATTGAAAGACAGTTATATTCAACAGGTAATGGCGAAGCCGGATTCAGTACAATTAGAAACCATTAAACGCAAACTGCTTTCACAAAAGGATGGAATGGATTCTTACAGAGAAATAATTACTGCATTACGCCAAATTAAGACTCCTGAAGAAATGATTGTTTTTCGGAAGGCAATAAAAATTTCTGCCATTGCACATACAGAAGCAATGAAGGCAGTAACTGCTGATATGAGCGAAAATGAAGTGGATGGTATTCATCGGTACATTCATAGAAGGTATGGCGCTGAAGATGAAGGATATCCTACTATTGTTGGTGCAGGTGCAAATGGCTGTATTCTTCATTATGGAGAAAATAACAGTACTAAAATAGCCAATCAATTGTTGTTGATGGATGTAGGTGCGGAGTATCATGGCTACAGTGCAGATATTACCAGAACAGTACCGGCAAATGGAAAATTTACTGCCGAACAAAAAGCAATATATCAACTGGTTTATGAGGCACAGGAAGCAGTGTTTAAATTATGTGTGGAGGGCACACCCTTTGGAAACCTAAATAAAAAATCAACAGAAATTTTGGCAGACGGTTTGTTGAAATTGGGAATAATAAAAGACAAAAGTGAAGTAAGAACCTATTATCCTCATGGCTGCTCCCACTACTTAGGATTGGATGTGCATGATATTGGCGACAACCTTGCGTTGAAAGAAAATATGGTGATTACCGTAGAGCCTGGCATTTACATTCCTGCCGGAAGTAATTGTGATAAAAAATGGTGGAATATCGGTGTACGTATAGAGGACGATGTATTGATCGGGAAAAATAGTTGGGAAATACTGTCAATTGATGCTGCCAGAAAATGGGATGATATTGAGAAATTAGCCAGGGCGAAAAGTAGCCTTAACGATATTACTTTGCCAAAATTATAAGACGGAATTATAGATTAGTTTTGCACAGAAAATATTGATGCTGCATAAGGATTTTATTTTGATGCCAGCAGATGCAGTTTCGTTGCAAAAGGCTTCAGCACATCAATAGCAAAACGGCATTTATTTTTTTAGAGTTTAATGATTAGTAGAATTGCAGCTTAGTGATGGGTATATAAATATCTTTTCACTTTCTTTCTACAAAAAAGGTTAACACCAGTTACATAAACATGAAAATAACTTTCTATAAATACCACGGTACAGGAAATGATTTTATTATCCTGGATAATTATAATTCTGTAGCGCCGGTTTTAAGCAGTAAGCAGGTGAAGCAACTTTGTAACCGTCATTTTAGCATTGGCGCAGATGGATTGATGTTGTTAACTAGAAGGGAAGGATACGATTTTGAGATGCAATACTACAACTCGGATGGTAACCAAAGTACCATGTGTGGAAACGGTGGCAGGTGCCTGGTGAAATTTGCCTACCAGATGGGCATTCATAAAAGTAACTTCAGGTTTTACGCTATAGATGGCGATCACGAGGCGGAAATAGATATTGATGAAACGGTTAGTCTTAAAATGAAAGATGTTACTGAAGTGGCCTACCACAATGGCCATGCAATATTAAATACCGGATCACCACATTTCGTGAAATTTGCCTCGGATGTAAAAGACATTGATGTGTTAGCTACCGGCAGTGATATTCGCTACAGCAATGCATTTGCTGCAGATGGCATCAATGTAAATTTTGTAGAAACAATTGATGAGGACAGTATTTTTGTAAGAACATACGAACGGGGAGTAGAAGATGAAACGTTGAGTTGCGGCACCGGAGTTACTGCGGCTGCCTTGCTTGCAGCTCACAATGAAAATGGGTTTAATACAGTTGTAGTAAAAACAAAAGGCGGCAACCTAAGCGTTGAGTTTGATAAAATTGATGATCAACATTTTGAAGATATCTGGCTTTGCGGACCTGCCGAATTTGTATTTAAAGGAGAAATAGAAATTGCTTAAAACAGTTGTTTAATACAAGCCTATTTTCCGAAGCTTTCTTAATTCATTTTTCTTTTGCAAGGAAAGATTACCTTGAGAAACCAGGATTACCTGCTTTTTTAAAACCATGCATAACCTTCAGGCGATCTGATATAATTTACAGCATACATAACCTTTGAAAATTGAATGATACAATATTTTAAAAATATAGAATCCCATACTGTTGCCATTGATAAACCGGAGGCCGGTTCATGGGTGAACGTATTGCCGCCATTAAAACAGGAAGAGTTTACAGAACTGAGTGATAAACTTGATATCCCCATCGACTTTTTAAAAGACTCCCTTGATATTGATGAACGCAGCCGGTATGAAGTAGAAGATAATGCCAAGCTGATTGTAATAAAAACACCAACAGAAAACAATTCTTTTAACGATAGCGATGCCTATTATATTACCATACCCATCTGTATTATTTTAACCCACCAACAAATTGTAACTGTAAATTCATTTGAAAATGAAGCCATCAAAAAGTTCTTAAATACTTTTCAAAACCGCAGCCCGGATAAGAAAAATATGATGGTACTAAAGATATTTGAAAAGGTAGTTACCAACTATCTTGACTTTTTAAAAGAGATTAACCAGCGCAGAAATTTACTGGAGCAAAAACTATATGACAGCAACCGCAACGCAGAGTTACTGGAGTTGGTACGAATACAAAAGAGCCTGGTTTATTTTATTACAGCTTTGCGCAGCAACGAATTGCTGATGATTAAAATGGCACGTACCAATGTGCTGCAATTGAATGAAGATGAAAAGGAATTTTTGGACGATCTTATTGTAGAAACCAGTCAGGCTTTGGAAATGGCCAATACCTACACTACCATTTTAAGCAGCACGCTAGATGCATTTGCAAGCATCATATCCAACAATCTTAACAATGTGATGAAACGGTTAACCTCCATCACCATTATACTTTCGTTACCTGCTTTAATTGCCAGTGTATATGGCATGAATGTACCCATACCCGGCCAGGATTTACCGCACTCATTTTATGTGCCCATAATTATTTCGCTGGTACTCTCTGTTATTATCAGTGCCTATTTTATGAAGCGGAAATGGTTTTAAATTTATCAGCATGTTTACAATAAGAGTTTACGGAATTTTAATTAACGAAGCAAAGCAGGTGCTAGTGAGTGATGAATATATCCGTGGCGGCTATTACACCAAATTTCCTGGCGGGGGGCTTGAATTAGGAGAGGCCACAAGGGATTGCCTGCAAAGGGAGTTTATAGAAGAGATGAATTTAAAAGTAGCAGTAGGCGAACATATTTACACCACCGATATTTACCAACGCAGTGCCTTTAACAATGCCCACCAAATATTGTCTATTTATTATTTGGTACAGGCATTGGAACCCATCAGTTGTCCACTTAAAATAATTCCATTTGATTATGATGAATCGCAACTGGCCCTGTATCAAAAAACACAGCAAATAGAATCTTTTCGTTTTATTGCCTGGGAGCAGTTTTCTCCGGACGCAGTAACATTGCCATTGGATAAAATTGCTGCGGAACTGGTAAAGACTAAATATTAATCATTCCATTTTTTGCGTAATATTAATGGGTTGGCATTTGATTCTTCATCTAAACCTCTAAACTTCTAAACACCCTAAACATCGAAGAGATGACGACTTTAACACAACCTGATTTCTAAACTTTTATTTAATTCTTTTTTATGCAACAACAAATAGCCCAAATAGCTATTGTAGTTAATGACTATGATGAAGCCATCCGGTTTTATACGCAGCAATTAAATTTCACCTTGGTAGAGGACACGAAGCTAAGCGAACAAAAACGTTGGGTGTTGGTTGCGCCTCCTGGATCCAATGGTTGCAAATTATTGTTAGCCAAAGCAGCAAATGAATTGCAACAAAGCAGGGTAGGGAACCAAACCGGCGGCAGAGTCTTTCTGTTTTTACATACCGATGATTTTTGGAGAGATTACAATGACTACAGTAATAAAGGAATAAAATTTGTAAGAGAACCGGCAATAGAACCTCACGGTACGGTAGCTGTATTCCAGGATCTGTATGGTAATCTTTGGGATTTGATACAGCCAGTAAATAGTTAAAGTATTGAATTATACCCTAAAAAAATCCTGTCATAAAAAAAGTCTCCAGTCTAAATACTAAGTACTCAATACTAAGTACTATTTCTTTAAGTCTAAATACTAAATACTAAGTACTAAATACTAAATACTAAATACTAAGTACTAAATACTAAGTACTAAATACTAAGTACTAAATACTAAGTACTAAATACTAAGTACTAAATTCTAAGTACTAAATTCTAAGTACTAAATTCTAAGTTCTCAATGTTTTTCTTACCTTCCCTACATGAAACATTTTAAGCCATATTGTAAAGATGATATTTTATCGCTGACTAAAATACGCCGCTTCGAAACCAAGATAGGTGAGCGATTGCAGGTATTAAAGCAAGGAGCAGACTGGACACAGGAGCTGCAATATTCCAAAGCAAAGTACGTGCTGCTGGGCATTCCGGAGGATATTGGTGTAAAGGCAAATCATGGAATTGGTGGAGCAGATACTAGCTGGCTCCCTTTTTTATCTTCTTTCCTGAATGTGCAAAGCAATGATTATTTTACCGGGGAAAATATATTGTTGCTGGGACATTTTGATTTTGGAGACCTAAAATACCTGATAGAAAAAAATGCCTATAATCAGGAAGAATTGATTGATGCTTACCGGCATGCAGTTAATGCCATTGATGAGTCTGTAGAAAATGTTATCAAGATAATTGCAGCTGCAAAAAAGATACCTATTGTAATTGGTGGTGGTCATAATAATTCATATCCCATTATTAAAGCGGTTGCCAAGGGATTGCATAAAGCAGATGTTATTCCGCTTGCGCAAATCAACGTAATTAATTTAGATGCACATGCAGATTTTAGAACCACCGAAGGCAGGCATAGTGGCAATGGATTTCGCTATGCCGGTGAAGATGGCTTTTTAGGTAAATATTGCATCATCGGTCTGCACGAAAACTATATTTCTCAAAATGTTTTGATGGATATCCACAACGATCCTTTTGTAGATTTTATCAGCTACGAGGAAATATTTTTGCATGAAAGAAAGAATTTTATTCAGGCTGTAGCACATGCCACCGGCTTTACGGAGGATACTTACACCGGTATAGAGATTGACCTAGATTGTATTGAAAATGTACTGAGCAGTGGAACCTCACCTGCTGGTATAAATTTGCTGCAAGCGAGGCAGTTCGCCTGTTTTACGGCACTCGATGCAAAGGTTGCTTATCTACATATCTGCGAGGGTGCCACACAATTGTCCGATGGGAGAAAAGATGAAAATACCGGTAAGTTAATCAGCTATCTGGTGAGTGATTTTGTAAAAGAAGGAAGTTCTTAGAAATATTTCTGTCCTGTTAATTGATTTTTTTATTTGTGTTATTATCCTCTTACTATTTTATCTATTTTAAAAAAATAAATTAAGAGAACACAAAGTCAACCAATATTAAGCTGCAATTATTAAAAATAATGGCGGCATTTTATCAGTCTTATTTTATCAGCAATTGTTGATCTGTACCTCGGTTGTGCCGTTGTTGATAGCGTTACTAATCAAAGTATTTCACTGATGGCTCATTTAAAAAAATTCTGTCAAAGTCAAAGAAAATAAATCGAATTACCTGGCTTATAAACTCCGGTATTATCATACTGCAATACTAAATGTATGTAGCGGATCTACCGGAATCGAATACCGATTATAAGCTGTTGTTAGTCTTATTAAGAAGTCGATCGGCACAGATCGGCATTTACCAAATTCCTTCACATTGCTCCATCGCTCATAATCTGGACGATACATTCTTTGAAAAAAGGACTGAATTAAAAAATAGGTTTTTCCCATCTTATCTTGTTGGAATACCTTACTATCCCAGACAATACAATCTGGCCTGCTTTTTCCTTCAAATTAAAAAGTAACAATCCTTAATTCCGTTTTTTAAAAAGAATAGAAAGCAAGGTGATAAATTTGCCTAATGTGTGAATTATGTAATGTTTTTGGATAAGTGTGTAACAACCGGTGTAAATGGAAGATTTATTTTTGGCACCATTTCGCTAAACTTAAAAAACACCGTTACACATGAAACAAAAATTACCATTTTCTATTGCCATCATCTTATTTTTATCCACTCATGCAATTGCACAAATAGCACCTGGCTTAGGCACATCAGCTAAGAATTTTGTTCTTTTTACAACTACAGGTGCATTAACGGATACGAATATTCCCCGCTCACAGATAACTGGCAACGTAGGTACCAATAGTGCCAGTGCCATTACGGGATTTGTAAATGTAAATGGCGTTATTACAACAGCTGCAAACCTTGCTACAGCGCAGGCGGAGACCGACCTTAACAATGCCATCAGTGAGATAAACAGCGCTGTTTCAAATTTCTCCATTTCGGGAGCCCTTGGGGCACCGGGTGCCGGACAAATATTAACTCCTGGTGTTTACGATATTGCCGGCGCTTCTATGTTGGATGGTAACCTGATTCTGGACGGGTTAAATAATCCGAACGCTGTTTTTATATTCCGCATTAGCGGGAATTATGCTTCTGCATTTGCCGCCAAGGTGAAGTTGGCCAACGGTACACAAGCCTGCAACGTTTTCTGGCGTGTTATCGGAACAATCAATCTGGCTTCAGAAACCTATATGTCAGGTAATCTTATTGCCATCAATGGTGCTATTGGTCTCACAGTAAAAGATACTTTGGAGGGCAGGGCATTTACCAGTGTAGGAGCCATTACAACAAATGGTATCCTTGCATTTGTCCCTACCGGTTGCGGTGAGCCGCTGCCAACAGGGCCTGCATTACCAGTAGTAGGACCAGCCGCTGCCTGTTATGCCATTTTTGCAACAACAGGTGATGTAACGGATACGGACGGTTCGTTTGTAACCGGCAGTATCGGAACCAACTCAGGGGCCGTTGGAGGGTACGAACCTTTAAAAGTAAGCGGCACCATTCATCCCTCTCCGGATTTTTCTACCGCGGCTTGTGCTGCTGATCTTACTACGTTGTATAATTATTTGAATTTGCTAAACCCTGATATAATTTTAAATACGCCAGCTCAGTTTGGAAATAACCTGGTGCTAACGCCGCACACTTATTTACTTGCATCTGCCACTTCGCTTACAGATACGCTGTATTTGAATGCACAGGGACTTTCCAATGCCGTGTTTGTGATTCAAACGGACGGGGCGCTCACGGCTGCTGCCCAATCATATGTAAAACTAATAAATGGTGCACAGGCTAAAAATGTATTTTGGTTGGTTAGAAACGCAGCTGCTACATGGGGTGTAAACGCAGTATTCAACGGTTCAGTTGTATGTGGTGGTGCAATCAGCACTGCTACCGGCGATTCCATCAATGGAAGAATATTTACCATCGCTGGTGCTATTACTACACAGGCGTCGGCCATTGCTGCTGATACAACCTTGTGTAATGTGGTATTGCCTGTTAGCTGGATCTACTTTAAAGGACGCTCTGTTAAATCAAACGTTTTATTACAATGGGAAACAACCAATGAAATAAACAATAAATACTTTTCTATTGAAAAAAGTAGTGACGGCTTAGTATTTAAAGAAATTGGACAGGTAGTTGCCAACGCACATGCAGGCAGTGCAGCGCAACAATATTCATTTACAGATCACCAGCCGGGTACTGTTAATTATTATCGGTTGTCTCATTCGGATATTGATGGACGTAAAGCGTATTTTACAACCATCCTGGTAAAAATGGATTCACCTTTAAAATTACATGTGGTGACTGCCGTAAATGGGAGCAGTATTGATATAAAAGCCTGGGGAGCCACAGCAGCTAAAGCAACGCTAAGTATGTACACGCTGGAAGGCAGGATGATTTACAATAAGGAAATTGTACTTACAAAAGAACAAAGCACCTACAGCATTACAAAACCAGCACAGCAGGGAGTTTACCTCATCAGGATCACCGGCAATTCGGGCAACACATTTAATGGAAAGATTGCTGTATTTTAAATAATCATTTAATTCATGGGAGCCAGCTACAATTACGAGCTGGCTCTTTTTATATAATTACCTTCATGCTGGTTACGCAATTATTTGAATTAGTATAAAGAAAGGAACAAAAGAATCAGCATCAAAGTTGGATGTATATTCAGCTACTTTCAGGGCAGGATAATTAATATTTTTGCCAGATATGTATTGACAAAATAGCTGGCACAAACTAATATTGTTGACATGAACTTTTCATTACAATCACAACTGTTCCGCCAATTCTTTTTCACTTGCTACCCCATCTTTGCGCCAAACCTGCTTACCATTTTTAAACAATATAAATACGGGCAGGGCGGTTACTTTATAGGATTCTAATATTTCCTGATCTTTACCACCATCAACTTTTACCAATTTAAATTTGCCGGCATTATTGGTGAGCAGGCTAGTTAAAATTGGTTCCATCGTTCTGCAGGGAGGGCACCATGCTGCACCAAAATCTACCAACACAGCACCCGAAGAATTGATGGCTGTATTAAATTCATCCATTGTCATTTGTTTAGCATCACTCATTCCTTCTACCGGCATTGCTGCCGCTTTCCAGGCATTGATGCCGCCACTTAATTCATACACTTTTTCATAACCCTCCGTTCTCATTTTTTTTGCTGCGGCTGCACTTCTACCACCGCTAAGGCAATACACATATACCGGTTTGGTTTTATCAACAAATGCCACCCGGCGATTAAACTCTTCTTTGTTATTCCAATCTGCCAGCAAAGCACCTTTAATGTGTCCGCCACTATATTCACCTGCTGTTCTTACATCTAAAATCTGGATGGAATCTTTATTGTTGATACCAGCTTCAAATTCAGCTGCATTCAGGCTGGTGGTTTGTGCATTACAGGAAAAAAGAATCAGCGAAAGAATAATGGTGCCTATATTATTAAAAAGGTATTTCATACTATAAAATTTTGTACAAAGTTCTGCTTATTGTTGCAATAAAAAGCCACCCTGCAAAAACAGGGTGGCAAAAGTTATCATAAAAAATATTACTACGCCTCAGGTGTCAGGTATTGTGCGTAGGCATACCCTTCTTCACCATCATCCGTACGTACAAGCCACCATTGTGCGTTGCTTTGGCTCACCAAGGTGATGATTTCGTTATGTGCTGCCTTGCCAACAATTGGCTGGTCTGTGCCAGGCCCTTTGCGGATGTTTAGGTTGCTGCTTTCTGTAGTTACCTTTACTTTTGTTACAGATGCGGCTACATCTACATTCACATTCATCACCAGATCTCCTGAAGCAAAATTGGGATCGATACTATCGTACGTATTCCATAACTGATCTTTTACAGCCCCGCTTGGAGCCGTGCCATCAATGTATAAAACGTTGTCCTGCTCTCTTACCTGTAAATTGGTTACACCGGCTGCAGTTGCAGCATCTGTAAGTTGTTTGTATTTATCTTGTAATGCCATAATTTGTTTCCTCCTGTAATTTTATTTTACTGTTAATTTGTTTTCTACTTTCTTTGGTTTCAATGATTGTAGCATCGGCATCAGTTTTTTAAGTGCGTCTTTCGTAATATCACCGGTTAGTGTGATTACACCATCTTTTACATCAGCTTTTACACCAGGATAATCTTTGATAGCATCCGTTACAGCCATTGTTAATGGGTCGTCGGCAGCAATAACAACGGGAGCAGGAGGTGGAGGCGGAGGTGCTACAGTACAATTGTTAACTACAGATTTTACCCCTTTAACTCCGGCAATTTCTTTTTC